>DATJHR010000033.1:0-88245 GCA_035493735.1 Acidocella sp.
GCACGGCCGCACCAGCGTGCCCGGCCTGTACGCCGCCGGCGAAGTCGCCTGCACCGGGCTGCACGGCGCCAACCGCCTGGCCAGCAATTCGCTGCTCGAAGCCGCCGTCTGCGGCGCGCAGGCGGGCCAGCACATGGCCGCGCGCGCGGCCAAGCCGCCGCGCCCCCTGCCGGCCCAAGACCTGCCGCCGCGGCCCGATGCCGAGCCGGTGCGCGACATCATGTCCACCCATCTCGGCGTGCTGCGCGACGCGAACGGGTTGCGCGCCGCGCTCGCGCAACTGGCGCCGCTGGCGGCGCGCAACAGCGCGGCCCGGCTCGCGCTGATGATCGCCCAAGCCGCCTTGGCCCGCCCGGTCTCCATCGGTGCCCATGCCAGGCGGGACGACCCGAGCTTCACCAACCAGACTGGCAAAGGATCCATCACCATGCTGCCCGAACTCGCCGCGCTTTTGATCGAGCCCGGCCCACACGCCGCCCTGCTGGAAGATCCAGCCGAAGATATCACGGCGTTGCGCGCCGCCGCCAGGTCGTCGTCCGGCTGATCGATCGGGAGAAGGGCGCGCCGCGCTCCTCGGCTGACAAGTGCCAAATGACAAGAACTGCTTTTATGACGGTGGATGAAGCGATGACGAAATGCATTCATGAGCTGTTCGAGACACAGGCGGAGCGGACGCCGAACGCCACCGCGGTGACGTTTGAAGCCTCCAGCCTGACTTACCGCGAACTCAACCAGCGCGCGGATGCGTTAGCCGGCCAGCTGCGGGCCCTGGGTGTGGGCCCGGATGTCCTGGTGGCGCTGTTTCTTGACCGGTCGCTCGACATGGTGGTCGGGATGCTGGCGGTGCTGAAGGCAGGGGGCGCGTATGTTCCGCTCGACCCCGCCCATCCGCGAGCGCGGCTCGCCTACATGCTCGAGGATGCGCAGCCGCTGATCCTGCTGACGCAAAGCCGGTTGCAGCCGGACCTCCCGCCCCATCGCGCGCAGCTGGTCGTGATCGATGGCGAGGCGCCGTTCGCGCCGGCAGGCGGCCAGGTGACGGCCCCCGGCCATGACCCCAGCCATCTGGCCTACGTGATCTACACCTCAGGCTCGACCGGCCAGCCCAAAGGGGTCGAGATCGAACATCGCGCTGTCGTCAACATGCTGGCATCGATGCAGAAACGGCCCGGGCTTAGCGCCTCGGACCGGATGCTCGCCATCACCACGCTGACATTCGACATTGCCGTGCTCGAGATCTTCCTGCCGCTGGTGTGCGGGGCCTGCGTCGTCATCGCCGCCAGCGAGACCAGCGCGGACGGCGTGGCGCTGGCCCGCCTCATCGCCCAATCCGGCGTGAGCGTGATGCAGGCCACGCCCGCCACCTTGCGCATGTTGCTGGAGGCGGGGTGGGCCGGCGCGCCCGACCTGAAGATCCTGTGCGGCGGCGAAGCCTATGGCGCCGAGCTCGCGAGCCAGTTGCTCGCTTGTTGTGGCACGCTCTGGAACATGTATGGGCCGACGGAGACGACGGTGTGGTCGGCGGTCTGCGAAGTGCAAGCCGGGCGGCCCGTGGTGATTGGGCCGCCGATCGCCAATACCCGGCTCTATGTCTTGGACCGTGCCTTACAGCTGGTCCCGGTGGGCGTCCCCGGCGAACTTTATATCGGCGGGGCCGGGCTCGCGCGGGGCTATCACAATCGGCCCGCGTTAACGGCCGAGAAATTCATTGCGGACCCGTTTGCGGCGGAACCCGGCATGCGGATGTATCGCACCGGTGACCTGGTCAGGCGGTTGCCGGACGGCACGATCGAATTTCTGGGCCGGCTTGACCATCAGGTGAAAATCCGTGGGTTCCGCATTGAACTCGGTGAGATCGAGGCCCGGCTGCAGGAACATCCCGCCATCCGCGAAGCGGTGGTGATCGCCCGCGAGGACACGCCAGGCGACAAGCGTCTGGTGGCCTACGTGGTGGCCGACCAGGATGACCAGCTGGCCGGTGCCTTGCGTGCGCATTTGACGACATGCCTGCCGAAGTACATGGTGCCAGCCGCCTATGTTCGCCTCGATGCGTTCCCGCTGACCCCCAACGGCAAACTGGACCGCCGGGCGCTGCCGATCCCCGATGGCCAGATCGACAGCTCACGTGAGTATGAAGCGCCCCAGGGCAAGACCGAAAGTCTCCTGGCCGCGATCTGGGCCGAGCTGCTGAAGCTCGACCGCGTCGGACGCCACGACAACTTCTTCGAGCTGGGCGGTCACTCCCTCCTGGCCGTACGGGTCATGTCACGCCTGCAACACAAGTTGGGCATGGAATTCTCCATCGGCGATCTGTTTACACATCCTGTGCTCGCCGATCTGGCGCGCAAGCTCGATCATTCGGCCCCCGCGATCCTCCTTCCGATCACGCGGGCCAGACGTGGTGCCAGGGTCGCATCTGCTCAGCGTGCCGTAGCGGCTGTTGGACCCAACGGTGCGCCTCATGAGGCAAATTTGCTCGATCTCCAACGCGGAGCGGTCACCGAATAAAATCTTAAGGAGGTATATGTTGGATCCGCAGTTCGCAGAGCCGCCGCGTGACGCTGAAGATGAATACCTTTCCGCGTCGTTTGCGCAGCAGCGGTTATGGTTTCTGACGCAGCTTGAGGGCGTCAGCGAAGCTTATCACGTCCCCTTGAGGCTGCATTTGCGCGGGCATCTCGACCGCGCCGCGTTGCGCCGCGCGCTGGACCGCATCCAGAGCCGGCACGAAGCGCTGCGCACGACCTTTGCAATGCTTGACGGTGCGTTGCACCAGCGGATCAGCCCCGCCGAAGACAGCTGTTTCACCCTGCTTGAGCATGACCTGCGTCAACACGCGCATGCCGCGGAGGAACTGCATCGTCTGGCCGAACAGGAGGCCAGCGCCAGCTTCGATCTGGAGCATGGTCCGCTCATTCGCGGTCGGCTCATCCGGCTCTCCGATGACGAGCATGCTTTGCTGCTCACCATGCACCATATTGTGTCCGACGGCTGGTCGATGGGTGTTTTGCGCAGCGAATTAAGCGTGCTGTACGCCGCCTTTCTGCGCGGCGAGGAGGATCCCCTGCCGGCGTTGGAAATTCAGTATGCCGATTACGCGGTGTGGCAAAGGGAGTGGCTTGAGGGCGCGCGGCTGGAGCAGCAGGCCGCGTATTGGAGAAGCGCCTTGGCGGGCGTTCCCGCCCTGCTGGAGCTGCCGACCGATCATTCTCGCCCCGCCCAACAGGACTACACGGGGGCCTTTGCCGAGCTGGAGCTGGACGCGACACTCACCGCTGGCCTTCGAGACCTCAGCCGTCGCCATGGCTGCACCCTGTATATGACCCTCATGGCGGGCTGGGCCGCGCTGCTGGGCCGGCTGTCCGGCCAGACGGACGTCGTGATCGGCACCCCGGTGGCCAACCGCGGCAGGGCAGAGATTGAAAATCTCATCGGCTTCTTCGCGAGCACCCTGGCGTTGCGCATCGATCTGTCTGCGTGCCCGAGCGTGGCGCTGTTGCTGGCGCAGGTGAAGGGCCAAGTGCTGGCGGCGCAGAAGCATCAGGACATCCCCTTCGAACAGGTGGTCGAGATCGCACGGCCGGTTCGCAGCCTGGCTCACAGCCCACTGTTCCAGGTGATGTTCGCCTGGAACAATTTTGCTGAGGAAATGCCGCCGCTTCCCGGCCTGGACGTGCAGCTTGTGCCTTCTGCCCAGCGTATGGCGAAGTTCGATCTGACCCTTTCGCTCTGGGAAACGGGCACGAAGATCTCCGGCGGCCTTGTGTATGCCACGTCGCTCTTCGAGCCGCAGACGATCGCGCGGTACCTCGGCTACTTGCGCACGGTCCTCGAAGCGATGGTCGCAGACGACACGCTGACACTTGATCGCCTGCCGCTCCTCAGCGCGTCCGAGCGTCATCAGCTGCTTTATGCGTGGAATGCGCCGCAAGCCCCATTCCCCGCCGATCGATGCGTTCACGAGCTGTTCGAGGCGCAGGCGGCCCAGTGTCCCGATGCGATCGCGCTGGTCTTCGAAGACCAGCAGCTGAGCTATGCGGAACTCAACCGCCGCGCCAACCGCCTCGCGCACTACCTTCGAGAGCTTGGTGTCGGCCCCGATCTGCGTGTGGCCATTTTCATGGAGCGAAGCTTCGAGATGGTGGTGGCGTTGCTGGCCGTGCTGAAGGCCGGTGGCGCGTTTGTGCCGATCGATCCCGCCTACCCCGCCGAGCGCCTCACCTTCATGATCGAGGACAGCACACCCCACGTGTTGCTTGCGCAGCGGGCTGTCCTACCGGTCGTCGATCATCTGGCTGATAACCTCCCTATATTGGCACTCGACGATCGTACCCAGCCCTGGGCAGCGCGCCCGGCCACAAATCCGGAACCGGCGTCCATCGGCTTGACAACGTCAAACCTCGCTTATGTCATTTACACATCCGGATCCACAGGCAGCCCCAAAGGCGTCCTCATTGAGCATGGCGCTCTGGCCCAGCATTGCGTTGAATGCCAGGAATTTTACGAGCTGACGCCCGAAGACCGTGTGCTGCAGTTCGCGTCGCTGAGCTTCGACGCGGCCATTGAGCAGATTCTGCCACCACTGCTGAGCGGAGCGCGCGTCGTGTTGCGCGATGATCCGGTTTGGACTCCCAACGAGTTTCAGAAGAAGCTTGCTGAGTTTGGTCTAACGGTGATCAACCTGCCGCCAGCCTATTGGCACCAGTTGGCCGCACAATGGGCGACCGCCGTCGAACCGATTTCTGCGCACCGGCTACGACTGGTGATCATCGGTGGCGACGCCATATCTGTTCAGACCCTGCGGCTATGGCAGAAGACGAGGTTCAACAGCGTACGCCTCTTGAACGCCTACGGGCCGACTGAAACCGTCATTACCGCAACGAGTTTTGAAATCCCGGCGCTTAGCCCAGGACAGGCGCCGCTTGAGCGCCTCCCGATTGGCCGTCGCCGAGGGGCTCGCCGCATTTACGTGCTTGATCGATGGGGCCAACTGGCGCCTCTGGGCGTGGCCGGCGAACTGCATATCGGGGGAACCGCACTCGCCCGAGGCTATCACAATCGGGCCCAGTTAACGGCCGAGAAATTTATTGCGGATCCGTTCAGCAACAACGGACGGCTCTATCGGACGGGTGACCTTGCCCGATATCTGCCGGATGGAAATATCGAGTTCCTGGGCCGTCTCGACCATCAAGTGAAAGTCCGCGGGTTCCGCATTGAGCTCGGTGAGATCGAGGTCCGGCTGCGGGAACATGCCGCCATACGCGAAGCTGTGGTGATCGCCCGCAAGGATACGCAAGGCGACAAGCGCCTGGTGGCCTACGTGGTGGCCGACAACGATGAGCAGCTTGCGAGTTCTTTGCGTACGTATTTGGCGGCGCGCCTGCCCAAGTATATGGTGCCATCGGCTTATGTTCGCCTCGATGCGTTCCCGCTGACACCCAGTGGCAAGCTGGACCGCCGGGCGCTGCCGACGCCGGACGACACCGCCGACGCGCACAAAATCTACGCAGCGCCTCAGGGAGAGGCCGAGACCACTCTGGCGGCGATCTGGGCCGAATTGCTGGGTGTCGCGCGGATCAGCCGTAACGACGACTTCTTTGAACTTGGCGGGCATTCTCTGATGGCCACCCAGGTTCTGTCCAGACTCCAGCAGAGCATGGATGTGTCTCTGACTGTCAAAGATATATTTGAAAACGCCACGCTCGAGCAGCTCGCCGAACAAGTCGTCCTGGCGCAGCTTGCCAAGTATAAGCCGGAAGAGTTGGCGACACTTCTTGAGCAGGTCGCAAAGATAAGTTGATACGGAAACATCAGGACTGGTTTTGCCTGGGTCAATTTGACCTTCTTTGAAGGCTGGGAGGCTTCGACATGCCGAGTTCCATGGTCACCGGGTTGACGGCCGCGCAACGGGAGGCACTTTTGCAGGCGGCGCGGGGGGCAAATCTCTATCGCGCCGGAGACGCCCCAACGGTGATCCCGAAGGCTGACCGGGGGGCTGCGATCCCCCTTTCCTTCGCGCAACACCGTTTGTGGTTCCTGGCGCAGATGGACGGCGCGAGCGAAGCCTATCACCTCCCTCTGGGCTTCCGGCTGCAGGGGCGGCTGGACGAGCGCGCGTTGCGTAACGCCCTGAATGCGCTGGTGGCGCGTCATGAGGCGTTACGCACGAGCTTCGCGGTCGAGCATGGTGACCCGGTGCAGCGCATCGGCGCTCCGGATGTGGGCTTTGCGTTGGAGATCGATGACTTGCGGGGGAGGACGGATGCAGAAGAGCAGCTTCGGCGGTTGTCGTGCCAGGAAGTCGCCGCACCGTTTGATCTGCACCGCGGCCCTCTGATCCGCGGCCAGTTGCTCTACCTGCGGGACGACGAAGCGATATTGCTGATCACGATGCATCACATCGTGTCGGATGGCTGGTCGGTTTCCGTGCTGCTGCGCGAACTGGGCGCGCTGTACAGGCAGACAGCTTTGCCGGCCTTACCGGTGCAATATGCCGATTACGCGATTTGGCAGCGGCGCGCGCTGGCGGGCGACCAGCTCAAGGCGCAGAGTGCTTATTGGGAAAGCCGGCTGAAGGATGCGCCCGCGTTGCTGGAACTGCCAACGGACCGCAGCCGTCCGGCGCATCAGCAACATGACGGTGCGCACGTGCCCGTGGCGTTGGACGAAGAGCTGACGGCGCGGCTGAAGGCGCTTAGTCAACGCTGCGGTGCGACGCTGTTCATGACGGTCCTGGCGGGCTGGGCGCTGTTGCTGGCACGGCTGTCGGGCCAGCAGGAGGTGGTGGTCGGGACCCCGGCCGCCAATCGCAGCCGGAGAGAGATCGAGGGGCTGATCGGGTTCTTCGTCAACACGCTGGCCTTGCGTCTCGAGCTGCCGGCGCCGTTGACCGTCGAGGATTTTCTGCGCCATGTGAAAGAGCGGGCGCTGGAAGCGCAAGAGCATCAGGACCTGCCATTCGAGCACGTGGTGGAGCTGGTCAAGCCGGTGCGCAGCCTGTCGTACACGCCTTTGTTCCAAGTGATGTTCGGATGGCAGAACAACAAGGCGGAGGCGCTCGATCTTGGGCCCGACCTGGCCATCGCGCTCGAAAAGCCGAGCTCGATGACCGCGAAGTTTGACCTGACGCTGGAGCTAAGGGAGACCGGTGGCCGGATTGTGGGCGGGCTGTGTTACGCCACGGCGCTGTTCGACCGTGAGACGGTGGAACGGCACGTAAGTTATCTGCATTCGGTGCTGTGGGGGATGACGCAGGACTCCAGCCAGCCTGTGCACGCGCTGCGCTTTCTGCCGGCATGGGAGCGGGCACGTCTGCTGGTCGAATGGAACGCGACGGGGACTGAGTATCCGCGGGATAGATGCATCCAGGAGCTGTTCGAGGCGCAAGCCGAACAGGCGCCGGATGCGGTTGCGGTCGTCTTTGATGGCCAGGAACTCACCTATGCGGCGTTGAATGCGCGGGCCAACCGGCTGGCGCACCGGCTGATCGAGCGGGGCGTGAAACCGGATGAGCGGGTTGCGACGTTGTTAGAGCGCTCGATCGATCTGATCGTCGCGCAACTGGCGATCCTCAAAGCCGGGGCCGTCTATGTGCCGCTGGATCCGCAAGCGCCGGCCCTGCGCCACGCCTGGATCATGGAGGATTGTGCGGCATGCCTGTTGATCACTGGCGCGACCACCCAAGTCTCCTTCACCCCGGGCGCGCCGGTGCTGCGCCTGGAGGCTGCGGGTCGGAGCGAGGCCGCAAGCGTCGCGACGAACCCCGAACGGCAAGTCGACAGTCCGCGTATGGCCTATGTGATGTACACCTCCGGCTCCACCGGCACCCCAAAAGGCGTTTTGGTGCCGCACCGTGGCGTGACCCGTTTGGTGCTCAATAATGGCTATGCCGTCATCGGGGCCGGTGACCGCGTCGCTTTTGCTGCCAACCCCGCCTTCGATGCCAGTACGTTCGAAGTGTGGGCCCCCTTGCTGAATGGCGGAACGGTGGTCGTGATCAGTCACGATACGGTGCTCACGCCTGATGCTTTCGTCAGAACGCTCCAGGAGGAGCGGATCAACATTCTATGGATGACGGTCGGTCTGTTTAACCAGATGGTCGCGGAATTGGAGCCGGTCTTCGCGCAACTCAAGATGTTGATCACGGGCGGAGATGTCCTTGATCCAAGGGTGATTGCCCGCGTGTTGTCCAATTCCCGGAACAGACCGAGGCAGCTTCTCAGCGCATACGGGCCGACCGAAACGACGACCTTCGCCACAACCTACAACATTGAGTCTCTACCCGACGAATTGGCGAGCATTCCGATCGGCCGGCCGATTGCAAATACACGGGTCTATCTGCTCGATTCGCGTGGTGAACCGGTTCCGCTTGGCGCCACCGGCGAACTCTACATCGGTGGCGACGGGGTTGCAGGCGGTTACCTGAACCGGCCGGAGCTTACCGCCGAGAAATTCCTGGTTGACCCGTTTGCCGACGATCCGGACGCGCGCATGTACCGCACCGGGGATCTGGCGCGCTACCTGCCCGACGGCAATCTGGTGTTCATAGGTCGGAACGACAATCAGGTTAAGATCCGCGGCTTCCGCATTGAGCTCGACGAGATTGAAGGGCGCTTGACCGAGCATCCGGCGGTGCGGGAGGCCGCAGTGCTGGCGCTGAAGCAGGAAAACGGAAAGCGTCTGGTGGCCTATGTGGTGGCCGATGACGATGGCCAGCTGGCCAACAGCTTACGCGCGCACTTGTCCGCATGCCTGCCTGAATACATGGTGCCGGCGGCCTTTGTGCGGCTGGATGCCTTCCCGCTTACCCCCAACGGAAAGCTGGATCGAAGGGCGTTGCCGGCACCCGACGATGCGGCCTATGCACGCCTCGCCTACGAAGCCCCGCAGGGGGAGACCGAGACCGTGCTGGCGGACATCTGGGCCGAGATGTTAGGTGTGGCGCGGATCAGCCGTAACGATAACTTCTTTAATCTCGGGGGGCACTCATTCCTGGCGCTCCGTGTGATGAGCGAAATCAACCGGCGGCTGAAGCTGCATCTGACGGCTCCGACATTTTTCATGCATCCAACGATAGAGCAGCTGGCATGCAACATTGAGCACGGTCATGCGCAAATGAACCAGCGGGTTCTGACCTTACGGACGGGAAATACAGGCTTACCGATTTATTTCATGGGTGCCAGGCCTGAGGAATTTCGCTTTGCACAGTTGATCGGTGGCGATCGCCGCATTTTCGCCATTGATGTGCCGCTTCAGACGGCATGGCTTTCGGCGTGCGAAGCGGGCGATATGGAGGCGCTACCGACCATCGAACAATTAGGCGCCCTCTACGGCGAAATATTAGCCGCGCATGCCGGGACAAAGCCCTGCGTGATTGCGGGATATTGTATCGGGGGCAAGTTTGCCTTCGAAGCCGCGCGTGTGCTGCAACGTGCCGGGGGCAACGTCGCCTTTATTCTTCTCCTTGATGCGGGGGCGTCGATCCCGAACGGCAGCTACACGCTCGGACCGGCATTTGAGAGCCTGTCACAGATCTGGCGCGGCGGGGTTGGGGATGCCTTCTCCCTGCACAGATTAAGCGCGTCGCTCCGGGATACCTGGACCGTCGCCCGGTTTCTGCTCTCGCGGATGCCTGACAGTGCGAATCATCGCCTCAACGCCATCAAGACCCGGCTGGACAAGATGATGAACCGCCCCGCGCCCCCGATTGTCCCATCGGGCTATTTTGATGAGGAGGGTAGGCCGATCGACACGTTGGTCGTTAATCGTCTGGCTCTCTACCTTGCGAGGTTATGGCACCCGCAGCCATTGGATGCCGCTTGCGTGCTCGTTCGTGCGAATAATTTGATTGACATGCTGCCTGGCAGAGATCCTGCGGGCGGATGGGACGGTCTGTTCCATCGCGGGCTTGAGATTGTCCAAGCCAGGGGAGATCACCACTCGATGATGACCGATGCGCATGCCCCGGCGTTGGCGCGGCAGCTGGATTTCATCCTGCAGAGATCCGGGGCCGCTTGGAACGACAGGCCGAGTGCCTTTAACAACGATTCAACACGTGACCAACCGCAGTTCGATCAGGCGCCTCCCCAACCCGCACGCACGGTTGCCTAAATCAGGGGTGCTGTCCGCCGACACCGGCTCACGCCAGCCGGCGCCTCGTCCGTGCGGTTCGCCAGCGCCTTGGCCCAATCGGAAGCCCCCGTTGAATGGGTATCAGCCCCCGAAGCGGCGGTTGCGGCGCTGAAACGAGCGTATGGCGCGCAGATAGTCGATCCGGCGCATCGCCGGCCAGTTGACGTCGCAGAAATACAACTCGCTATGCACGCTCTGCCAGAGCATGAACCCCGAGAGGCGAATCTCACCGCTGGTGCGTATAATCAGGTCCGGATCCGGCATGTCGGAGAGGTAGAGATGCCGGCGGATGGCTTCCGGGCTGACCCTGGCCGCCGCTTCGTCCGTGGACAGACCGCGCGCCGCGCAGTCGACGAGGAAGGCGCGCACCGCATCAGCGATCTCCTCACGCCCGCCATAGCCGATGGCGAGCGTGACGGTGAGCCGCCTGTTGTCGCGCGTGGCCGCCTCGGCTGCGTCGATGGCCTCGAGCAGCGCCGGGGGCAACAGGTCACGACGCCCCATGACGGCAATGTGCACGCCGTGGCGCTGGATCTGGGGGGCGTTGGCCAGGGCGCGCATCTTGGCCTCGACCGCCTCGAAAATACCGCCGACCTCCGTGTCCGGCCGGCGCAGATTGTCGGGTGAAAACACCCAGAGCGTGACCATGCGCACGCCGAAATCAACGCTCCAAGCCAAAATATCGTCGAGCTTGGCAGCACCGAGCCGGTAGATGGCCTCGGGGTCCGAAATGCCGCTGGCATGCGCGTGGCGGCGGTTGCCGTCGAGAATGATGCCGACATGGCCGGGCATGGGCATCGTTTGCACCTGCCGTTCAAGAAGGCGTTCATACAGACCATAGGCCAGCCGCCGGACCGGCCTGGAAAATAGCCATAAGCCCCGCCGCAGCCCTGCCAGCCCCCCGGCCCGGCGGCCCGCTTGCATCTTCGGAGTGGATTTACGCGCCAGCCCAGCCGTGTATGGTGTTTCTGTCATTTTACCCATGCTGCAGAGGTCTTCGTACCAAGGACTTTAAGCAGATCTGTTGCCTTTCGCCCATGGTGGCAGCTGGACCGCGCTTGCCTGGGCGCGAATGATCCAGACGGTTCCCTTGACCAACGCCGAGTCCGCCCGTGACCGGCCCCACCTGGCCGCGATCCAGCGCAAGATTGCCCGCATGGTCTAGTCGTTCACCGAGCGCGTAGACCATGCCGGCCGAAGATGAAGGCCAAGGCACCTGCCCTAACCACCTCGGCGCTCATTCGGGCCGCTGACATAGGTCAAGGCCGGCTGGCGCGAAATATGCGAAGATATACGATCAGTTGGAGGTTGACCATGAGCGAAAGCCCTCCGCACGATCTGTTCTTGCCAACGCCGACCCCCGGGAACGAGTTGCCGCTGTTCGCTGCGCTCCAGAGCCGCCACACGGAGCGGAAGATAAGCCCCGCCGCCCTGCCGGCGCAGCTGCTCGGCAACCTCCTATGGGCCGGCTGCGGGATGAACCGTCTTTCCGGACCGTTCGGCTTGGTGGGACGCACGTCTCCCTCGGCCAGCAATTCGCAGGAGATCGATGTTTATGCGGCGCTGCCCGAAGCCGCCTACCGTTACGACGCCGTTCAGCACCGGCTGATCGTGGTTGCGGCGGAAGATTTGCGCGCCGAGAGCCTCACTCCGGGGCAGGAAGGCGTGTGGCCGACCGCGCCGGTGCAGCTTATTTATGTCGTTGATCTCGACCGGCTGGAGCATACGCAGGGGTTGGACGAGCCGCGGCTGCATGCCCCCGAGATGCAGAAGGCGTATTACTATGTCGATTGTGGACTGATCGCCGGAAATGTCGGTCTGTTCGCGGCGGCGGCCGGGCTGGCGGCCTGGTTCCATAATTGCGACCGGCCCGCTCTGCATGCCGGGCTGCGTCTGCGCCCATTGCAGCGCGTGCTGTTCGCACAATCGGTCGGGTATCCGGAGGGACAGGCATGAGATGACCTCAGATCACTCGTGCTCCTTCTCAACAAAAAAGTGGCCGCTTTTTGAAAAAAGCGGCGCAAAAACTTTTACTATGCTGGGCCTGAGTCTGGGGCGCCGACAACGCCCACGGCCCAGAGTAAATAAAGTTTTTGCTTCTTTTTGTTCACAAAAAGAAGCCTTCCTCCAGGCTCGGTTTCAAATGATATTTTTCTCGCGCAGAGTGGCAAGCGTAGCATCGTCAAGCCCGCACCAGCCCCGAAGGATTTCATCTGTGTGCAGCCCGAGCGACGGCGGTGCGATGCGGTAGGACACCGGTGTTTCAGACAGGCGGACCGGATTGGCAATGACTTTAACGGGCACGCCCGAATCGTGCTGCATCTCAACCACCGCGTGCCGCGCGATAATTTGCGGATCGGAAAAGACATCCTTCAATGTGTTGATCGGGCCGCAACCGATTTTCAAGGCCTCCAGCTGGCCGATCCACCAGTCAGTGGGGTGTGCTTTGATGACAGGAGTCAGTGTCGCTGTCACGAGTTCACGGTTGGCGACGCGCGCGGCGTTCGTGGCGAAGCGCGGATCCGCCGGCAAACCATCCAGCCCGAAATTCGCGCAAAAGCGTGCGAATGTTGGATCATTCCCGATCGAGAGAACGATGAAGCCGTCCGCTGTCGCGAAAACCTGGTAGGGCACGATGTTAGGGTGCTGATTTCCCAACCGCTGCGGATTTTCTCCGGTCGCCAGAAAATTCATCCCCTGATTGGCAAGCCAGGCCAGGTGGGTATCCAGCATGCCGATATCGATTTGCTGCCCCAAGCCTGTCCGCTCCTTGTGACGAAGCGCGGCGAGAACACCAATGCATCCGTAGAGCCCGGCAAAGACGTCGGCAATGGGCACGCCAACCTTTTGCGGCAACCCATCCGGCTCACCCGTCAGGCTCATGACACCGCCCATCGCCTGCACCAGGCTGTCATAGCCTGGACGAGACGCGTAGGGGCCGGTCTGTCCGAAGCCGGTTATCGAGCAATAAACGAGCCCTGGAAACTCCGCATGCAGCTGCTCATAGCCAAGACCGTATTTTGCCAGCGCGCCCACTTTGAAATTCTCAACCAGCAAATCGCACTGCGCGATGAGACGGCGCGCGATCTCCTGGCCTTCGGGCGTACTGATATCAAGCGTCACCGAATGCTTGTTGCGGTTTGCCCCCATGAAATAGGCGCTCTCGTTCGTACCGGGCATGACCGGCGGGGCGAAGCCTCTTGTATCGTCCCCACTGCCCGGCTTTTCGATCTTGATGACCTCGGCGCCGAGGTCGGCCAGCATCTGTACGCAGGTCGGGCCCGCCAGCACGCGTGTCAGGTCGAAAACCTTGATCCCCGCCAAGGGCCCCGTGTTTTCGGGGCCCCCTTTTTTGGCATTGATCTGGTGGGCGGATAGATCGGACCTCATTGAAGACTACTCCGGTAGAATTTGCCCGACGGTTTCGCGGCCGAAGGGGATGATCACAAGGCCTAGCGCAAAGGCAATGGCGGTGAAAGCGACCGGCATGCCCAGCGTGCCGGCATGCGAGACCGCGGCGGCAAGCGCAAAATTCACACCGGCGCCGACGAAGCGGCCGATCGAGGTGCAGAAGGCGAAAGCGGTCGCGCGAATCTCGGTCGGGAACAGTTCCGGCAGCCAGAGGCTGAACATGGCAAAATTCGCCCCGCCAATGCCCAGGAAAAACAGACTGGCGAGAAACACCGGCAGAGCCCTCGGCGCCGCGATACAACCAAGGATTGTGCCGATCGACAAGATGGCTGTGCCGAGGGAGGCCATGCGCACCGCTTCGCGCTTCACGAAGCCTGCCTTCAGGGACAGCTGGATCAAGGCCGTCGGCTCATAGACGGCCCCGGCCCACAACCCGATCACGGCGACGGTGAGCAGCACGGACATGACCAATGTCTGCCGGCGATATGGGGCTTGGAATATTTTGGCGAGCGGATGCGTCGAGGCCGTCGCGCGTTTCTTTTCCCACTTCTCGGTTTCCTTCACGCCGGTCAGAACGAACACGGCGACCAATACCGGCGTTAAGCCGCACAGGAACATGGCGCGCCAGCCGAAATGCGCGCCGATGGTGAAATTCAGCGCGGCGGCGGCGAAGAAGCCGGCATAATAGCCGGACTGCAAATAGCCCGCGCCCATCTTGCGGCGGTCTTCCGGCCAGCTTTCCGCGACATACGTGCCCGCCAGCGCCCATTCCCCACCAATGCCGATGCCGGCGAGCAGGCGGAAAAGCCCCAGCTCCCAGACATTTTGAGACAAGGCGGCGGCACCGGTGAACACCGCATAAATGAGGATCGTCGTGGCCAGCGTATTTTTCCGGCCAAAGCGGTCGGCAATAGGCCCCCAGATGAAAGAGCAACCCCAGCCGACCAGGAACAATCCGAACAAGATCGAGCCGATAAACCCAACCGAGGCCGGGGTGGCGGCGATCCCTGAACGCGGCAATAATTCGGTGAGTGCCGGCGCCAGAACCAGGGCATAGATCACCCCGTCCATGCCATCGAGCATCCAGCCGAACCAGGCCCCCCAGAAGCCCATGATTTGCCCACGATTGAGCTTGGTCCGCCCCGGCCGCAAAGGCGCACGCAGCGCGCTTGCGCCCACACCATCAGTTGCTATCTTCATCATACGTTTCCCTGTTGGATTCTATAAGCAGCGAACCGGGCCTTGCCGGCTCTACAACGACGCGCGCTCAATGAGAGGTTATTTCCGGCCGCCCCGCCGCGCGATCAACGATCGTTTCGGCGAACCTGACTCTGCCATCGCAGGCGCCAGAAGAGCCTCGATCGCAGCCGACCTGATGACGCTTCCATCCTTGACGAAGGCTTCATGGTTCGCCTCGATCGTCGCCGGATCGTAGAGGTAATTGACCATGATCCCGTAGGATTCCTTCAATCCCCGTTTGCCGGGATTGCCCATCCAATTGATCCGCTCCAGCCTGGCGCCATTCCCCAGATGAAAACGTGCGACCGGATCCGGGCGGCTTTTTCCTTGGCTGCCGTTGCACAGATATTCCGCGCAGAGGCGCAGCAGAATGGGGCGGACAGCCGGCGCGGCGACCGCCATCTTTGTCCAGGAGTCATTGCTGAGCACCGAACGAAGGGGGGCGACGACGTTTTCCGGCTGGTACGGGACACCGATCGCGGCAAACAATGCGTTTGCCTCCTCATGCGGGACATTGAGGTGCGACAGCTCCCCGTCTTCCAGCCAACGGCGGAAGCCGGGTACCGGCGAGAGGGTCGAGAATTGCTGCAGGCCGGGTAGTTCCGCACGCAATTCCTCAACCACCGCCTTGATCAGAAAATTGCCGAAGGAGATGCCGCGCAGGCCGTCCTGGCAATTCGAGATCGAGTAGAATATCGCGGTGTCCGCCTCGCTCGCACGGCGCAGCTGTGCCGCCTCGTCGGTATCACGTTCCAGCAAGGCGCGCACCGAGCCGGACAGCCCCCGCACCAAGGCAACCTCGACAAAGATCAGCGGTTCGCCGGGAAGAGCGGGATGGAAGAAGGCAAAGCAACGGCGATCCGCCGCCAGGCGTCGGCGCAAATCGTCCCAGCCCTGGATCTCGTGCACCGCCTCGTAGGCGATCAGCTTTTCCAGAATCGCCGCCGGCGTCTGCCAGTCGATCCGGCGAATCTCAAGAAACCCGCGGTTGAACCACGAGGAAAACAAATGCTTCAAATCGCGATCAAGGAACTTGAGCGTGGGCCGCTCGGCCAAATATGCTGGAAGATTTTTGCGCATGGCGACAAGCGCCATGGTGCCGTTTGGCGCCATGTTCATGCGGCGCAGCAACTCCTGGCGCGGCGGCTCCGCGCAAGCGGCCAATGCAGCCGCCGCTTCCGGCGAGGGCACGGCAATATAAGCCTTGGCCCGCTCCGTCAGGCGCGCCGGGTCGGGCTGAAAACCGTCCGCGAGGAAAGCGTAAAACGCGCCCTGCTGCTCGGGCGAAAGGGTGGACACCGCCGCCAGCAACTCCCGCGCCACCGCCGCCCCCGACGCCTCTCCACGCTCCGAAAGCAACGTTAAGGCCAGCATCCGGGCACGTTCGAGCGGCGCCATACTCTGCGCGGGAATTTCCGCAAAGCCACGGCCGCGCTCCGCGATGGACGACCACAGCCGCTCCAGCCACGAGCGCGCGTTGCGCCCCCGCAAGCTTGGCGGCTGAGGCGCAAAGTCGATCTCTTTTGAATTATGGTCGGCCAGCATTTATCTCCCTCGCCTTCCCGCCGTAATATACACGACCATGAATTTCAAGGTTTGAGCCGTTAAAAAAAATACCTTTGCGGTAGAGCACGATGGCAGCTGGGAACTGGAGAGCAGAATAACGCTGCTATGTCGGACTCTGGCCGCCCATGCTCATCCCGAATACGGCCTATGTCACCTATGTGACCGGCGTCACCGCAAGTGCGAAAGGGGGATGCTCGTTCCGCGGATTATGTCATGGGAAAACGCGCCTTCCGCGAGCCGACACAATCTGCCGCGAGCAGGCACGCCACGCCGTACATCCTGCGGCCGCCCGCGCGCCACTATTACCGCAGAATAAACCGCGCAGACTCTCCAAAAAACATGTGTATCAGGCGGTCGCCGCCAAGCGTGGCAGCGAGCATGCGAAAAGCAAAATACGGGATGAGCACCAAAAATATGATCAGCATCGCGGCGGCTGTTTCCTGGAGATGGGAGCCACCGAGTTCGCGGAGCGACGACACGACTGAACGATCATGAAGCAAGCCAACGACAATTTCTTCAATGATCGTCAAGGCAACAAGAAGCAGCATGAATGTCATGGCCCAGTAGAGCGTTGGCCAAATCAGAGGTCCGCTCTTTGTCCTGTCGCCCCACTTCAACGCATGGCCCACGAGCATGAACTTGGCCATGATTGCAGCCTTAACCACGGCCAAGCCCCAGGGGGCAAAATCGACCCCACTCGCATGCAAGATCGCGGTTTTCATGAGAATGATGGCCCCAAAGGTGATATAGAGATAGAGAAAAATGACGGCAAAACTTTTTAATTCACGGATCGTCCGGCGCGCGATCCCGTCATCATGACTTGTTGTGGTCGTCATATTTGCCTCCTAACGCACACCACCCGGAAATCCGGCCATAGCCGCCTTCCCGCCCCCACGCGCCGACGGAAGGCTTCGCGTCTTTTTTCGAGCATGTGCTTTCGATGGCGTGCCTTTGACAGAAATTCTCGATTCTGTTCCGCAACACGATTTACGAGACAAATAATAATACTTGTTCCCTACCATTGATTCAAATTAATGTTTGATTAGGCTGTTCGCCCACTTGGCTCAATGTTGTGAGTCGCACATCGTTCTAGCGTCAGCGCGGATTCCACGCGCCAGGCTGTTGGGCACACCAGATGGCATGGCCGGCATTTCTTGGGGTCGCACCGGCTTCGTTCGACGGCAGCAGCCCCGTCCACAGCGCGGTGATTGCGGCATCCCAGCTGCGCTTCTATCGTCAACGGAAGGAGCCGACAAATGAAATGTTCTAACCCGCTCACTAAATCCGGCGCCGTGCTCATGATTGCCGGCACGCCTTTCCTGATGCCATTGATCGCCGGGCAATATGCCCATGCGCAAAATGGCACGACATCTGGCTTGCAAAATGTCATCCCGCAGGCCGAGGAGGTCACGCTGCAGGCGAAAATCACCGCCATAGACCCGAGTACGAGGGCGGTTACACTGAGGGGAGCATCGGGAAATTCCGTGACCGTCATTGCGGGACCGCTTGTCCGCCTTGATCTTCTTCAGGTCGGTCAGACCGTAAATGCCAAATACTATCGCTCCGTTGCCTTCTTCGTTAGCCCACAGCGAGGCGGCAACGGCGTTCCCATCTCCGAGAATCAATTTCGGCAAGTTACAATGCAGCCGGCCCAGGCACCGGGAGGTGTGGCACTGCGTATGGTCAAGGTCAGCGGAACCGTCGTCGGGATTGACCGGTCGTCGAACAGCATCAGCGTCGTCAATCCGTCCGGCGGGCAAGTCTATACGATTGATGTTACCGATCCCTCCCGGATCGCCATGCTGCCTTCCTTGAACGTAGGGGACACGATCCATGCGGTTGTCAGTGAGGCTCTGGCAGTCTCCATCACCCCCGCTCCGAAAGGCTGGTTCTAAAGCCTCAGATGTTGAGGCCGGCCGGAAATGCCGGCCTCAGACTCCATTACAACCTTCCGGTGCCATGCGCGCCGCGGCGGCTGACGGTGCCACCTGCCAATAGGGCGTGACATCTGGCATGTTTGAATGATGTCGCAAGGCGGACCAACCGCGTCTACGGCTTCACCATAACATGCGTCAGACAAAGCGACGTATCCAGCAACATCTGTTTTCCGAGCGACCGAACCGCAGACAGTTTCCGACTCAAAAAACTTTGATTTGAATCAAGGCCGGACGGGCGCATGCCGTCTAGCATAAAATTTACCAAAAATCGGAATTCAGGAGGGTTAAAAATGAGACGCGACGCTTCCAGACTGAGCGCGGCGTTGCTTTTGATCACGGCGCCGCTCGCGCTTTCCGCGTGCGTCTCTCAGGGCGCCTACGACAACCTGCAGGCACAGAACCAGCAGCTGCAGACTCAGAACCAACAACTTCAGCAGCAGTTAGCCGAGTCGACGGCGCATACAGGTCGGCTACAAAATGCCATTAAATACACGGTCAACAGCGACCTGCTTTTCCCGTCAGGCAGTTGGAAGATGTCGCCCCAGGGACAAAGGATTATTAGTCAAATGGCCTCAAAGCTCGCGCCGACACAGCAACAGAAGCTCTACGTTTACGGATATACGGACAATCGGCCGATTGGTCCGGCGCTAGCGCGGCAAGGCATCACCTCGAACCAACTGCTGTCCGAGAAGCGCGCCGATACTGTCATGAATTATCTCATTTCGCAGGGTGTAAAACCGGATCTCGTGGCGGCGCGCGGGTATGGCGACGCGAACCCCATTGCACCGAACACGACCGCACATGGGCGCGCGCAAAATCGTCGTGTCGTGTTGACGCTGACCCCGGAGTGATTTGGCCTCTTGAACAGTGAATTTACTTATCTCGCCGGAGCGGCCGATCCGGTGTCGTTCGTTCAAACTGTTGATGCGGCGCTTCTGAAGAGGTGCATGAGGTGCGTCAAGATTGGTGAAAGCGCTTTTTGTTTTTGATCAGAGCCGTTTTCGGAAGGAGCGCTGTTTGCAGAATTTTCCGAACCAAGCGATATCATTTCGTTTTCTAAAAAATCCCGCCTGGGCTATGGCCGCATTCTTACGCGTCACAAGAACAAAAGCGTCGCACCGATGAGTGGCGTGGAAACACCCGCGTCCCCGAATGGAACTGGCGGCTTCCACCTGCTGACCAAACCCACCGGTGCGGCCTGCAACCTCGATTGCAAATACTGCTTCTTTCTTTCCAAGGAGATGCTTTACCCTGGTAGTCGCTTCCGGATGGCGGACGACCTGCTCGAACTCTATATCGACCAACTTTTGGACGCGCACCGGCTTGCGCCGGAAGTGACCATCAACTGGCAGGGCGGTGAGCCGACGCTGATGGGCCTCGACTTCTTCGCGCGCTCAATCGCTTATGTACAAGCGCGCACAAGGCCGGGCCAACGACTTGGCTACACGATCCAGACGAATGGCGTTCTGCTGAACGATGACTGGTGCCAGTTCTTTAAGAAACACGGCTTTCTTGTCGGCATCAGCGTGGATGGTCCCCAGGCGATGCACGATGCCTACCGGGTAAACAAAGGCGGCCGAGGCTCTTTTGAACAGGTCATCAAGGGGTTTGACTGTCTGAAGAAACACGGGGTCGATTTCAACATCCTCTGCACCGTCCATGCGGCAAACGCCGACCACCCGCTCGAAGTCTACCGTTTCTTCCGAGATTCACTGCAAGCGCGGCACATTCAGTTCATCCCCATCGTCGAACGCACAACAAGCGATAACCTCCCCACTTCCACCAAGAGATGGGGCGAGCAGAACGAGGCGGAGCATCGGCTCTATACCCAGTCCGGATCCCTGGTCACCGAGCGTTCTGTGCATGCCGTGCAATTTGGCCGCTTTCTGATCGAGATCTTCGATGAATGGGTACGGCACGATGTTGGCACAGTGTTCGTACAGACCTTCGATGTCGCGCTGGGAAGCTGGCTCGGCCAGCATAATCTGTGTGTGATCTCGCCGACATGCGGTAACTCCTTGGCACTGGAACATAATGGCGACCTCTATTCCTGTGACCATTTCGTTGAACCCGATCATTTCCTGGGAAATATCCGGGACACGCCCATGGCCGATCTGGTCAACTCGGAAAAGCAGAAGCATTTCGGCTGTGCCAAGTTCAACACCCTGCCGCGGTACTGCCGCACGTGCGACGTGTTGTTTGCCTGTTATGGCGACTGTCCACGCAATCGTTTCATCACAACGCCGGATGGCGAGCCGGGGCTGAATTATCTCTGTGCCGGCTACAAGCTTTTCTATCATCACATCGATGAACCGATGAAAATCATGGCCAGCTTGTTGCGCCAGGGGCGCGACGCCGACGAGATCATGGGTTGGTACGGGACCAAACTTGGACCGGATGCGGCCCGCTCCAACGGCGGCAGCGGCGCAAAAGGCAAGAAGCCACCACGAACCAGGTAGAATTTTGAGGGGAAAGCCATGGCAATGAAGGAATATAAGTCCGGCACAGCCTTCACCGGCGTGATCGGCCGCACCTATGACACCTCAAGTCCGGCATGGCCGCAACCGCTTCGTTCCAAGCCGGGCGCCCCCAATGTGCTGTTCATCGTTCTGGACGATGTGGGGTTCGGGCAGCTCGGGTGTTTTGGCGGCCCCTGTGAAACGCCCAACATCGATCGCCTGGCAGGGAACGGTCTTCTGTACAACAACATGCATACCACGGCGCTGTGCTCGCCAACGCGCTCATGCATCCTGACCGGGCGCAACCATCACGCCAATGCCATGGCGTGCATCACGGAAGGGTCGACCGGCTATCCCGGGTCCAACGGCTATATCCCGTTCGAGAACGGCTTTTTGTCGGAGATGCTGCTGCAGCAGGGCTACAACACCTATGCCGTTGGCAAGTGGCATCTGACGGCGATGGATCAAAGCTCGGCGGCCGGGCCCTATGACCGCTGGCCCCTCGGGCGGGGGTTCGAACGGTTCTATGGCTTCATCGGCGCTGAGACGCACCAATATTATCCGGCCCTCTGCTACGACAACCACGCGGTCGGGCCTGAGAAAACCCCTGAGGAAGGCTACCATCTGACAGAGGATTTGGTGGACAAGGCGATCAGTTTCGTCGCGGACGCCAAGCAGGTCGCCCCGGAAAAACCGTTTTTTCTCTACTTCTGTCCCGGCGCCGCGCATGCGCCGCACCAGGTTCCCAAAACATGGGCCGATCAATACAAGGGCAAGTTTGACGGCGGTTGGGACAGACTGCGCGAGGAGATTTTCGCGCGACAGAAGAACAAGGGCATTGTCCCGCCCGACGCGCGCCTCTCGCGCCATGACCCCGACGTTCCGCCATGGGACCCGTTATCGGCTGACGAGAAAAGACTTTATGCCCGCATGATGGAAGTGTTCGCGGGGTTCATCAGCCATACCGACCATCATATCGGGCGCTTGATCGATTTCCTGAAGACCTTGGGCGAACTCGACAACACCATCATCATGCTGATCTCCGATAACGGCGCGAGTTCCGAGGGCGGGCCCCAAGGCATGGTCAATGAGGCGCTGTTCTTCAATAATGTACCGTCCACGCTGGCGGAGAACCTCGCCGCCATCGACAAACTGGGCGGCCCAGAGGTCTGCAACCATTATGCATGGGGCTGGACTTGGGCAGGCAATACGCCGTTCCGCCGCTGGAAACGGGAGACCTATCGGGGCGGCGTGAGCGATCCATTCATCGTGCATTGGCCGAAAGGAATTAAGGCGAAGGGCGAGGTGCGCACCCAGTATGCCCACGCGATCGACATGGTGCCGACGATCCTGGAGGCGGCAGGCTATCAGGCGCCGGAGACGATCCGGGGCGTTACCCAGTCGCCGATCCAAGGGGTGAGCTTCGCCCACAGCTTTAACGACCCCGAGGCAGAAACCAAGCATTTGACCCAATATTTCGAGATGATGGGCCATCGCGCGATTTATCACGATGGATGGCGAGCGGTCTGCCCCTGGCCAGGGCCCTCTTTCGCGGAAGCCGGCGCGTTTTTCGGCGCACCTTTGAATGCGGATAAGCTGACCGAAATCGACGCCACAAAATGGGAACTCTACCATGTGGCGACGGATTTTGCGGAGAACAACAATGTCGCAGCGGAGAACCGGCCCAAGCTGATCGAGATGATCGCGACATGGTATGTCGAGGCCGGAAAATACAATGTTCTGCCCATCGACTCGCGCGGCACGCAGCGTTTCGCCGACGAGCGGCCAAAATTGGCAAGCGACCGCGCACGGTTCACGCTTTATCAGCACACCCAGGCCGTGCCGGCCGACGCGATACCGAGCTTGATGAATCGCTCCTACAGCGTCACCGCCGAGGTCGACATCCCCAAAGGAGGCGTCGAGGGGGTGCTGCTCTCGCAAGGTGGCAATGATGGTGGCTATGCACTCTTTCTGCAGGGCGGCAAGCTGCGTTATGCCTATAATTATGTAGGCCGAACGCTTTATGAGATCGAATCGCGCGAAGCGGTTCCCAGCGGGTCGCATCAGCTGCGCTATGAGTTCGAAGCGAAGGGCAAGCCGGACGTCGCTCATGGCAAAGGTGCCCCGGGCCAAGGGCGGCTTTATATCGATGGCAAGCTCGTCGGGCAGGGTGACATCACGCTCACGATGCCGCTAACAATCGGCCTGACGGGGGGCATCGCTTGCGGCATCCATCTCGGCGCTCCCGTGACGGGGAAATTCAAACCGCCCTTCGCTTTCACTGGCACGATCAGGGGGGTAACGGTGGAAGTTGGCGGCGAATTGGCCCGGGATCCCGAAGCGGAAATGCGCATGGCCTTGGCGCGGCAATAGGCACCAGCCTGGCGTGACCCAGGCTCCACGCGCTCCGATCAGGGTGCGCTAGCCTCTTGGTCATGCCCCCGGATACCGGCGCCGTCGCAGGCATCACATCGTTTGACGCGCACGGACGCGTACCGCGGGAACAATACATGGCGGGACATGTCAGCAACGACCATCGGTCCGCCTGCCTGCAACATGCAGCCGGTGCCCTTGCAGACCCGGCAAGGCGCTTCAGTCACGGCCCGAGTGTCTCAAGGATGGAACGTTGACTGTCAGCGATCATGTTCGCGCCCCCTCTTCTTCGCGCGTGCAAAGGCTAATGCCATGCGCCGGCCGCCGACTATTGTACTCATGGCAGGTTGGATTGGCCTTAGGGATGAAACGGTTCACCGTGGGAGGACCCATAAGCAAGCAACGCCTCACGCAGCGAAGGGAAAGACTTCTTTTTGTGAACAAAAAGAAGCAAAAAAAGCTTTTTTAAGCTGGGCCGCGCTGGCTCAAAGGCCACTGGCCCAGCGAGCAAAAGTAGCAATCATCCTGTCGAGACGCTTCTGATGGACAAAATGCGCCCCGAGCAATACAAATATCACGATGGCGGCTGCCCGATGTCGGGCACGGGGTTCGCCGTAATTCTCCAGGAACTTGCAAGCTGTCCCGATGAGCGCGATCGCGCTGCATCCCGTAGGACACGATAACCGCAGAGCGCCAGACTTGAAGGGCAGATATCCGAGGAGGTTATTATGAAACCTTACCTAGCTGAACTGATAGGCACTTTCGTTTTGGTATTTGGCGGCGTGGGGAGTGCCGTGCTTGCCGGGAGCCATATTGGATTTGTTGGCGTATCCTTGGCCTTCGGTCTCTCCTTACTCGCCATGGTCTATACGATTGGGCCGGTCTCTGGTTGCCACGTGAATCCGGCTGTAACGTTTGGGTTGTTTCTCTCGGGAAAATTTCCGTGGGCGCGTGTTCCCGGCTACTGGGCGGCCCAGGTTATTGGCGCGGTCATCGCGGCTTTTATCTTATTACTCATCGCCGAAGCTCAGCCACATTCCAGCGCCGTGATCCAAGGTTTCGGCAGCAATGGCTATGGCGCGCGATCACCGGATCACTTCGCGCTGGGAGCAGCATTCCTTTCAGAGGTCGTGATGACCGCGTTCCTGGTGCTGACCGTTCTAGGCTCTACCGATATCCGGGCACCGGTCGGTTTCGCGGGTCTTGCGATCGGTTTGGTTCTGACACTGATTCATTTGGTCTCGATTCCGGTTGACAACACCTCTGTTAACCCGGCGCGCAGCATCGGCCCCGCGCTCATCGCGGGCGGCGCGGCGATCAGTCAGCTCTGGCTGTTCATTATTGCGCCCCTTATCGGCAGCATCGTCGCGGCCGGCCTTTATTTCCTGCTCAGAACTGACGAGAAACTGATCTCTGTGAGGAGGGCGGAACAGGCGCTTCCCTCGGAACAAGTGGAACGTGGTGGCCGCTCAAATGCTTAGGAAGCGACGCTCTTCCATTCGCCGCTGGGCAACCGGCAAAAATTCAGCATGAAGCTACGGGTGGATTCGGACCTGCGGTAAGAAATATCCGCATTCACTTTGCGACATGGCATTTTTTGCGAAGTGAAAACCTCCAAAATCGTAAACTTTCCATGATTACCGGAGGCTGAATTGTTCCATGTATCGTGATTCCCGACGGTTGGTGGCTTTTCGTTAAGCAACGCCTCCAGCGCTTCGCGCGCCAATTTGTAGTCCTGCTCGCCAAGGGCAGGCCCCCTATAGGGGCCAAAAGGACTGATCATTTGGGCCCTCGCGGTATGGGAGCCTGCTATCGCTAGAGATCCGACCACGATGAGAAGAAGCGCTAATTTCAGCCCCCTCACGACCATATTCTTTGATTTCGCCTCGGCTGCCATCCGTTTCATGTCGACCTCCATTTTTCGTTGTTTTTCGTGTGCAATGTCAATCTGGCTCCAGGCCGACGTCTTGGAGAGGAAACTGGCCGCTTTTCGATCGAAAGCGGCGCAATGGCCCTTGTCAGCGCCAACGCCCATGGCCCAGCATCAATAAAGTTTTTTTGCTTCTTTTTGTTCACAAAAAGAAGCCTTCCCCTTCGTTTGGCTCGCTCGGGCTATGCTTGCGCGACATGCCGAGCCCCTGACGGTCCTCTTCCAATGCGCTGGCTTTGTCCTGCGCATCGAAAGCTGTGCGGTCGATGCTGAGGTCCAAATGCCTGATATACCGCAACACGGCTTCGCGGCGTTCGGCACTGACCGCCTCAGCCAAGCCCACCAGGGCCGCGCGAAGCCGCCGCATAACCTGCACCGAAGCCGCTCCATATTGCCGAATCTCATCGAAGGACAGTGCCAAGTAGTCCTGCCAGGTCGGTACTGGGAACACGAGCCGCGGTACGCCATGCGCATCCACGGCCTGACCGGCATCGAACTCTCGGCGCCCTAGACGGCGCAGCAGATCCTCGATCTGGTCCAGTGCCTGAACGGCGGTGGTTGGGTCATTGATCCCCGGTGAGAGGGCCCGAATGGCGATGTCCACCAGCAGGCGAATCGCATATCTTGGATCCTGCTCATAGGTGCGCGCGGTCTCCAGGTGGATGCACTGCATCAAGGCCTTTTGCGGCAACGGGGCGCGGGCGCGATAAACGTTCAAGAGGGTGGCTCCCTCCAGCAACGTCTCGCCGACGGCACAGTCCAGAACCAGGAGCGCATCCGCAGCCACGGCCAGTTGGACCAGAGCGGCGATCTCGAGTTTCGCGATCACCATTGGCTCGCCCCGATATGCCAAGCTTTGCGCCGGCGGCCCCAAATCCGCCGGCACGATTGGTGCCGGCGGAGCGTCTCCGCCTGTGCACGTCGGCATACGGTCGAACATCTCGTAAATCACCGCGCGGCCTCGGCCGCCGATCGTGCGAAGCACGTTGTTAATTTGCAACGTGTTGAGGCTCTGAATCATCCGGGCAAACATCACCATACTGATGATCAGCAGAATCATGACGAGACTTGCGGAAAATGCCGGCACGTCCCCTGAGCCGTTCCTGTCGGTCCAGAGGAGAGCCGCGAGGGAGTAGCTGAAGGTAAGGAAGAAGGTGCCGAGCGTGTGGAAGACCCGGGAATCCTTGCTGAACACCAGCACCAGCCGTGGCGAATAGGCCAGCGCACTGAACTGCACAACCACAAACGAGATCGCAAACACGATCCCGGTCAGCGCCATCATCCCCGAGCTGACCGCGGAGAAGAAGGCAATGGCGGTATTCACCGATATCTCATGCAGATAGCGGCCGAGATAGGCCTCCTCCAACCGCGGTAGCACGGCGCTGGCAACCAAGCCGGCCGCAATGTAGAGCATCGGGATCTGCCACTGCGGCATCGGCCGCCACCGGACCAGATTGGCCTTCATGTTCGCCATATCCAACGGGGCCTTAGGGTTGTGGAGAGATCTCGGTTATTTTCGCGCCTTCCAGGCCAAGACCCGCCATCAGGCCCTTCTGCCCAAATGGAAAAGCATAGACATCCTGCGTCAGGGTCATGTTGCTCAGGCTGCGCGCGACGCCCTGGTCCACGACCACGACGCTTGGACCTGAACCAATGCTCCAGCCGTTGTTTCGGCGGAGATAGTCCAGAGCGGCGGCGTTCATGAAGAACAGCGCATAGCTGAACTCCTGGACGCCGGCCTGCAGGCCAAAAGATCCAGCAGAGATGTTATAGTAGGCCGTTTTCCGGCCGTTCAGCAGCAAAACGCCGTCGCCGCTTTGGCCGCCCAGGATGAAGCCTCCTTCGATGATCCGGGGAAACACCAGAATGCCGAAAGCGCGCTGGCCAAGTTCTCGTGCCGTGGCATTCTTGGCATAAAGACTTGTTAGCGCCACGTCAGCGGCGTGGCCGATCTTGCTGGCCGAGGCGGCCTGTGCCTCGCGGTTCAGCAAACTGCCAATGCCGGCAGCCGCCACAATCAAACAAAACCGGCGCCTTTTCCGGTTCACGTCTTGCTTTTGCTCCAGCATTGCCACCCCCGCCTCATGCCCTGAGACAAACTTCACAGCAAAAAGAATAGCTGGTCCTGCCAACCTCCCACATGATCCACATCAAAGGCACGGTGTTTCTCTTTGCCCGACTAGGCGCGAGACCGTATTCACGTTTGGGTTGCGACAAACGGGCGCGCCCGTCATCATCCGGCGGTCGTCCTTGCTTAAAACCGGAAGGTGCCCATCAGCATGGGACCGTACATTTGAAGGTGGGCGGCCACGAATTTATTGGACTGCTGGAACGAAAGATAGCGGTAGGTTACGGAGATCGCCCCCCAACGGGCCTGGTAGCCAAGCCCTGACGCGATCTGCCAGGTTGGATGCGATCCGCCGCCGCCAATGTCGAAATAGTATGGCACGAAAAAGGGTGACTCCCCCAGCCGAACGTTACCGCGGAAACCCGCGATACCGTTCCAGACCGCACCCCCCCTCGACAAACTGCCGGTCCGACCGAGAGCGGCATCCCCGCCAAGAGGGCCCGTCACGCCGGCGTTGACGCTGTAATCCGTTCTGGCGCTCGCGTTCAGAAGACGGAACCCGGCGAGAACATCAAGATTGCCCCAATCTCCCCAAAGAACCGTGTATCCCCCGGTCTCGGTCCATACCGCGGACTGAACCATAATGCTGGTGCTCGCTTGGAGCCCCACCGAGAGGTTCGGCGGTTGGCCGGGCGTATCGAGCTCCCTGAAGCGGCTCCGACCACCGCCGGTGTCGAGGTAGACCAAATCCGTCAAGATCGAGAACCGGCCGTAGCGCGCCTCTGCGGCGCCCTGAAACGCAAAATGCAACCCCGAAATGTACTTCCCTGGGCCGATAGCGATGTCCGTCGGCAGACGGCTCCCACGGCCATCGGCGACATTGTAGTCCAGATTTGCATGTATATCGGGCAGCCACAGGTAAGGGGCGACGCTGAACGACCAGCCAGACGGTTGAGTGAGCAACTGCGCCGTCGACTGAGCCTTCGCCCCGCTTGCGCAAAGCGACGCCAGAAGGACGGTAAGGGCGGTTGCGATCGTCGCTTTCTTCCAACGTAAGATCGGTGCATGGATCGAGGTCTGCGGGTTGGGTACTGTGAAGATCCGCCGGGCCGCTTGGTTGAAGGTGATCGCTCTCATCTTCTCTCCTTAACGAGCCTGGCCCCGGCGCGTCTTGCGCCGCGCCAGGGCTGGGTTTCTGAACGACGTTAAGTCAGGGTTGCTGAATCAATAACCCGGCCGAACGGACGGCAGAGTCTACGCCCAGCATCCTAGCGAGTCTGTCGGGAGGCCTTCAATGCAGATCATTCGTCGGAGCGCAGGACGACACACCCCTGGTGTTTCCATCCTATGTCCTGACCCTGGGGTTAACCAACCGGATCGTTGGCCTTTGGGCCTGATGGAGCAAATGCATGAATAATCGACAACCCCTCGGGGGCAAGGCTGACGCCGCGACTGAACTGGCGCTCGATCGCACAGTTCTGGCACGGGAGCGAACCATGCTGGCCTGGGTCAGGACCGCAACGGCCCTGATCACGTTCGGGTTCAGCATACAGCAGTTCTTTCGGGTCGCCCGAAAGGGCACGGAACTCGCAAATCGCCTGGGCCCAACCCTGTTCGGAGGCGCGATGATCGTCATAGGGCTCGCCGCGCTGATTCTCGCCACCCTAGAACATCACACCGCCATTCGCGCGCTAAACCGCCAATTTCCCGTGTCGGCCGGCTTTCCAAAGATACGGCGCTCGCGCGCCCGGATACTTGCGGTGCTGATCGGTTTGCTCGGTGTTCTAGGATTGGTCGTCATGTTCATCCGATGGTAGAAAACGCTAGAGCATGATTTCTTCCCATCAAATCAGGCAAGCCAAAGGGAAGGCTTCTTTTTTTGAACAAAAAGAAGCAAAAAAACTTTATTCGTTGGCGCCGTGCTGGTTTCAACGCCGCAGGCCCAGGCCCACAAGGGTTTTTGCGCCGCTTTTTTCAAAAAGCGGCTGCTTTCTTTGCAGGTTCAGACAGGGAATGTGCGAATGAAATCAGGTTCTGCGGCGCTACGCGAATGAGACCGCCGCGTGGACTGTCGATGTCCGCGACCAGATAGAAGGGAACGGCAAGGATCAATGGCAGCACCAGCAAGCCTGCCCGGCCCACACGTTTTTCCGTGTACCCAAACAGGAAATTGCAGGCCATCGCGACGAATGCCATCAGCAGCCACGCGCCCCTGGGAACACGATTCCGAAACGCGGCCTGTGTGTAACCCTGCGCGTTCAACACATCATTCATACCGGACACGACCAGCGCCATGGGGGCCGTTGGCTGGGTGGCAACGGGCCCGACCACAGCGTGCCACAACGTACTTTGGAGTTCCGATGTCTGGACGGCATTTCGCTCGAGCTTGACCGGATCACGAAGTACATAGAACCGGATGCGCAAATCGGTGTATTGTTTCAGCAACTCTCGGATGTGCGCCGCCTGCGCCGCGGGCAGAATGTCAACGCGCACATACTCGGTGCCAAAGGCGTTGACCTCTTCTTCTTCATAGTTTTTACGCTGATCGTACCTGCCCACCGCCATTGAAAAGGCAAAGCCGACAATGAGGGCAAGAAGCGTCAGAGAGGCAGGCAGGATTGTCTTGAATTCGAGACTCTCCGGGGCATCTATCGACGCGTTTCTCCGGCGCAGGGCATCTCCGGCGAACGCGGCAATGAATTGCAAAAGGAACGCGACGGCAAGAATGATCACGGGAAAATCGGCCAGCCTGTTCATTTGCGCCTACTCCAAGAGCGAAAAGGACGGGCTACCACTGGTATGGCCCTGGCCGGACAGCGCCGATGGAAAGGAAAGCTAATTTGACCCGTGCCGGTTTCAACGCCACAACCCCAGTTGAGCAAAAGTTTTTGCGCCGCTTTTTTTAAAAAGCGGCCGCCTTTCTTAGGGACAGTGTACATCGACGATGGCGCCAGGTTTTGCCACCACCTGCCGCGCCATCTCGTGGCCCCAGGAGAGGCAGGTGAGCGTGTCCGCGCCTGATATCAGCCCGGCCAGGTAAGCGCCATTAAAACTGTCGCCGGCGGCGGTGGAATCCACCACCTGATCGGCCGGTGCGAAATACGGCAAGGTACCGCCAATGCTTTCCAAAGCAAGCGGCCCGGCGGCGGCGCGTTTCAGCGCGCCTTGTCGGCAGCCGCAACGCCGCAGCCGCGCCAGAATGGCATCTTCATTGACTTCGCCGAACAAGGCCATCTCGTCCTCAATGGAGGGCAGCGCGATATCCGCCAGGCACCAGGCGCGGTGGATGACCTCGCGCGCCGTTTCCGCGTTCTCCCACAAGCGCGGCCGATAATTCGAATCGAACGCCACGGTAATCTCGTACGTTCGCCGCAACTCCGCCACGCGATCGAGAAAGCGCGCGCGCACCGGGGCTGGTAGAATCGCCAAAGTGATGGCGGAAAAATACAAGATCCGGCACCGGCCGAGGGCCGCAAAATCATCGTCCGCCTGAAACAGCCGGCGCGCGGCGGAATCCGCCCGCCAATAGTAAAAAGACCGTTCGCCCGCCTGGTCGGTCTGCACCGCATAGATGCCGATATTGTGCGCAGGGTCGCGGCCGATGGCTGTGACATCAAGCCCCTCCGCCCGGGCAAGCTGAAGAAAGCCCTGGGAGAGCGGGTCCTCGCCAATTCGCGTGAGATAGCTGACCGCACCGGGACGTTTGAGGACGCGGCTGCAATAGATGGCGGTGTTGAAACTGTCCCCCGCGAAACCGACGGCAAAGCCCGCGGCCTCCTGCCGGAGTTCCGCCATCGCTTCGCCCACGCAAAGAAGCTGTATCGTCATGCCCGCTCCCCTCCCGTGCAGTGGGAGAGAAGGCCGGCGGCAGGGGCTCCTGCTCTGGAATGAATGATCGTTTCCGACATTTGGCGTCCTGCTCCGGCGCCCCGTCTGGTGCGGGCGTTCACGATGATCTTATGGTCGATCCAGATGCTATACGTCAGGGTCCGCCTGTCAATTCCCCGGGCCGCGCGGCTCCGGCTTGTCGCCCTTGAATTTTATGCTAGCATGTTAGTTGTTGATAAAAACAAGCCCTCGTTTGCAAGCCTTCAGTGAATTGAACTGAGATCGATTTAGCTTGAAACGCCAGGAATGACCGTTGCGGTCGTACTGGTCATACATCTCCAGCCTAGACCGGCGCGCATCATCCCAGCCGATCGCCCGGGCCGCTTACGTTTTGTACATGCCTCCGCGCTTCAGTCGAAGGCAGAAGGATTAAGCAATAATCGTCGGACAAACCGGCATTTCAGGGAGCACGAACATGAAGCATCTTCTCTGCGCCACAGCCCTGGCACTCACCTGTGCCACGATGATCACCCCAGCCCGGGCCGACACCTCCGGTAAGCGTATTGCGCTGTCCAACAACTACGCCGGAAATTCCTGGCGTCAGGAGATGCTGCAAGACTGGGATAAGGTCGGCAAGCAGGCGGTCGCCGACAAGGTGGTTGCTGCGGCCGACTCCTTCACAACCTCCGATAAGGAGGTTCCCACCCAGGCGGCGCAGGTGCAGAACCTGATCCTGCAAGGCTATGATGCGATCGTGATCAACGCCGCCTCGCCCGATGCGTTGAATGGCGCCGTAAAAGCGGCTTGCAACGCCGGTATCGTTGTCGTCTCCTTCGACGGCATTGTCACGGCACCATGCGCCTACCGTGTAATGGTTGATTACAAGCGGCTCGGCGAGCAGGAAGTTGATTATCTCTCCTCGCGTTTCCCTAACGGCGGCAACCTTCTGGAGATACGCGGCGTTCCCGGAACATCGATCGACAACGCGTTCCATCAAGGCATTCTCGACGCCCTCACCAGACATCAAAACCTCAAGATCGTCGGCAGCATTGACGGCGATTGGGACGAGGCCACCTCACAGAAGGCGGTCTCCTCCGTCCTCTCCTCATTGCCCGACGTGGTCGGCGTTGTGGATCAGGGCGGCGATGGTTACGGCGCAGCCGAGGCTTTCAAAGCGGCGGGACGCAAGGAGCCGGTGATCATCATGGGCAACCGGCAGGCGGAGCTTGCGTGGTGGAACCAGCAGCATGGCGCGACCGGCTATACGACCATGTCCGCCTCTTCTCCCCCCGGCCTCGTGACATATGCCTTCTGGGTTGCGCAGCAGGTTCTCAGCGGCAAAAAAATCCCGCATGATATCGTTGTTCCCTATTACGCCATTTCACAGGATCAGCTTGACAAGGCGTTAAAGACCGCACCGGTCGGTGGTGTTGCGGATGTCGTTTACACGCAGCAGGACGTTACCAACGCTATTGCCGCGAACAGCAAAAGCTGACCCCGATCTATCGATAGAGGCTGCCAGATGGATCGCGAGATCGTTCGGCTGGAATCGGTTGCCAAAAGTTTCGGTGTCGTGCAGGCTCTGGCCGGTGTCGATCTCTCGCTCATCTCCGGCGAGGCCATCGGCCTGGTCGGACATAACGGGGCCGGCAAGTCGACGTTGATGAATGTGCTCTCGGGCACGATGGCCCCGAGCAGCGGCCGCATCACCGTCCAGGGCGCTGCGCCCGCGAATTACAGCGTCGGCGTCGCGAAATCGCTCGGGATTCGCTGCGTTTTTCAGGAGCTTTCGCTCTGTCCGAACCTCACCGTAGCGGAGAACACGCGCATCACGCATCCGAAACTCCGCGGCTTCGGTTGGAGACGGCGCGCGGCTTCGTTGATCCAGGCCAAGCTCGACGAGATTTTTCCCGGTCATGGCATATCACCGCACATCCCGGTCTTCGAGCTTTCCATTGGGCGCCGGCAGATGGTGGAAATTGCGCGTGCCTTCACCGTCACCGATGCGCCGTTGCACCTCGTTATTCTCGATGAGCCGACTTCCTCGCTTGATCAGCACAGCTCGGAGCAGCTTTTGAATTTTACGCGCCGTTTCGTTGCAAGCGGCGGCAGCACGGTCATGATCTCGCATATTCTTGGTGAAATCCTGAACTATTCAGACCACATCGTCGTCATGCGCGACGGCAAGGTGGTCAAAAATGGCCCCGCTGACGCCTTTGACCGTTCCAAGCTGATCGTTGCCATGGGCGGTTCTGCCGAAGCGCATACTGCCCCGGCACAAGCTGGGCATGTGACGACCATTGATGCGAAACTGCGCGTCGAATCACGGCCGAAAGCTCGAGCGGGCGGATTGGAGCTGCGCGCGCGGGCTGGCGAAATCATCGGCCTCGCGGGCCTTGCCGGGCAGGGGCAATCGGAAATGCTCGTCGACCTCTTTGGCGCGGCGACCCACGCCACACTGCGCCACAAGGTCGACGGCACGGCCGCTTTCGTGGCGGGCGACCGGCAGACCGATGGTGTGTTTCCGCTATGGTCGATCGCCGAAAATATCACCATCTGCTCGCTTGGCCAGTTAAGAAAGGGCCTTTTCATTTCGCCGCTTCGTGCGGAGGCCCTTGCGCAAAGCTGGCGGCAGCGGATCGGCATCCGCACGCCGGATCTGCAGAACAACATCCTCTCGCTCTCGGGCGGAAACCAGCAGAAGGCGCTGTTTGCCCGTGCTCTGGGCTCGAATGCCGCGATCATTCTGATGGACGATCCGATGCGGGGCGTCGATATCAGCACCAAGCTCGAAGTCTATGCGATCATCCGGGAGGAGGCCGCGCGCGGGCGCACCTTCATCTGGTACACAACGGAAATGGACGAGCTCGAATATTGCGACCGTGTCTACATTTTCCGCAGCGGTCAGATTGTCAGCCAGCTTGAACGCCATGAGCTGAGCGAGGCGCGCCTCATTCATTCTTCATTCCAGGAGGTTGCGTGAGCCTTTCCCAAACCGGAGACAGGCTCCCTGCGTCGGGTGCGGCGCGGGGCCGCCAGCGGGCGCCACGCGGTCTGGCACCGATCCTGCTGCCCACGTTCTCGCTGCTGATCGTGTTGCTGGCCATCAATTACTTCAATCCGCGGGCGATCAGCTATTTCGGCTTCAACCTCATGCTGAACCTCGCAGTGCCGGTGACGCTGGCGACCATGGCGCAGCTTTGCGTCATCACGGTCAATGACCTGGATCTTTCCATCGGCGCCTATGTCGGCTTCATCGCCTGCGTCGCCGCCACGCTGCTGGCCAGCAGGCCTTGGGTGGGCGCCGCCATCATCCTCGGCTCGGTGGCGCTTTATGCCGCCCTCGGTGCGCTGGTGTATTTGCGCCAGTTGCCCTCCATCGTGGTCACAGTGGGCATGAGCTTTGTCTGGCTTGGGCTCGCTTTGCTCATCCTGCCCACCCCCGGCGGCCAGGCACCCGGCTGGCTCCATGCCCTCGTCAGCATCTCACCGCCCTTCGTGCCCTTTCCCATCCTTGCCGCGCTCGTGATCGCGGGCGTTATGCACGTCGTCCTGATGCAGACGGCCTTCGGGACCTTGTTGCGTGGGGCGGGCGGCAATGAAGCCGCCATGGCGCGGGCCGGCTGGTCGATGTTGCGCATCAAGATCACCGCCTACGCGCTCGCGGGCCTGTTCGGCAGCCTGGCCGGCATGGCGCTGGTCGGCGTCACCACCTCCGCGGACGCCAATATGGCGAACAACTACACGCTCCTTGCCGTGGCGGGGGCGATCTTGGGCGGAGCTGAGTTTACCGGCGGGCGCATCTCCCCCATCGGCGCGGTGATTGGCGCGCTGACGCTGCAGCTTGCCGCGGTCGCGCTCAATTTCTTTCGTCTGCCGGATCTGCTGCCCGGCTTCCGCATCCCCTCCGAGTGGCAGGTCGGCGCGCAGGGGCTGATCCTCATCCTGATCCTGGCCGTCCGGGCGGTCATTAGCCGGAGCGAGCCATGACTCTTTCACCACGCACCGCCCTGCTCTCTCACTGGGCCAAGCAGCCTTGGCTATGGTCCTTCTTCGGCGCACTCGGGGTCTATGGCTTGGTTCTCGTCTTCGCCAGGGGGCACGGGGCGTGGAACGTCCTCACCACGGCCCTCGCCTTTTCTGCCTTCACGGTGCTGGTCGGCATCGGCCAGATGTTCGTCATCACGCTCGGCCCCGGCAATATCGACCTGTCACTCCCAGCCACCATCGGCTTTGCCAGTGCCGTGGCCATGAAGGTGATGGATGGCGCGGATTCGCGGATCGTCCTCGGCCTTGCCGCCGCAGTGGGCGCCGGATGGGCCATTGGCACGCTGAATTACCTGCTGATCCGGCTGCTGCGTATCCCGCCGCTGATCGCGACCCTGTCGTCCAGCTTTGTGATCCGCTCCGTTGGGATCAGCTACGGGCGGGGCCTGCAGATCGTCCCGCCGCCAGGCTTCGCCTACCTCACAACGGCGCGGATCGGTGGGATTTCACTGCTTGCGCTGTTGGTGCTGGCGTTCTCGGCCATCGCGGCCCTGCTCGTCAAGCGCACCGTCTATGGCAGGTCGGTGCTCGCCATTGGGCAGAACATGCGGGCGGCGCGCCTCGCGGGCATTCCGGTCGGGCGCGTGCGCTGGCTCACCTACACGCTGTGCGGCGGTCTCGGGGGCCTCTGCGGGGCCTTTCTGGCCGGATTCACGGGTGGCTCTTCGCTCGATGTCGGCGCGGAATATCTGCTCACCTCGATCGCGGTGGTGGTGATCGGCGGCACGTCGGTTGCGGGCGGAATGGCGAATGTTCCCGGCCTCTGGGGCGGGGCGCTCATGCTGTTCATGACAAGCACACTGCTCAACGCCTCGGGCCTCGGCGTCGGCGCACGCGATCTGTTCACGGGCCTGATCATCATCACGGTGATCACACTGGCGGGCGGCATGCGCCAAGCGCGGCAGGGCTGAGGCGAAGAAAAGAAAGGCTACTTTTTGTGAACAAAAAGTAGCAAAAAAACTTTGTTCATTTAGGCCGTGCTTGTTTCAGCGTCACCGGCCCAGAGTAGCAAAAGTTTTTGCGCCGCTTTTTTTAAAAAGCGGCCTCTTCCTCTATCCTGATTCCACTTTCAGCATCAAAAAAATGCAGGGCTTCCTCTGGGAAGCGCACATGCAGCCCATCGGCTGCCGGCGGCGGCCCCGCGCGCCTCAAGGTCAGCCGTTGGCCGCAACGGAGCGTGCCGTGGATCAGCGTTTCCGCGCCCAGCGGTTCCACCAGGTCGACCGCAAGCGGTACGCCATCGGCCACGATCTCGACATATTCCGGGCGAATCCCGGCCACCGAGCCCGGTGGCGTGTTGCCCATGCCGGCCCGCACGGGGTCAAGAATATTCATCGCCGGCGCCCCCATGAATTGCGCCACAAACCGGCTCGCCGGCCGCTCGAACACCTCCATGGGTGCCGCGATCTGCGCCGCCCTCCCCGCCTCCATCACGATCAACCGGTCCGCCATCGTCATCGCCTCAACCTGATCATGCGTCACGTAAAGCGACGTGATCCCTAAGCGCTTTTGCAAGCGCCTGATTTCCGCACGCATCGAGACGCGCAGTTTGGCATCCAGGTTGGAAAGCGGCTCGTCGAACAGAAACAGTTTGGGCTGCCGCACGATCGCCCGGCCCATCGCCACGCGCTGACGCTGTCCACCGGAAAGCTGCGCCGGCCGCCGCCCTAACAAGTCCCCAAGGCCCAGCAAGGCCGCCGCCTCTTCCACCTTGGCCGCGATCGCGGCCCGGCTTTCGCCGCGCAGTTTCAGCGCATACCCCATATTCTGCGCGACGGTCATATGCGGATAGAGCGCATAATTCTGAAACACCATCGCGATGTCCCGCTGCGACGGATCCTGCCGCGTAATGTCGGCACCATCTAACAGAATCCGCCCGGCACTCGCGCTCTCCAACCCCGCCACCAGCCGCAGCAGTGTCGACTTTCCGCACCCCGAGGCCCCCACGATCACCAGCATCTGGCCAGACGCCAAGGTCAGGTCGAGCGGCTTCAAGACCGCCGTCTCGCCAAAATTCTTGGCCAGGCCTTGCAGTTCAAGTATGGCCATTACTTATCCGTCTCCGTCAGCCCACGTACAAAAGCGCCCTGCAAGGCCACCACGACCGCCACCGGCGGCAGCAGCGCCAAGGTCGTCGTCGCCATAACCAAATTCCACGGCGTCATCTGGTCCGGCGCCATCATCTGCACGATCCCGAGCACCAGCGTGGTATAGGCCGGGCTGCTCGCCGCCAGCAGCGGCCAGAGATACTGGTTCCAGCCATACACGAACAAAATCACAAACAAAGCGGCGAGATTCGCGCGCGATACGGGCAGCACCATGTCGCGCAAAAACACCAGCGGCCCCGCCCCATCCAACCGCGCCGCCTCCACCAGCTCATCCGGAAGCGCCGTAAAGACCTGACGGAACAGCAGCGTGGCCGTTGCCGAGGCGATCAAGGGCAAGGTCAGGCCGCCATAGGTGTTGATCAATTTCAGCGAGGACACGACCGCGAAGCTGGGAATAATGCGCACCTCGACCGGCAGCATCAAGGTTAGGAAAATCGTCCAGAATGCGAGTTTTCTGAACGGAAAGCGAAAAAAGGCAATGGCAAAGGCGCTGATCAACGAAATCGCAATCTTGCCCGCGGCGATCCCCACTGCCATGGCGAACGAAACCAGCAGCATGTGCCATACCGGATAGCCCGCCCGGCTCGCCCCACCGAAAAACAAGGCCCGCCCGAACATGCCGAAGCCGTGCGGATTGGGGATCAGCGACAAATCGCCGCGCGCAATCGCCCCGGCATTCTGGGTGGCCCCGGCCATCATCACCCAGATCGGCAGGACGAACAGGATGACGCCCAGCAAGAGCACGCCATGGGCGAGAAAATCCGGCTTGTCTTTCATTGGCCGCGGCGGCCGAGAAACCGGAATTGCACGGCGGTGAGCGCCACGATCATGATCATCAGCACCACGGACTGGGCGGCCGAACCGCCAATGTCATTGCCGATATACCCATCCTCGTAGACCTTTACGACCATCGTTTCCGTCGCACCTGCCGGACCGCCGCCGGTCAGCGCATAGATCAACCCGAACGTATCGAACGCCGCGTACACCAGGTTCACCACCATGAGAAACAGCGTGGTGGGCAACAGCATCGGCCAGATCATCGTGCGGAACCGCGTAAAGCCCCGCGCCCCGTCCAATGTCGCCGCCTCGATCAGGCTGCGCGGGATGGCCTGCAGCGCCGCCAGGTAGAAAATAAAATTATAGCTGACCTGCTTCCAGGCGCTGGCACCGATCACCAGGGCCATCGCCTGCCCGCCATTCAGCGCATAATTCCATCCTGCCCCCAGATGCCGCCCGAGAATCCCGATCTGCGGGTCCATGATGAACACCCACACCACCGCGGAGAGCGCGGGGGCCACCGCGTAGGGCCAGATCAGCAGCGTCCGGTAGATTTTGGCGCCGCGCAACGGGCGGTTGGCATAACAGGCAAATAACAGGCCGCCTGCCATCGCCAACGCCGTCACCACCATGCAGAACCAAACGGTCCGCCAGATCGCGGCACGATAAGTCGGATCGAGCAACAGCGAGGTAAAATTATCCAGCCCCACGAAAACCGTGGCGGTGCCGAACGGGTTGCTCGCCGTCACCGCCTCCTGCACCGCCTTGACAGCCGGCCACAAGAAAAACAGCACGGTCAGCAGCAATTGCGGCGCCACCAGCAGCGACGGCAGCGTGATCCCCGGAAAGAGTGTGCGACGGTCCAATGCTTAACTGCGGGCGAAGGCAGCGATCACCGCATCCCCCTGGCGCTGCGCCGTCGCCAACACTTCGGCGGCAGGCGCGCCGCTGGCAATCGCCTTTTCCCACGCCGCTTCGATGATGGTGCGGATCTGCGGCATCCCCGCCAGCCTGATGCCGCGCGAATAATTGGTCGTCGGTTGCCGCGCCAGCTGGTTGACCGGAAGATCCGCGCCGGGATTCTGCTTGTAATACCCGTCGGCCCCGTTTTGCGCATACCCCGCACGGGTCACCGGCACATAGCCCGTCGCCTGGCTCCACGCCGCATCCGTGCCGGCCTGACCCATATAGGCGAAGAACTGCGCCACCGCCTTGTACTCCGCCGCCCGGCGGTGCGGCGCTGTCATGGCCCACAGCGCGGCGCCGCCAATGATCGAGTTGATCGGCTTGGCAATGATGGCCGGATCGTACGGCAGATAAGCCGGCAGGTAGCGGAATTTGGCGGTTTGTTGCAGCTGTCCGCGAATGCCCGAGCTGTCGAAGGTGATGCCCGCCTGGCCGGAATAGAAAACGGGGCTCGGCATGCCGTCGCGGCCGACATATTTGAAGATCCCTTCCTTCTCCGCATCCAGCAGGCGCTGCAGGTTGCGGATGAACGGCGCCGTTGCAACGGTCAGACGTGGCCGGTTGCCGGCGAACCCGTCGTTCATCGTGGCGTACTCGACGTTATGGATCGAGGCGAACTGCTCGAAATGCGCCCAGGTCGGCCATGCCGTCATCATCGGAATCGGCGCCGCGTTTTTCTCCTTGATGGCGCGCGCGGCGGCGATGACCTCCGGCCAGGTCGCCGGCGGCTGGGAAGGGTCCAAGCCGGCCTTCTCGAAGGCATCCGCGTTGATCCACATGATCACCGTCGAAGAGTTGAACGGCAACGCGCCCATCGCACCGTTGTTCAACGCGTAATAGCCGCGGATCGCGGGGATATAGGCATTCGCATCGATCGGCACGCCGGTCTGCTCGGCCAGCTTGTACACATCCACCACCGCCGGCCCGGCGGAGAGCATCGTCGCCGTGCCGACATCGAAAATCTGCGCGATATGTGGCGCCGTCCCCGCCCGCCAGGCGGCGATCGTCGCCGTCAGCGTATCGGGGTAAGCCCCCTTATAGACAGGCTGCACCGTCACGTCCGACTGGGCGGCGTTAAATTTGTTAACGATACCCGTCAGCGTGTCACCCAATTGGCCGGACATAGCGTGCCAAAACACGATGTTCGTGCGAGTATCAGCCCGGGCCACGGCGGGCAAGGCTACGGCCGTGGCAAGCAATGTGCGGCGTTTCATCGGTACATCCCTGTTTCTATTTGCGGAGCGTCCCTTAGCGCAGTTGTGCGATAGTTATATTTCACAACGATTTAAAAACGATGACAAATCACTCCAGCTCGCGGTGCTCAACCATGAGTGCCACAACCCGCTTCGCGCCCCGCGCCGCGGTCGCGGCAGGGCGAGCCGGGCCGGCCCGGGCCTGCTTTGGTTGTACCGTCAAAGCCCGAGGGCCTTGACCTCAAATATGTTCACTTGCCAGGCATCCTGATCGATGTAGAGACCGCGGCCCACCAGGTCACTGCCATCGCGGTCATAGACTTCGTCTCCTATCATATCCGTCAGACGCACGTGCCGTCCGCCCAACTCATGGAACGGCAGGACAAGATGGCATTGGCCCCGGGATTCGCGGTAGTTTACGACGATGACATAGGATCTTCGGTCATTGCCGGTCCAGGAAAAAGCCACGAAACCGTCCGAACTCCCATTTCCCGCCCAGGCAGGTGATGGTTCGATCAGCGACCATTCGCCACCTCGGAAGTCTTCCGTCTCTTTCAGAATTTTCAAAAATCTGTGGTAAAATTCCTCGATCTCTTGGTTGATGGGCTCTTCCGGTCCGCGAGAGAGATGGACGGGAATCCGCACGCGCGCGCCCTCAAACTGCCCCTGGTGGAAAAAGCGCAGCCCCGGCGACAGAAACGTGATGACGGCGGCAGCCCGATGCCTTGGCCATGGGAATGTCGATGCGGCACGCGGTTCGTCGTGATTCTCCAGGAATCTTGCAAGCTTGTTCTGATAATCGAGACCTGCCTTCAAATGTTCGCGGATGGATCGAGCGCTCCCGGACTTTAACCGGTCATACAAACGCTTATCGTAGCAATAGTCGAACCCCTGCTGCTGCAGTGTCCACTCCAAATCCCAGTATACCTCTGCCATAAAAGTGAAGCTCGGATGCGCCTGACGCACACTCTCTATGGCCTTTGGCCAGAACGGCGCTGGGGTGATCGCCCATGTGCGTTGAAAGACCTCCGGCAACAGCAGCATCGCCATGTCACAGCGAACGCCGTCACATTTTCCGGCGATCGCGATCAGCTCTTCAATGCGCACTTTATGTAGGTCGGTATTTCCGTAATTCAGCTGCAATGTATCCGGCCAGCCAGGAAAATTGGGATCACGCCCGTGCGCCAAGATCCTCGGTCCAATCTCGGTTTCCATCCGCCTATAGTTTTGCGGCGCCGCCGCACATTGTTCCTCGCGCCCTTGCACGTAGTAATCCGGATGGGTTTTGGCCCATGGATGGTCGAGCGCGGTATGGTTCGGCACGAAATCGAGCATCAGCCTGATACCACGTTGTGCCAGTTTTTCACGGAACGCCGTCAACCCAGCCTCACCGCCCAGCTCGTCATCAACCGTGTAAGCTGTAATCGCGAAGCCCGAACCGTCCATATCTTCATCGACGAGGTCCGGCAGCACTGTACGAAATTCCTCAAGCCACTCCCGGTTATTGCGTGAGACAACCTGGCCGGCGCGACCGGTCTGCCAGACGCTCAACAGGTAGACCCAGTCAAATCCGCGTTGGGCAAAGCGATCGATTGTAGCATCGTCCACATCGGCCAGGGTCATCCGCTTGCCGCGTTGCCGGGCCAAGCGTCGCAACCAGACCCTGGTATTGATCTGGAACAGCGAAGGGTAACCGCGCGTGGTCCTCATCGGCACGCTCCATGTTGTTAATACCGACGCAGGTCACCCAGCCGTTCGATGCCTAGCGGACGCGGCCTCAGGTTCGACATCCGTCGTGCGGGTGAACCCGGCGGACTTGCCTCCGGCCAGAAGCTCGTCCATGTCGACGCGGCCAAAAACTTCGATCAGCTTCGCCACGATGCCAGTCCATCCCGTCTGATGGCTGGCGCCAATGCCGGCGCCATTGTCACCGTGAAAATACTCATAAAACAACAGGCAGTCGCGCCAATGGGGATCGGTTTGGAACGTCTCCGTACCGCCAAACACTGGCCTCCTCCCTTGTTCATCACGGAGAAAGATGCCAATCAACCGATCAGCGATCTCGCGACTCACCTCAAACAGGTTCATCCATCGCCCGGAGCCAGTCGGACACTCAATTTTGAAATTATCGCCGTAATATAAATAATAACTCAAGAGGGCACGGATGATCAGGGCGTTGATCGGCATCCAAACCGGACCCCGCCAATTGGAGTTGCCACCGAACATGCCACTATCGGACTCAGCCGGAAGGTAAGCCACACGATATTCCTGGCCCTGCACAGCAAACACGAAGGGGTGGTCGGCGTGGTGGCGGGACAAAGCGCGGATGCCGTGGGGGCTGAGGAATTCGCGTTCGTCGAGCATACGCGAAAGAATCCTGCGCAACCTCGTCTCGCTGACAAGCCCCAAGATGCCCCGCTCACCGACGCCTAGATGGCCTGGCCCTGTCGCGTGGACACTATCGAGAAGGTCCGGCATCCTCCGCAGACGTTCCGCAAAGGTCCGGACAATATTCGGCGCCCTCATGCGCTGTTCCGGTTCAACGACCGTGACGGCACAGATCGGCAGAAGCCCCACGATGGAGCGCACTTTCAGCCGTGTCGCCTGACCGTCGGGCAGGCGCAGCACGTCATAATAGAATCCATCCTCTTCGTCCCACATCCCCTCCACGCCGACCCCGTTCATCGCCCGCCCAATCCAGAGGAAATGTTCCACGAATTTCGTCGCCAGACTTTCATAGGCCGGATCATGCGCGCTCAAAACCGCGCCGATTTCAAGCATATTCTGGCAGAATAACGCCATCCAGGCCGTCCCGTCCGCCTGCTCTAGATACCCCCCTGTCGGCAAGGGCGCGCTCCGGTCAAACACGCCAATATTGTCGAGCCCAAGAAAGCCGCCCTCGTAGAGGTTCTTCCCCAACCGGTCCTTGCGATTTGCCCACCAGGTGAAATTGACCGAGAGCTTGGTGAACACGCGCGCCAGGAACTCAAGATCGGGCTTATGCCCCAGCGCCATCTCCGTCCTGTGGAGGAAAATCGTTGCCCAGGCATGGACCGGCGGATTGACGTCGCTGAAGTTCCACTCGTAAGCGGGTAGCTGTCCGGTCGGATGCAGATAAAACGTGTCCAACATCAGATCGATCTGCTGCTTCGCAAAATCAATGTCGACCGTCGACATTGCGATCGCATGAAAAGCTAAATCCCAGGCGGCAAACCAGGGATATTCCCATTTGTCCGGCATGGAAATCACGCTGTCATTCACCATGTGCACCCATTCGCGATTCCGGGTCTCGCGCCCTCCTGCACCTTTCGGATCCGCGCCATGCTCTGAGAGCCACTTGGCAAGGTCGAAGAAATAGTATTGCTTACTCCAGAGCATCCCGGCCAGCGCCTGCCGCATGACATTCGCCGCATCGTCACCGACCTCCTCAGGCGTGATCGCCTTATAGAACAGATCCGCCTCATACCGGCGCAGCGCGATCATCTGGTCGAACTCACCGCCAAAAGGCGCGCCGCGCATACCGGAGGTCTTTTTCATCAGTCGCAGGCGTACGATCGATGTTTGTCCCGCACCAACTTCAACGTGATAATGCGCGGCGGCCTTCGTTCCCACCTGATCGGGATTCACCGCATCCTTTCTTCCCCCAACGACAAAATCGTTTATCCCATCTTTTACGTAACGGTTTGCATTCGGCACGCCAGAGAGCCGTTCGTGATTGCTCTCATTTTCCGTGAAGAGAAGATCCGGGTTGTTTTCACAGTACAAGACATAGTCACCAATCTCGGGATCTGATGCCGCCACCGCGACACCGCCATCGACTGTCAATGCCCGCAAGGAGGGTTTTGCCAGGTCGGGCCACCAGGACCACCAATTGCGGAACCAAATCGTGGGAAGTACATCCAGCGAAGCCGGGTCCGGACCTCGGTTGCAAAGGCTTATTTGGATCAGGATATCCGTCGGCGACTTCTTCGCATACTCCACGTACACGTCGAAATATCGCGAATCATTGAATACGCCGGTGTCGAGCAATTCATATTCCATATCGCCACGGCCGCGCCGCCTGTTTGTTGCGACAAGGTCATTGTATGGATACGCCGCTTGCGGATATTTGTAGAGCGCCTTCATGTACGAGTGAGTCGGCGTCGAGTCGAGATAAAAATAGTACTCCTTTACGTCTTCACCATGGTTCCCCTCACTGTTCGTTAAGCCAAACATGCGCTCCTTGATGATGGGGTCCTTGCCGTTCCAAAGCGCAATGGAAAAGCAGAGGCGCTGCTTCTCGTCGCTGATGCCCGCGATGCCGTCTTCGCCCCAATGATAAGCACGCGAACGTGCCTGATCGTGCGTGAAATAGCTCCAAGCGTCCCCGTTGGCGCTGTAATCTTCTCTGACGGTTCCCCATTGTCGCTCACTGAGATAAGGGCCCCAGAGCTTCCAGGGAACCGCAGCGTCTCTCGCCTCCTGAAGACGCGACTGTTCGGCTGTTGCGACTGGCTGTGCGGTTTGTTCGTCCGACATTTTCGTGCTCCCATATCAGCGGGCGATAGGTGATCATCGCTATCGACTCAGTTACGGCACGACGTGCATTCTTTTACAAAGACGGCGCGTCGTGCCGGCCAGCAGTTGGTCGATGTTATCGCCGGATGCTCTATCCCCCGCTGGCTTGGTCGCATGGGGCTGATCCCTATCACAATTCGAGAGCAGCTGAGGTGACCCCGATAAAACGAAAGTAACCGAACCGCCTTTCTGACAAAATTGATCTGGATCAATTTCAACCCGCTACGGTACAATTTAAACGGTTTTGTCACAAATGACTTGTCTGGTCAGGCCGGGAGAGGTGAAGGCCGGGCTGAGAAACGAAAAGCCGCAGGGCATCTTCGCCGGCAGGGAGCGTGGCAACGCGCCAGGCATGGAGCATTTTTCTTTCGTATTCACGATCTTGTTCGTGCTGCTGGGGCCCATAAAGCTCATCCCGGCCTTCGCCGCCATCACGCGGGACGGCGACGAAGCGTTCCGGAAGGCACTTGCGATCCGAGGTACCTTGATCGCCTCGGCGGTGACGGCCGGCGTGGCGCTCGCGGGGAGCGGCCTTGTCGCGAAATACCGCATATCCCTTGACGCCTTACGGATCGCGGGCGGCCTCGTCCTGCTGCTCGCGGCCCTGGGCGCGATCCTCTCTCCCGCACCGCCGCACGCGGCGGCGCCGCCGAAGGCGCCCCTTGCACAACTCGCCGTCTCTCCACTTACGATCCCGATCATCGTGCCACCAGCGGGCATTGCGGCCATTTTGATCTTCGTGACGCTGCCGAGTGAATCGCCCGGCACCTATCCCGGGCTTTACCAGGCCGTTGCGATCGCCCTCACCGTGATCCTGGTGCTGGATTTCCTCGTGATGTTTTTCAATTCGAGCATAGCGCGGGTGCCGGGACTGGTCCTCGTCCTGCAGGCGGCCGGCGCCGTCTTGCTCTTCGTCCAGGTCGCGCTCGCGGTCGAGATCATATTGACCGGCTTTTATCATCTCGGCGCTTTGTAAGGGCCAACACGTTGATCAAGATCAAAGCTGGGAGCGACGGCCCATCATAAAGCCATCCTTCGCTCTGAGGAGGAATCCAATGAGAGTCCTCGTTGAATTCTTTAAAACGACGCTAATAGGCGGATTTCTTATTATAGTACCGATCTATGTCTCGTTGCTCTTGCTGGCCAAGGTGGTTCTAGGGCTCTTGGCCGTGGTGAAACCCGTCGCCGCGCGGCTCCCCGCTGCCGTGCAATTTCGAGAGATTTTGGCGATTTTACTGCTGGCTGGCGCATGCTTCATTGCTGGCTTGATCGTTCGCACCGGACCAGGACGACGGGCGAAAAACGCCTGCGAAGGCGCCTTATTGGAGAGGCTGCCCGCCTATGCGCTGCTGCGAGGCCTCGCGGGCCGGCTGATCGGTCAGGCAGACGATGCAAGCTTCGCCCCCGCGCTGGCCGAGATAGAAGAGGCACTGGTTCCGGCGTTCATCGTCGAGAAACTGGCGGACGGTTCCTACACGGTGCTGGTGCCCTCGGCCCCAACGCCGATGGCGGGAGCGCTTTATATCCTGCCGCCCGAGCGCGTTCATCCGGTCGATATCCCCTTCACCACAGCGCTGAAGGTGTTTACGAAATGGGGCGCTGGGGCTGGTGATTTCGTGCGCGCAATGCGAGCCGCCAAGCCACCCCATGTCCCGGCGGGCTAAGCACCGGATCCTACGGCGTGCCGGCATGGTCGGGCCATTGTACACGGCCTATGGTTAGAGTGACCAGATCATGAAGGACGAGATGAAACAGACACAATGGCACGCAGACCCGCTCTCCTGGGGCCACGGCCCCCGGCTCTTCGAAGTGTTCCACGAGCCGACCTGCCCCTTCTCAGTTAAGGCATTCGGCAAACTCGACGCGCTGTTGGAGGAACTCGGCGAGGATCGCATCACGATCAAGCTCCACCTCCAATCCCAACCCTGGCACATGTATTCTGGCGTCATCGTCCGCTGCATCATCGCCGCCTCGACGCTCGAGGGCGGCAAGGAGACGGCCAAACGTGTGATCGCCGCCGTTGGCAGGCATCGGGAAGAATTTGAGTTCGACAGCCATTGCAGCGGCCCCAATCTCGACGCTACGCCGAACGACATCATCGCGCGCATCGAGTCGTATAGCGGCGTTCGGCTCGCCGAGGCCTTTGCGATCTCGGACCTCGACCGCGAGATTAAGCGGCATTGCAAATACGCACGCCAGAACGGCATTCACGTCTCGCCGACTTTCATGCTCGACGGTCTGGTGCAGGCCGATATGAGCAGCGGAGATCCGGTTTCAGCCTGGGCCGAGCGCCTGCGCGCGGGATAAACGCCCGCCGGCCTGTTCATCTGGGCCGTGCTGGTTTCACCGCCGCGGGCCCAGTTTCAAAGAAAGTTTTTGCGCCGCTTTTTTCAAAAAGCGGCCGCTTTCTTACGGGGTGACGGCTTCAAAGTGCTCGTGCTGGCGGCGGCCGGATGAGCGCCCAGAGTGATGTTTCGGCCGTCGCGCCAGCGGTGAAGAAAATCCGCCGCATGCCGGCTGAAAACGTTGCCGGCTTCTCCAGGGGCGATCACGAACAGACTGGCGTCCAGATCGGACAGGTCGAAGACTGCGCGGAACTCAGGCCCGTGAACGGCGGGGAAATTCGTCTTGCTGGGATCGACCAGATAAACGCCCGAGACATCGATGGTCGTTGAATCGCCGGAGACGGGGATCGTGAACCGCGCGAAGCGGCCAATGATGGGTAAAGAGCCGAGGATCGCATGGGCAAAGCTTGCGCGATGAGCCTGCGCCCAGGCCCAGGCAGACGGGTCGCGTCCGTAGGAAGCGGAGAGTGCGGCGACCGCGGTCTCAAGCGATTCATGCAGTGCCGGGCCGCAATCGCCGGCGCACCACATGGCGAGTGTGGCCGGCAAGGCGTCTGGCCCCATCAGGGACGGAACAAAATCCTCGCTGAGCGGGGCGGTTTCCGGGTTGAAGCCGTTGCGCCGCAGGACCTCGACGATGAAGGCGCGCGTCCAGGCGTTGAAAATGAGCGGCTGCGGGAGATCCGCCCTCATATCGCCGGACCAGTGCCGCAGCAATCTCAGGGCGGGCGCGGCGGGATCGCCGGGCGGGAGGGTGAGTGCCAGCATGCGGGGCAGAATAGCCTGGGCAAACAGGCTGGTCGTGTCGAGTTGGATGCGGGCGAAGCTTGCCGGAGTTTGCGTGCGGCGGCTCAGCAGAAACTTGATGCGCCTGGCGCGCCAGTCACCATAGGTGTCGCGCGCGATGAAGACGGGAAAACCGGGCCCCACCGTAGGATTATTGGCATTGATGAGTTCGCCGGAAGGCGGGTCGATCGCGCGGGGCAACTTCTCACTGGTGACGAGGCCGGTCCAATCGTGCGCGCCATCGGCGCCGTCGACGGGAAACGTGCCGTCGCCGGCTTTGCGGATGGGGACACGGCCCGTGGTGTAGAAGCCGATATGGTTGGAATCGGCGATGAGCAGGTTTTGGACCGGGCTGGTGATTTCCCCGGCCGCAACCGCAGCGCCGCCGACCGAACGCGCGCGGTTCAGGGCCAGCAGGCCATCGGCATCGGTATCGTGCGGGGCCAGGTTGGCCATTTCGACGGCGAGCAACTTTTTGCCGTCCGGTGTCTTGCCGATGACGGGTCCGTGGCGGGTTTGCTGGATCGTTAAGGTGAGCGGGCGGTGGCCCCGAATTTTAATGATCTCGGTACGGACCAGAAAGGGTTGCGGGCCGGCAGGTGTTTGGTAGCGTTTCCCGTCCCGAGTGGGGTGTTCGATGAAGATATCCTGGACTGCGGCCCCCGTCGTGGTGAAGGTCCAGGCGATGTGGCGGTTATGACCGATGACCATGAACGGGATGCCGGGTGCGGTAGCGCCGGCGAGCGTCCCGGAGGGTGTGTCGATCCGGGCCAGATACCAGAGGCTTGGAAAGCCAAAGCCGAGATGCGGATCGCCGGCAAGAAGCGGATGTCCGGATGCCGTGCGGCGACCGGCCACGGCCCATTCATTGGAAGCTTGGGCTGGCTGCGTGAAGGGCTCGGGGAAAAACCGCACCCAGTTGAGGGCGGCTTGGGCGGCGGCAGCGAGCACGGGTGAAGCCGGGGCCGCGAGCGCGGCAGTTTCAGGAACGGCGTTGGCCCCGGGGGGCCACAGGGCCATGATCTTATCGAGCGGCTGTTCTTGGGCGAGCATCAGGCGCTGGAGTTCGAGGCGCCAATGGCCGGAGAGCCAAAGGCCCAGGACCTTATCCCACAGCAGGCTATCGGTGACGGTCCAGGGCGCCGGGCGGCCCAGGAGCAAAAACTCGGGAGCCGCCATCCGGCCGCGTTCGACGATGTAGGCGTTCACGCCGTCAGCATAGGCTTGCAGCATGGCGCGTGCGGCGGGCGAGAGGTCGGCGACGTCGTTCTGCGCACTTTGGCGCAGCCCGAGCCGGCGCATTTCTTCATCATTCTCGAGTGCCAGTGGCCCCAGAATTTCGGAGAGCGTGCCGGCGCCGGCGCGGCGCATGAGGTCCATTTGGAACAGGCGGTCGCGGGCGTGGAGATAGCCAAGCGCTTCGGCGGCGTCCGTGTCGGAGGCGGCGCGGATGAAAGGGATACCATTCGGGTCGAAGGCGACGGTTACGGGAGCTGAGAGGCCCGGGAGGGTGAAGGCCCCGGAAGCCGCGGGCAAGGTACGGTTGAGCAGAAGAATGACGGCGATGGCCGCCAGAAGCAGCATCGCCGCCCCCGCGGCGATGCCACGACGAAGCCAGGCGAGGATTCCTCGTTGCGGAATGGCGGAAACTCCCCAAAAGGAAGAGGCCGCTTTTTGAAAAAAGCGGCGCAAAAACTTTTTTGAACTGGGCCTGTGCTGGTGGAACCAGCACGACCCAAATTCATAAAGTTTTTTTGCTACTTTTTGTCCACAAAAAGTAGGCCTTTCTTTCTGGTTGCGCACCGGAATGTTCTTTCTTGCATCCGACGCACAGTTTCACCTAAATTGGCGCTACAAATTTCACTCCATGGTCCAGCGCGATGCATCCGCGCCCCTCTACAAACCTGCACGGCCCCCGCACCGTCGCGCTGGTCGGCACCTATGGCAGCGGGAAGACGACGCTGTTCGAAGCCCTGCTGGAAGCCGCGGGCACGCCGCTGCGGCATGGCGGCGAAGTGAAACCGCACAGCGCGGGTCACGAGACCCGGCTCGCGCATTGCAACTTCCTTGGTGATTCTTGGGCGGTGCTCGACTGCCCGGGCTCGATCGAGTTCAGCCATGAGACCGCCTGTGCTCTGGCCGTCGCCGATCTGGCACTCGTGGTGGCTGAGCCCGACCCGGTGCGCGCCATCGCGCTCCGCCCCATTTTCTGCATGCTCGAAGCCGCGGACCTTCCGTTCATCGTCTTCGTGAACAAGACCGACACGCTGGCGGCGCCACCGAAGGACCTGCTCGCCGCATTGCAGGCGGAGACGAGCCTGCCCCTGATGCTCCGCCAGGTGCCGATCCGCGAGGATGGGGGCGTCACCGGCTATGTCGATCTGCTCTCCGAGCGCGCCTACCGTTACCGGTCCAACATGCCTTCCGAACTCATCCGCATCCCTTCGGTCATGGCCGAGACTGAGCACGCCGCCCATGAGGCGCTGGTCGACACGCTCGCCGACCGCGACGATGCACTGCTCGAAAAAATCATCGACGGCGCGATCCCGACGCCCACAGAGCTCTACAAGCATCTGCAGAAGGATCTGGCGGCGCGGAACCTGGCGGAGGTGATCTTCGGCGCGGCGGAACATGGGAACGGCGTGCTGCGGCTCTGGAAGACGCTGCGTCACGACACCCCTGATGCGCTCGTCACCGGCGCGCGACGTGGCATCAGCCCGGAGGGCCCGCCGCTCGCCCAGGTCTTCAAGACCAGTTATGCCGGCCAAGCCGGCAAGCTTTCCTATGCGCGGATCTGGCGCGGTCCGCTGCGTGACGGCGCGACCGTCCAGCATATGCGGATCGGCGGCATTTTGCGTTTTCCCGGGAACGAGACACAGAAAATGACCGAAGCGCTGACCGGGGACCTGGTCGCGCTCGGCCGGCTCGATGGCCTCGCAACCGGCGCGACCCTTGGCGAGGACAGCGAGGTTCTGCCATCCCCCGCACCACCGGCGGCGGTCTATATGCTGGCCATTGCGCCGACAGACCGCAAGGACGACGTTAAGCTCTCCGGCGCGCTGCATAAACTCCTGGAAGAGGATCCCTCTTTGAGCCTGACCCGCGACGCGGAGACCGGCGACACGCTGCTCGCTGGCCAAGGGGAGATCCATCTCAACCGGGCGGTTGAGCGCCTCGCCCAAGGCTGGGGCCTTACCCTCAACGTCTCCCGGCCACGGGTGCGGTTTAAAGAGACGATCCGCAAAGCCGTGCGCGAACATGCCCGGCTGAAGCGGCAGACCGGTGGGCACGGCCAGTTCGCCGACGTGCATCTCCTGATCGAGCCGCGCGCGCGTGGCGAAGGATTTCTGTTCACCGACCGGATTGTCGGCGGCGCGGTGCCCCGGCAGTACATCCCGGCCGTTGCCGACGCCGCTGAGGAAGCGATGCGCAAGGGGCCCTTCGGCTACCCGGTTGTCGACATCAGTGTCACGCTCGTCGACGGCACGTTTCACGCCGTCGACAGTTCGGACATGGCCTTCCGTTCCGCCACACGTGCCGGCATCGCGGAAGCACTCGCCAAGGCCGATCCCATGCTGCTTGAGCCCATCCATCATGTAACGGTGAGCGCGCCCAACCTGTTCACCGCGAATGTGCAGCGCCTGCTCACCGGCAGGCGCGGGCAGATTCTCGGCTATGGCGAGAAGCCCGGCTGGTCCGGCTGGGACAATACCGAAGCGTTAGTGCCGGAGGTCGAACTGCACCGGATGATCCTCGAGCTACGTTCGCAGACAACCGGGCTTGGGACTTTCATCCATCATTTCGACCGCTTGGCCGAAGCCCCTGCCCAGCTCGCCGACCGGATCGCTCGCGAGGCCGCAGCACGGTAACAAGAAAGTAGCCGCTTTTTGAAAAAAGCGGCGCAAAAACTTTTATTATGCGGGGCCTGAGTCTGTGTCACCGCCAATGCCCGTGGCCCAGAGTCATAAAGTTTTTTTGCTTCTTTTTGTTCACAAAAAGAAGCCTTCCCTTACTTTGGCCGCCTAAGGTCATCGCGCTCCAGAGCGATGACGTTGCCCGTGAAGGTTCGCTTTGCAGCCTGCGGTTGCACCTTACGGGGCGCGGCGGGTGCTGGGTTCGCCACGGTCTCTGCGAATTTGAATTTGCCGACCAGCCGGCTGAGTTCCTGGGCTTCCCCTGAGAGGCCGTGGCTGGCCGCCGTCGATTCCTCGACCATGGCCGCGTTCTGCTGGGTTACCTGGTCCATCTGGTTGACGGCGGTGTTCACCTCATGCAGACCGGCCGCCTGCTCCTGCGCCGAGGCGGCGATATCGACCACCAGGCCGTTCAGCTGCGCCACCTGTGCCACGATCCGTTCCAACACCATGCCGGTCTCCCTCACCAGCTTCACGCCGGCATTCACCTGCTGATCGGACGCGCCGATCAGCGCCTTGATCTCCTTGGCGGCGTCGGCGGAACGCTGCGCCAGCGCCCGAACCTCAGCCGCGACCACGGCGAAGCCGCGCCCCGCATCGCCGGCGCGCGCCGCCTCCACCCCGGCATTCAGCGCCAGAAGATTGGTCTGGAAGGCAATCTCGTCGATCATGCCGATGATGTTGCCGATCTGCTTGGACGAGGTCTCGATCCCGCTCATCGCTTGCACCGTCTCGCGCACCACGGCACCGGACCGTTCGGCGTCCGCCTTTGCGGCCGAGGCGGTGTTGCGGGCCTCACGGGTGTTTTCCGCCATGCGGCGCACCGTGGCGGTGATCTGGTCAAGAGCGGCGGCCGTCTCCTCCAGGCTCGCCGCCTGCTGCTCGGTGCGGCGGGACAGATCGTCGGAGGCTTGGGCGACCTCGTCGGCTCCCGACCTGACCCCCTGCGCCACCGCCGTGATCGCTTGCATGGTCTCCTGCATCGTCGCGATCGCGCTATTGAAATCCGCCCGCAGCACCTCGTATTCGGCGGCCAACGCCTCGGTCAGCCGAAATACGAGATCGCCGGAAGCCAGATGTTCCAGCCCCTCGGTGAACGCCGCGATGGCCAGCTTCTGCTGGTGTGTCGCCTTCTGGCGCTCGGCATCGAGACCCCGCCTGGCGTCATCGGCGGCCTGGCGCTGTGTGATCGCCTGCGCCGCCGCGTCTGACTGCTCTTGGATGATCCGTTGCAGCGCCTCGATCGCGGCGCCGATCGCCGCCAGCCCGCTTGTTTGCCGCGCTCGCGCCGGTTCGGCCTCCGCCACGGCTGACGCCTTGCGGATCCCGGCGAACAGCAATCCAATCACCGCACCGTCGCAGGTGATCGGCTCGTAGAGCGCCAGATAGGCCTCACCGAAAATCTCCGTCTGACCACGATAGCTCAGCCCCTGCCGCAGGACACGTTCATAAGCGGGCCCGGGTGCGAGCCGGGTGCCGAGCGCGCGCGACCCGTCGGCATTCTGCACATTTGTTGCGACCCGCTGATCGCCCAGGAAAATCGTCGCGGCACCGCCGAACTTCGCCTTCACCGCGTCGACCAACGCAGGATCCCCGTTCACCCGGTGCTTCCCGAACCATAGCGCGCCACCCTCGACCCGCGGCTCCCCCAACCTGTAAAGCGACATTCTCAGCATATCGAGATTTTGCTCGAGCCCGTTCTGAGCGACCATCTCGCGCCTCTGCCGCGTCGCTGCCGTCACAACATCAACCGCCTGCCGCCGCAACCGCTCCACACGCACCGACACGCGCCAGATCAGTATGCCGAGCGCCACTGCCGTCAGTGTCGTCCCGATTTCCGTCAGTACCGCAACCATGATTCCCCCGCGCGTATTTGAGATCGGTCGAGCAGGCGGATATGCGTCCCGCCTCGGCCTTGCCGTATCGAATTCCAAAGCACGCTTGGCCCGGCATGATGCGACCTCGATCGTCAACGTTATCTCGGTCAGCGCCAACATCCATGCCGTTAGCCCTATAATCTATTATGCGCGGCGTTATGGCTCCGGGCAAGTTCGCGATGCCGAACGGGCACGACCAACACAGAAAAATCGGCTATGAAAACTTCGCCTACATGTTCCGCTCTTGTTCTGCCGAAGCCGTACGTGTAGCTCCGCGGCATGATGGCTAAATCCCATGTAGTTGTCGGGCTTGCGGCGTGGATTGTCGCGGCGCCCCTGCTGCACCTCTCACCTGTCGATCCGGTTTATCTTGCCCTGGCCGTGGGCGGCTCGCTCCTGCCGGACATCGACCATCCCAGCTCCTGGATCGGCCGGCGATCTCGTCCCCTCTCAACCGTTATTGCCTCGGCGCTGGGCCATCGCGGCTTGACGCACTCGGCCGTCGCGGTGATCGGCCTGGTGGAGCTCCTGCGGCACGCAGGCTACCAGCGAGGAATGGTGTCCGCCCTGGCCGTTGGCTACTTGTCTCACCTGGCGGCGGATATGCTAACGCCGCGCGGGCTGAGGCTGGCATGGCCGCTCCGCGGAAACTGGGGATTGCCGCTATGCCGCACCGGCTCCCCCATGGAGACGACCATCGTCATTGCCTTGGTTTGCGGGATCGCTTGGCGGTTGCTTGTCCACGGCACGAGAACTTTTACTCTTCTGTGATCATGGCCGCACAGGCTTGCCCGCCTGTGTTGGCTCAAAACCCTTCTCTATGCCATTCTCGTGTCTCGCAGGGCTTCGGTTTCTGCGACGATCGTCATGGTGCGGATCAGGCTGCCAGGGTTAACGCTGATCGAGTCAATGCCCAGTTCGACCAGGAAGCGCGCGATGGCGGGATCGTTTGCGGGCGCTTCGCCGCAAATCCCGACATGGCGGCCGTTTCGTTTCGCACCGGTTACGGCGAGATGGAACATCTCCTGCATCCCAGGATCATTTTCATCGAAATCGAACGCCACGATTTCGGAATCGCGATCCACACCCAGGGTGAGCTGCGTCAGGTCGTTGGAGCCGATCGAGAAGCCATCAAACAGGGCGGCGAAAGCATCGATCTGGATCACATTATTCGGGATCTCGCACATGACATAGATCTCAAGACCGTTTTCGCCGCGCTTCAGTCCCTGCTCAGCCATGGCCTCAATCACACGTTGGCCTTCGATGACGCGCCGGCAGAAGGGCACCATGATGCGCAGATTGGTCAAACCCATGATGTCGCGTACCCGGCGCAGAGCCGCGCATTCCAGAGCGAAGCCGGCCGCGTAAGCCGGATGGGCATAACGCGCCGCCCCCCTGAAGCCGAGCATCGGATTGTCTTCCCGCGGTTCAAACGCATCGCCACCGAGGAGGCTGGCATATTCATTGGTTTTGAAATCGGAAAGCCGGACGATGACCGGCTTGGGATAAAAGGCGGCGGCGATGGTGCCAACCCCTTCCGCGAGCCGCTCGACGAAGAAATCAGCTGGCTGCCGATAATGCGCGACCCGTTTTGCGATCGCGGCGCGCGCCACGGGGTCGGTCACTTTTTCGGGTGAGGCCAGCGCCATCGGATGGATGCCGATATGTTCGCTGATGATGAACTCCATCCGGGCCAACCCCACGCCGTCGTTAGGAAACATGGCGCTCCGAAAGGCAATATCGGGATTGCCAAGATTGACCATCACCGCCGTCTTCGGATGCCGCACCCCAGCCAACGGCACGCGGCTGGTCTCGAATGCGACCTGGCCCTGATAGATATGGCCAACATCCCCCTCTGCGCAAGAGACCGTGACAAGGCTGCCGGTTTGCAGCGTGCGGGTCACATCCGTGGCACCGACCAGTGCGGCGATGCCAAGCTCACGGGCGATGATCGCAGCGTGACAGGTGCGGCCGCCCCGATTGGTGACAATCGCGGCCGCGGTTTTCATGACCGGCTCCCAATCCGGGCTGGTGGTGTCGGCGACCAGCACTTCGCCAGGCTGGAACGCCGCGAGGTCGTGCATATCGGCGACAACCCGCACCGTCCCGGACACAATTTTTTCGCCCACCGCGCGCCCGCTGGCAAGGCGCGGGCCGGTACCCGTGAGCTTGTAGGAGGTGAAGAATTCGGTTGATCGTTGAGAAACAACGGTTTCGGGACGCGCCTGGACGATGTAGAGATGCCCATCCTCACCGTCCTTGGCCCATTCGATGTCCATCGGCATCGGGTAACCGGCATGCGCCGAATAGTGATCCTCGATATCAATCGCGTATCCGGCCAGCTTCAGGACCTCGGCGTCATTGATGCAGAAGTGCCCCGCATCGGCTTCGGTGACAGGAAATTTGTGCGTGGTCTCGCCGGTGCTGGCGTCAGCATAGACCATACGCAGCTGCTTCTTACCCAGGGAGCGGCGCAGCACCGCGCGGAAGCCTTTTTTGAAGGTTGGCTTGTGGACATAGAATTCGTCGGGGTCGGCCTGGCCTTGGACGATGGTCTCGCCCAGCCCATACACGCCGGTGATCAGCACGGCATCGCGGAAACCCGACTCAGTGTCCAAGGTGAAAATCACGCCGCTCGATCCGAGATCAGAACGGATCATTTTCATGACCCCAACGGAGAGCGCCACCTTGAAATGATCAAAGCCATTATTGATGCGATAAACGATGGCGCGGTCCGTGAAGAGCGAGGCAAAGCAACGGCGGCAGGCCTCGACCACGGCTTCGTCACCGCGAATGTTGAGGTAGCTCTCATGCTGTCCCGCGAAGCTCGCGTTGGGCAAGTCCTCGGCGGTTGCCGAACTGCGGACGGCGACAGCGCAGCGCGGGCCGCTTTCAGCCTCTAGCTGCCGATAGGCGGCAATGATCTGTTGGCGCAACTCGGCCCCGCCGGTCGCCGCGTAGACGATGTCACGTGCCGAGGCGGCACGCTCGGCGAGGCGCGCAATGTCCGTCTGATCGAGGCCATCGAGAAGTTCGTGAAGTTTTGGGACGGCATCCGCCTGCGTGAGCGCCTCACGGTAGCAGGCGGCGGTAAGGGCAAAGCCGTTGGGAACGCGGACATGTTGAGACCTACAGGCCGCATGAAGCTCGCCGAGCGAGGCATTCTTGCCGCCTACCACGGCGATGTCCCCAAGCCGGATGTCTTTGAACCAACGAATATAGGGCGCACTTATCATGGTATGTCTCTGATATGCCGAACTCATCATATCTATTCTGATTCATCTCTATTCTGATTCATCGGTTTGCCATTGATTCGGATCAATCTCGCAACATCTTGCGGATCATCAGAGCCAGGTTTTGAGATCGCGCCAAGAAAAGGGGAAACTCATGTCAAACCAAGCGCGTGAAACACCGCTCCCGTCCCAGAAGACGCTTGGGATCTTAACCAGCGGCGGCGACTGCGGTGGCCTCAATGCGGTGATCCGGGCGGTTGTTGCCCGCGCCATACAAGGGTACGGATGGCGCGTTTACGGCATCCATCACGGTACGATGGGATTACTCCGCCGGCCGCTTGAATTCGAGCAACTCGATCTGCGCATTTCAACCGTGAATATCCTGCGCCTGGGAGGGACCATTCTCGGCACCACGAACAAAGGAAATCCTTTCGCGTTCCCCATGCCCGATGGACGTGTCGTGGACCGGTCGGCGGAAGTCATTGACGGCATACGACAGCTCGACATCGACGGGCTGATCGGTATCGGTGGTGACGGAAGTTTCAAAATTATCCGGCGGCTCGCCCAACAGGGGGGTTTTAGCCTCGTCGGCATTCCCAAAACGATCGACAACGACATTGGCGCGACGGAAACGTCCGTCGGATACGACACTGCTGTTATGGTTGCCACCGAGGCGCTCGATCGGCTGCAGCCCACCGCAGCAAGCCATGACCGCGTGATGATCCTGGAAGTGATGGGTCGCGATGCCGGGCATATCGCGCTCGCCGCCGGGATCGCCGGCGGTGCGGACGTTATCCTCGTCCCCGAGATTCCGTACCGGATTGAGATGGTCGCCGCACATATCGATCAGTTGCGGCGGCATGGACGGAACTTCGCCCTCGTCATCGTTGCCGAGGCTGTCTCCGCCCCCGCGGGCGGGAGCGTATGGCAGCACCATAAAGGGGGTTCACCAACCTATGGAGGGATCGGACATGTTCTCGGCGAGGGATTGGCTGAGTTGACCGGCGCCGAGACCCGTGTGACCGTTCTCGGCCATCTGCAGCGTGGTGCACCGCCCACGTGGAATGATCGACTTATCGCCTCGGCGTTCGGCGTTCATGCCGTCGACCTGATCGCCAAAGGATGCTTTGATCGGATGGTTGCCTGGCAGAACAGGCGTGTTGTTGACATACCACTGGCGGTCGCGATCGAACGTCCGCAACGGGTGGACCTGGATGGCGCCTTGGTGCGCGCGGCGCGTGGTCTTGGCATCAGTTTCGGTGATCGCTGAGCCGCCATACCTCAGTCAGAGATGCCACGCAGATCACTTTCAAGGACTTTTGATCTCGATCAATGTACTCTGCTGGTTTTCAGGCCAGATCATGAGCTTCTGGACCGTTCCGGATGCAGGCAGTGCGTGGAACAAGACAAATGAGCACTAACACGATGCTACAGAGCGATGTCATCGCGGAGTTGAAATGGAAGCCGCTTGTCGATGCGGCGCAGATCGGGGTTACGGCAGACGATGGCGTTGTAACCCTTTTTGGACATGTCTCGAGTCTTCGGCAAAAGGAAGCCGCGCTGGCCGCCGCTCGTCAGGTAAAAGGCGTGCGGGTCCTCGTAGACGAGATTGAGGTGCGTCTGCCCGATGCCCAGAAACGGCATGATGATGAGATCGGCAAGCGGGTGGCTGACATTATCAGCTGGTTCCGGCCGCAACTGGCCCCACGAATCAAGATCAGCGTGTCGCACGGGGTGGTAACGCTTGAGGGCGAGGTTGAGCATTTTTTTGAGAAAATGGAGGCGGAGCAACATATCAGCCTGCTCAATGGCGTGACCAGAATCGATAACAAGCTTGTCGTCACGCCAGGGGTCAGCCCCGTCGACGTGAAGAACAAAATCGAGGCCGCGTTTCAACGCAATGCCTCTCTTGAAGCGCGGCATGTCACCGTGGCCGTCGATGGTCCGAAGGTGACGCTGACGGGCCAGGTGCGTAGTTGGCATGATCTGGAGCAGGCGGAAGAGGTCGCGTGGGCGGCCCCGGGTGTCAGGGAAGTTGAAAATCTCCTTGAGGTTCAAATCTAAGAGGCTGGTTAAATCCTGAAGAAAGCGTCGGGCATGAGAGCGGGACATGCCATGCCGATGGAGGGCACCGGGGCCATGACCCATCCGAAAACGCTTCAGGAGCTGCTCCTGAGTTTGCCGGGGCATGGCAGCGCTCCGGCGATCATTGCCACTGGCCGCGACAATGCAGGCACGCGCTCTTTCGCGGACCTCTTCGACACCTCCCAGAAATTTGCAAAAGCCATCGCCTCTCGTGGCCTGCAGGGCAGCCACACCATCGGCCTCATGGCGCCCAACAGCCCCGCATGGATCGGAGCCTTTTTTGGCATCGTCGCCGCCGGCGGCGTCGTGATGCCCATTGACGTGCAGACCGCCGATGAAGACCTCCAGCACATGCTTGCCATCGGCGAATGCCGGCTGGTGTTCGCGGGTGCCGGCCAGATCGACCGGCTGCGGAATCTCACCCCCTCATGCGAGGCGCTTGATCTCGATGCCCTCCAGGCGATGCCGCCACCCGAACCGGCCGGCGCGGTTCCTGCCCCCCATGTCCCACCAACCGATCCGAATGATGTCGCGGTCCTCGCCTTCACCTCCGGCACAACCGGAACGCCAAAAGCGGTGCCGTTAAGTCATAGAAACGTGATGTCGAATGTCGAAGCCCTGGTCATGGAAGGCATTCTCGGCCCGCGTGACCGCGCCCTCGTGCCTCTGCCATTTCATCATGCCTATCCGCTCACGGTTGGTATCCTGACCGTGCTGGGGAGCGGTGCGGCAATCATCCTGCCCGCCGGCATCAGCGGTCCGCAGCTGGTCGAAGCCATCCGGGATGGGCAGGCGACCGCACTCCTTGGCGTGCCCCGGCTGTATGATGCACTGCTCACCAACATCAAGGCCGAAGTCGCCCACAAACCCTGGGCCGTGCGGCACCTCTTTGCATTCCTTCTGGCCGCATCAAGCCTGATCCACCGGCAGTCCCGAATACCGGCCGGACGCTGGTTGTTTCGCTCACTGCATGCCCGGATCGGGCCGACGCTTCGGCTCATGGTCAGCGGCGGCGCCGCACTCCCCCCCGACGTCGAAACCGCGCTCCTCGGGCTCGGCTGGCGCGTGCTGACGGGCTATGGCCTGACGGAAACCTCGCCGATCCTGGCCTTCAACCGGCCGGGTCGTGCCCGCATCGGCGCTGCGGGCCAGGCGCTTCCGGGAGTCCAGCTCCGGATCGCCAAGCCCAATGCTGAAGGTTGTGGGGACATCGAAGCGTCGGGGAATTCGGTCTTCACCGGCTATCGCGACGGGGCCCCCGCGACCCGAAACGCCTTCACCACCGATGGCTGGTTCCGCACCGGTGACCTCGGCCGGCTCGATGCCAACGGGTATCTGTTCATCACGGCGCGGGCCACGGAAACGATCGTCCTCCCGAGCGGACAGAAAATCGACCCGGAATCCCTCGAAAAAACCTATGCGACGGATCACCTGATCCGCGAGATCGCCGTTTTGCACCGCGCCACGGGTCTCGCCGCGCTGATCGTGCCAAACGACGAGGCCGTGCGCGAGGCCGGCGCGTTTCGGATCCGCGGGCTGATCCACGACGCGCTCAACAAGCGGGCCCGCACACTGCCCCCTCATCTCCGGCTCTCCGGATTCGCCGTCACGCGCCAGCCCCTCCCGCGCACGCAGCTCGGCAAGCTCCGCCGCCATCTGCTCCCCACCTTGTATGAAAGCGCCCTTGCCGCCCGAGGGACGGTGCATGAGGCCGTTCACTCCGAGGCGGATACCACCCTGCTCGCCGCGCCCCTCGCCGGCGCCGTGTGGCACTGGCTGCAGAGGCGCTACCCAGATCAGGCAGTCGCCCTCGACACCAGCCCCCAGCTTGACCTCGGCGTCGACTCGCTCGGTTGGCTCGACTTGACTTTGGCGCTCGAGCGCGACTTCGGCATGACCCTCACGGAGCAGCAGATCGCCCGGATCGTCACCCTGCGCGATCTGCTCCGCGAAGCCGTTACGGCAACGCCGCCCCAAGCGGAGCCCCCCGCCACCGCCCCGTCGCAAAATATGTGGCTGGCACCCTACGGCCCCGGCATTCGGGCGACGCGGTTCGCCGGGGAATCGTTCCTGCGCGGGGTCATGGATGCCTTCTTCAGGCTCCGCGTCGACGGACGCCAAAACCTGCCGCATCCCCCTTTCCTGATTTGTCCGAACCATGTGAGCTATCTGGATACCTTCGCCCTGGCGGCGGCCCTGCCGCATCGGCAGCTGCAATCGACCTACTGGGCGGGTTGGACCGGCCTGCTCTTCACCACACGGTTTCGGCGCTTGTTCAGCCGGGCCGCCCAGGTCGTTCCGATCGATCCCGATCGTGCCGCGGCTGCCGGCATCGCACTCGGCTCGGCGGTCCTGGCGCGAGGCCGAACGCTCGTCTGGTTTCCCGAAGGCGGGCTCAGTCCCGACGGGTCGCTGCAGCCGTTCCAGCCCGGCGTCGGCGCCGTGCTGGACCGTTATCCCGTCCCCATCGTCCCGGTCTACATTTCGGGCACCGCGGCAGCCCTGCCACCTGGCAAGCGGCTCCCCCGCTTGCGTCAGATCGCCGTCCGGTTCGGCGCCCCCCTCGACCCGGCCGATGCGGGAGCGGACATTGCCGGGCGGACACACCAGCAAGCCGTCGCCGAAGCCATCCGGGCCGCCGTCGCCGCCCTGAGCCCAACCGTCGCTTCGGGCCAGTCCCATCAGAACTGATGCCAGTCACAGCCCTGCCGCTTCGCCCGGCGTGGAGGCAAGATGGTGCTCAAACCACGCGGCGGCCATGGCGGTGACCGCCTCCAGGGCGCCCGGTTCCTCGAACAAATGCCCAGCCCCCCTCACCGTTTCCAGCTTCTTCTCGCCGGCAAGCAGCGCCAGGGCCTGGCGGTTCAACTCCAGCACGTGATGATCGCGATCGCCAACAATCAGCAGCGTCGGCGCCGTGACCTGACGCAGCCTGGCGCCGGCGAGATCAGGCCGGCCGCCCCGTGAGACCACGGCACCGACACGCGCGCCGCGTTCGGCCGCTGCCGTGAGCGCCGCCGCCGCGCCGGTGCTGGCGCCGAACAGGCCGAGCGGCAAGTCACCCAGCGTTGGTTGGCCGTTGAGCCAGGCGACGGCTTGCAACAACCGCTCCGCCAGCAGCGGAATGTCGAACACATTGCGGCGGTTTTGCGCTTCCGGTTCGGTCAGCAGGTCGAGCAGCAGCGTGACAAAACCATGCGCGCTTAGCGCCTCGGCGACCGCCCTGTTGCGCGGGCTGAGGCGGCTTGAGCCGCTGCCATGGGCAAACAGAACGACGCCGCGCGGCGACGGCGGAACCTCAACATCGCCGGCCAGATGCAATGGCGGAATCGCCACTTGGCGTCGCGTCACGGTACCGCGCCCGGCCCCGCCGCCCAGGCGAGACGCAGCAATCCCACCGTTTCCTCGTCGGTGAGTTGATGAAAATCGCCATAGAAGGCGCCGACGCCGCGGAAATCCCCTGCCGGGTGTAGGCACACAACCGCGTCGGCGTGGCCGCGGAGATCCTCCAGCGTTTGGATCGGCGCGACTGGGATAGCCAGCACAGTTCGCGCCGCGCCGCGCCGTTTCACGGCGGCGAGTGCGGCCTTCGCCGTGGCGCCGGTGGCCAGCCCGTCATCGACGATGATGGCGGTGTGCCCGACGGCCGTAATGGGCGGACGGTTGCCCAAATACAGGCTGCGCCGGCGCTCGATTTCCTGAAGTTCCCGCTGGCGCGCACGTTCCAAAAACGCCTCACTCGCGCCGGAAAGCCGGAGAACCTCCTGGTTCACCACGGTTTCCGCGTGTTCGCCATCCACCACGGCGGCGAGCGCCAATTCCGGCGCAAAGGGCGCGCCGATCTTGCGCACCATGATGAGATCCAGCGGCGCGTGCAACGCGCGGGCGATTTCCACAGCAACCGGCACGCCGCCGCGCGGCAGCGCATAGACGATGGGAAGCTGCAAATCCATGGCCGTGAGACGTGCGGCAAGCAGCCGTCCCGCCTGCTCACGATCGGTGAAACAGCCGAAAGCACTCTCCATAAGCGGCTTAATGCATCATGTCATTCCAATACGACATTGATCTGCATCAAGCGGAGGGGCGGCTCCAGACGAGATTGACAACGATCATATGAACCGCGGCGGGAGGAAAGTTTGACCTCAGTCAATGCAAGAAATCTCGATTGCTATGTAAAATTGCACGCCTCGCTTGGCTGCGCGCGCAGACTTCGAGCTGTCATGGAGAAGCATATGAGCGACAATGACATTCGCCAGCATGTGATGGAGGAACTTGAATACGACCCGCGCGTGAACGCCGCCCATATCGGCGTCGCGGTCACCGGCAATATCGTCACGCTTACCGGCCATGTTGCGAGCTACATGGAAAAACGCGCCGCCGAGGAGGCCACCAGGCGCGTGAAGGGCGTTTACGGCATCGCCGAGGAGATCGAAGTGCGGCTGCCGTCCGAGAAGAAGCTGGCTGATGACGAAATCGCCGCCCGTGCCGTGCAGATCGTCAGTTTTGACAGCGCGCTTCCGGAAGGAACAATTCAGGTGACCGTTCACCAAGGATGCGTGACGCTGAGCGGAAAAGTCGGCCGTTTTTTCCAGAAAAGCGCTGCGGAACATGCCGTGCACAAGCTGACGGGCGTGAGGCGGGTGATCAACAATATCGAGGTGGTGCCGGCCGTGATCATAACGGATGTCAAGCAGCGTATCGAGGCCGCGCTGAGGCGTAATGCCGAGATCGAGGCACAGAACATCCAACTTCAGGTTGAAGACAGCAAAGTTACCGTGCGAGGGACCGTAGCCAGCTGGCACGAGCGTGACATTGTGCTGGCGGCGGCTCGTTCCGTGCCAAGCGTCCGCGAAATCGAGGATCATCTCACGCTCAGTTGAATGTGGCAGATCTGCTCGACATCATTTCAAAGGCCGCCGGGCCGTTGTGTTGTTCCTCGGCGCCCCGCGGAAGCGACTTCAATTATTTCAATTATATCGAGGATTCAGATCCATGTTAGACAGAAACAGGCTCAGCATTCCGCTTGAAAAGATCTGCTTTTTGATTGCAAAAGCGCGGCAGTTCGATGCCAAGGATGTGCTGACCGATCCTGATTCCGCCTCCAATCCCAGTGATGATGGCATGCGGAAGGTCCTTGAGGCTCATCGCGACGATCCGGTCTATGCCGAGCTTACGAACATGATCTGGGATTTGAATGAAGACGAGCAGATCGATCTGGTCACATTGGCATGGCTCGGCCGGAACAATGGCGAATCCGGGGAGTGGGACGAGTTACGCGCCGAAGCGGCGCAAGCCCATAATGATCGCACCGGCGAATATCTTCTGGGCATGCCGCTGTTGGGCGATTACCTGGAGGCGGCCATTGCCGCGTTCGGTCTGTCCTGCGACGACATCGAATAACGCGACGGCAATGCCAACGACCTTCGTTGCCTGACACCGCCGCCTATCACAACGCCGGCCAATGCTGCGCCCAGGGCCGCGCCGCCTCCAGCACTGAGGCCACGCGCAGTACCCCAGCGTCGTCGAACCGGCGGCCGACAATCTGCAGTCCCACAGGCAACCCGTCTGGCGTAAAGCCGCATGGTATGGAGGCCGCGGGGTTGCCTGAGAAGTTGAACGGGTAGGAGAACTCGGCCCAGGCCAGCCAGTCCCACTCATGCGTCGGCCAGCCTTCCGGCATGAGGCGCCCGGTGGGGAACGCGGCGGTCGAAACGGCGGGCGTGACCAGGAAATCCCACTCCTTGAAGAAGGCGCCAATGGCCTGGATGTAGGCGAGTTTACGCTCGCGCATGATCTGCAGATCAGCAATGGACTTGCCGCTGCTGGCTTCTATGCAGGCGACGAGCCCCGGCTCCATGACGTCGCGCCAGCGCGGCAGCAGGCGGCTGTATTGAGCGTACTGGCACGGCCAGAAGAAACGTATCAGCTCCGGCCCCAACGGCCCCCAAGCCGGCCTCACCTCCTCCACGGCGGCGCCCAGCTCCGGCAGCCCTTCAACCGCCGCCCGCACGAGACCGGCGACGGCCGGGTCGACACGGGCGTGGCCGAGATCAGGAGAAAAAGCGATGCGCAGCCCCGAAAGGTCCCCGCCGCGCGCGGCCGTATAGTCCGCCGGTGCCCCCTCCAGGCTCAGATAATCCTCCGGATGCGGTCCGGCCATGGAACACAGCATCAAGGCCGCGTCGGCAACGGTGCGGGTCAGGGTCCCTTGATGGACCACATTATCGGAATTGCTGCTGGGGACGATTGGCACACGGCCGAAACTCGGCTTCATGCCGAAGACGCCGCAGAAATGGGCGGGCATGCGGATCGACCCCGCGCCGTCGCTGCCATGGTGCAGCGGCCCACAACCGGCGGCGCAGGCCGCCCCGGCGCCCGCCGAAGAGGCCCCGGCGTTGAACCCGTGCCGCCAGGGGTTGTGGGTCACGCCCGTGAGCGGACTGTCGCTGACGCCCTTCCAGCCGAATTCCGAAGTGGTGGTGCGGCCCACGACGATGGCCCCCGCCGCGACCAGCCTCTCGACCAGCGGCGCCGTGCGCTCAGGGACATTCCCCTCCGTGGTGCGCGAGCCCCCGCGCATCGCCACACCGGCCATTGGCGTGAGGTCCTTGATCGTCACGGGTACGCCATGCAGCGGCCCCAGCGGCTCTCCCGCCACCATCTTCGCCTCGGCCGCCCGCGCCGCAGCGCGCGCGGACTCAGGCAAGATCGTGGTGAAGGCATTGATGCGCGGCTCGACCGCCCCAATGCGCGCGAGAACCGCATCGACGATCTCGACCGGCGAAACTCTGCGCGACCGCACCAGAGCGGCGAGCTCGCTCGCGGGAAGGCACGCAAGGTCCGTTTCGAACATTGGCAAAACTTTCTCGGATGACGTTCAGCTCTTGTTGGTGTGGCGCCGGCCCGGAAAGCCGAACCGGTTCCTCACGCAGGCGCGTGGATGTTTCAGCCTTCCTCGCGCTCGGCGCGGTGCTTTTCCCGTGCCAGCCCCATCAGGCGGCGGTCCCGCCAGACCGCGCGCGCGCCGAGCGCCTCCGCCGGCAAAGCTTTGCGCCGCTCCGCCTCGACCTGCGCGATGAGTTCGGCGTTCCAGTCACCCGCCGTGCCACGGGACTGACGTATCTCGCGATAGAGACCACCGAAGCGCTGCGCGTAATCCGCCACGCCGCCCGGTGCGTTCAGATCGATGGTCTCGAACGGGCCCATGAAGCTCCAGCGCAGCCCCAGCCCGGCGGAGACCGTACGGTCGATATCAGCGACCGAGGCGATGCCTTCGGCGACCAGTTGCCAGGCTTCGGCAAGCAGCCCGCTTTGCAGGCGGTTGAGCACGAAGCCCTGGATCTCGCGGGTCAGCTCGATCGGCTCCTGCCCGGCGTCGGTCATCAGCGCCCGGACGCGCTTGACGGTCTCCGGCAAGGTCCAGGGCGCCGGGACCAGCTCGACGATCGGGATCAGGTAAGGCGGGTTCGCGGGATGCGCGACCAGACAGCGCGAGCGGCAGGCGACATGCCCGGTGAAGGCCGAAGCCGGGATGCCGGAAGATGAACTGCCAATCAGCGTGTCCGCCCCGACCACGGCATCGAGTTCGCGAAAGATCGCCCGCTTGGTCTCCACCGTCTCGAACACGTTCTCCTGGATGTAGCCCGCCTTCTCGACCGCTTCGGCGAGCGAGGCGGCCACACGGATCCGCGCCAAAATCGCCGCGCGATCGGCGATGAGGCGGTGCTCTTCAAGATCGTGCAGGCGCTGCGCGATCAGCGCCACGGCGCGTTCGGCGGCGCCGGCAACGCCGTCATACAAGGCGACTTCGAAGCCTGCGCGCGCAAACACGATCGCCCAGCCCGAACCGATGAGCCCAGCGCCAATGATGGCTGTTTTCATGCTGTCCTCCCTTCCGTTTCAGAACGCGACCGCGTCGGCGCCCTTGAGCCCCAGCATCGCCCGCGCCTCCGCCGGCGTGGCAATCGTAAGACCCAGCCCTTCGAGGATGCGACGCACCTGCGCCACCTGCTGGGCGTTGCTGCTGGCGAGCTGGCCGGCACCGATCCACAGCGAATCCTCGAGCCCGACCCGGACGTTGCCGCCCATCGCCGCCGCCTGCGCCGCAATCGGCATCTGCTGCCGCCCGGCGCCGAGCACCGACCAGCGATAATCGGCGCCGAACAAGCGGTCGGCGGTGCGTTTCATGTGCAGCACATCCTCGGCATGCGTGCCGATGCCGCCGAGAATGCCGAACACGGTCTGGATGAAGAGCGGCGGCTTCACCAGGCCGCGCCGGTAGAAATGGTGCAAGTTGTAGAGATGCCCGACATCATAACATTCGAACTCGAAACGCGTGCCGGAATCGCCGAGTGTGGTGAGCACATATTCGATGTCCTTGAAGGTGTTGCGGAAGATCAGGTCACGCGAGGCTTCCAGCACCTGCGGTTCCCAATCATGCTGGAAGGTCGTGAAACGCTCCAACATGGGGAACAAGCCGAAATTGAACGAGCCCATGTTCAGAGACGCGACTTCCGGCCGGTAGGTCGCTGCCGGCCGCACCCGCTCTTCGACCGTCATGTAAGGCGCGCCGCCGGTGGTGAGGTTCAGCACCGCATCCGTGCGCGGCTTGATGCGCGCAAGGATCGGCGCGAACGCCTCCGGCGACTGGTCGGGCTTGCCGGTCTGCGGGTCGCGCGCGTGCAGATGCAGGATCGCGGCCCCCGCTTGGGCGGCCTCGACCGCCGAGTCCGCGATTTGCTCCGCCAGAACCGGCAGATGAGGCGACATGCTCGGCGTGTGGATCGCGCCGGTGATGGCGCAGGTGATGATGACCTTGCGGTCCGGCCGTGACGTGCTGCTCAACGCTTCCTCCTCTTTGTATTTCCCATGCCATGCAATGTCTGGCACTCACCCGGCGAAACGCGGTTCAGGCAAGCCGCGGACCCCAAGGCCGGCGATGGCGAAGAGCGAGCCGCGTAACACGCCGTCGCCAGGGAAGCGCGGCAGTGGCGGCTTTGCCATCGATGTGACGTAAAGAATGTCGAGCTCCGGACCGCCGAACATCACGCTGGTGATTTTGCGCACCGGCATGTCGATGATCCGGTCGATCGAGCCATCCGGCAGATAGCGCACGATCTGGCCCGCATAGACGTGGGCGCTCCAAACACCGCCTTCCGCATCCACGGTTGCGCCATCGAAGCCGCCGCCATTGTTCAGCGCCCCGCAGAATTTTCGCTTGTTGCTCGGCGTTCCGGTGGCGGCGTCATAGTCATAGGCGGAGATCTGGCCGGACCATGTGTCGGTAAAATAAAACACATTGCCTTGGGCGTTCCAGCACGGTCCGTTGCTGACAACGATGCCGGATTCCAGCTGGGTGACGCTGAGATCAGGATCGAGCCGGTAGAGCGCGCCGTTCGGACCCTCTTCCCGTGCATCCATGGAGCCCGCAACGAAGCGGCCCTGGCGGTCCACCTTGCCGTCATTCAGCCGGTTGTTTGGCCGGTCCGGCTCGGGATCATGGATCAGCGTCACCTCGCCGCTGGTGAAATCGAGAAAATGGAAACCGCGGGCGAGCGAGACCACCGCGCCGCCGGATTTGCGCAGACACATCGACCCGATCTTCTGCGGCACATCCCAGGCGCGCAGCTCGCGCCCGTCGGACGTGGAGCGAAAGACGCGGCCGTCGAAACTGTCCACCCAGTACAGACGCTGCTCGTCGACATCCCAAAGCGGGCCCTCGCCAAGCGTCGTTTTCACATCCACGAGAACATCGATCTTCATGACGTTTCCTTCTCCCCTATCAGCCTCTCGAAGCGTTGTTCCGGCAGGCATTTTGGCATGTCGAACACCGCGTTGCGGATCATCGCACCACCTCACAAAGTCTCGACGTTGCCGCAGACGCCGATCGACTGGCCGGAGATATTGGCGCCAAGCGGAGAGAGCAGGAACAGCACCATATGGGCCACGTCCTGCTGGCTCACCATCCGGCGGAGCGAGACCCGGCTCAAATACTCCTGTTCCATCTCCTCGTAAGAAACGCCGAGCTGGCCGGCACGCGCGCGAATGACCCCCTCCATGCGCGGCCCGCGTACGATGCCTGGCAGAATCGCGTTGACCGCGATGCCAGCCGGGCCGACCTCCTTGGCCAGGCTCTGGGTGAGGCCGATGACGCCCCATTTCGCCGCGGCATAGGGTGTGCGGAATGCGTAGCCGTGCCGCCCGGCGGAGGAGGACATGTTGACAATGGCCCCGCCGCCAGCCGCCTTGATCAATGGCACCGCACGCCGCGCGCAAAGAAACTGGCCCACCAGATCAATCTCGACGCAGCGCCGCCAATCGGCGGGAGACAGCTCTTCAACCGGGCCGGTCGGCCCGGCAATGCCGGCATTGTTGACCAGCCCGTCGAGACCGCCGAGGGCCTGTTGCGCATCGGCGAACAGGCGATCGACCGCCTCATCGTCCGAGATGTCCGCAACGCTCGTGGTGACGCCAAGACGTACCCGGCACGCCTCGAGCGCGGGCGTGTCGACGTCGCAAATGTGCACTTTCGCCCCCGCCTCGACCAAGGCTTCGACGATCGCAAGCCCGATGCCGCCGGCTCCTGCCGTCACCAGAACACGCCGATCCGCCGCCGTCAGCATTTTCATGGCATTTCCTTTCTGTTTCTGCCCGATCGTTTGTTGAGGTTTCGGTGCAATCGTGTCGTTATCCACCCCGTTCGCGCAGCGCGAGGAGGGCGGCCAGAACGACCAATCCAAAGATGATATCGCGCACAGCGGACGGCAGGTCGGTACCGGCCAACAGCGCGGAAATTGCCGTGAGCAACAGCGCGCCACCGAACATTCCGGGATAGGTTCCCCTGCCCCCGCTGATCAGCGTGCCGCCGACCACGACCACTGCGATCGAGGGAAGCAGATAGTCATCGCCCATACCGAGGCTCGCCTGGCCGGAAAAGCCCGAGAGCAAAATGCCGACCAGACCGCTGCAAAAGCCGGACAGCGCATAGACACCGACCAGCGTGCGTCCGACGCCCACCGCGCTGAGCCGCGCAACCTGTGGGCTGTTGCCGACCGCATAGATGCTGCGCCCGAAGCTGGTGCGCGTCAGCAGAAGCACGGCAATGACGACGAAGGCAGCGAGGAACCAGATGACCGGCGTCAGGCCGGCGAGATGCCCGGTCATGAACCAGCGCTGCGCGGGCGCGGCGAAGCCCGACGGCGTGCCATTGCAGAACAGCAAGGCGATACCTTGCAATATACCGTCCATCGCAAGCGTCATGACGATCGGCGGCAGGCCAAGCAGCACGATGCCGAGACCGTTCAGCGCGCCGAGCGCCGCCCCCATGACAAGGCCGACCGGGATCATCCAGAGCGCCGTCCCGTTCGCTCCGGCGATGACCGCAGAAGTGAAAATGCCGATGAAACCGATCATCCAGGGAATCGAAAGGTCGAGACCGCCGGTGAGGATGGCAGCCCCCTGACCGAGTGCCAGAATCGCCAAGAAAGAGGCGAGCACAAATAGCGAGTCGATATATCCGAACCCGCGCAACACCGTGCCGAAGACGAGCTGGGCAACGATGAGCACCAGGACGAAGCCAAGGTAACCGGGCAGCGCGAACATCACCGCCTCGCGGTTGCGCACCAACCAGCCGGGCAGCGCGGATGAAGCTGCGGCGCCAGCACGCGGCGGCAGCTGCGGCGGCGCCCATTCCGCGGCGCGCGGTCGCGGGCTGCGATCGGTCCGCAGCGCCAACCACTTGGTGCGGAGCTTGCGGAGATGGAACGCGACCGGCGAACCATGCCCGACCGTCCCGGCGAGCACCGCGAAAATCAGGATCACGCCCTCCACCACCGAGCTGTAATAAGCAGAGACGTTGAGGACGAGCAGAATGTTGACCACAATCATCAGCGTATAGGCACCGAAGACCGAACCGAGACAGCCGCCGCGCCCTCCACCGAAGACCGTGCCGCCGATCACCACCGCAGCGAAGATCTGCAGCAATAGCGGCTGGCCAACCAGCGGATCGGCCGAGGCGGTCTGCGCGGAAATGAAGACGCCGGCGGCGCCGTAGAAAATGCCACCGAAAGCATATGCGCCGAACTTTGCCCATCTTGTTGCAAGGCCCGAAGCGCGCGCCGCCTCCTCATCGCTGCCGACGGCGTAAAGGCCGACCCCGAAGCGCGAGTTCTTGACCAGCCGCCAAAGCAGCAGGGCCGCAAGGAGCACGACGACCGGTGCGGGAAGCACATTCGGGATCGCATTGCCCGTGAAAAAGTTGACGAAACTAGGCGGGATTGTGCCGCCTGGCGTATTCATCACCAGCAGGGTGACACCCTGCACGATGAACATCATCGCCAGCGTGACGACGATGGACTGCACGCGCATGAAGGCGACAAAGAACCCGTTCAGGGCGCCAACCACCCCGCCGATCGCCATCGCTACGGCGAAGAAGGAGACTTCTGAGGTGGGCGTCGCCTGCATGCCGGAGGCGAGTATGACATTGACCAGCGAGATCACCGCGCCGGCGGAGAGATCAAAGCCCCCGGTGAGGATGATGACGGTCTGCCCCATCGCGGCAAGCGCCAGCGTCGCACCGCCGGACGCCAGCGAGCTGATCGCGAAATAGCTGAACCCGCCTGCGGAAATCAGACCTGTCACGACGAAGGCGACAAGAAAAACGGCAATGGCAACGACCACGCCGCGATGGCGGCTGAGCCGCAGCGGCGCGGCGACGGCTAAGGCGCTCATGCCGCGGCTCCGCTGCTATTGCCCTGACCGAGGGCCGCCCGCATGATCGTCTCTTCACCGATGGCCTCGCCTTCGAGCTGGGCCACGACTTCGCCTTGATAGAGGACCAGCACACGATCACCGAGGCCAACGATTTCGGGAATTTCCGACGAATAAAACAGGATCGCGCCGCCCGCTGCCACGAACTCCCGCATCAGATGGTAGATCTGGTGCTTGGTGCCGACATCGACGCCGCGTGTGGCATCAAAGAGCAGCAGGATGCGGCTCTGCGCGAGGAGCCATTTGGCAATCACCAGCTTTTGTTGGTTGCCACCGGAGAAGGCGGCGGCCGGCTGGTAGAGGGCACGCTCGGCGATATCGACCTGACGGAGTGCCACCGCGACCGCGGCGGTTTCGGCGACGGTGTCGATCAGGCCGAATTTCACGAAGCGCTCGACCACGGGCAGGGAGACGTTAAAACGGCCACTCAGTTTGAGCAGCAGCCCTTCGGTCTTGCGCTCCTCGGGCACCAGACTGATGCCAATACCGCGCGCGATCGCATCCTTCGGCGAAGCGAGCAGCACTTCGCGCTCGTCGACATAGAGCTTGCCGGAGTCCAGCGGCTCAGCGCCGAAACAGGCGTTGAACAGGCTGCGCTGGCCCATGCCCTGCAGCCCGGCAATGCCGAGTATCTCGCCCTGGTGCAGCGCGAAGCTTGCACGGCGCAGCTTGGCCCTGGTTGCGAGCTCACTGCCGCGCAGCACGACTTTACCTTCCGGGCGCGGCGCAAGGCGCGCCGGGAAAGTGCTCGCGAGCGAGCGGCCGATAATCATGCGGATCACATCGTCGTCGCTCACCTCATGGACATCATGGGTGCCCACGCTCTGGCCGTTGCGCAGCACGGTCAGCCGGTCACAAAAGCGGCGGACTTCAGGCATGCGATGGGAAATGAAAACGACCGTGATACCGTCAGCCTGCAGCCGCTCGAGATGTTCGCCAAGCCAGTCGATATCGCGGCCGGACATCGTCGAGGTCGGCTCGTCGAGCAGCAGGATGCGCGGGGAGCGCAGCAGCGCGCGGGCGATCTCGATCTTTTGCCGCTCCGGCAGTTCCAGGGCGGCAACCTCCACCATCGGGTCGATATGGCCGAGACCGACCGATGCCAGATGGGCCGCGACGCGTTCCAAGCCCTGCCGGCGCTTGAGTTGGCCGAAGAGCCCGCGGGGCGCATAAGGCATCAGCATGGTCTCGGCGACCGTGAGGTCGCGGATCAGCGAAAGCTCCTGGAAGGCCGTCTGCACGCCATGCGCATGGGCGATGGCGGGGCTCTTCAGAACGACAGGTTGGCCGAACAATTCAAGCGTACCGCGATCGGGCAGGAGCAAGCCTGAAAGCAGCTTCACCGTCGTCGATTTACCGGCGCCGTTCTCGCCAAGCAGGGCATGCACCTCGCCGCGGGCGACGGCGAAGGAGGCATTGCTGAGCGCAACCGTCGCACCGAAACTCTTGCCAAGCCCGGAAACGCGCAGCGCCGGTGCGCCGGAAACGCGCATGGCGGCGCGCGTCCTCACGGTTCCGGCGTGCCGTGCAAAGCCGCATTGAGCGCGACTTCCGAGGTCTGCGGGGCGTAAATGGAGGCGAACCAGCCCGGATTGCTGATCACCGCCGGCTCGAAAACGTTGCAGCCGGCTTGCATCTCGGCCCAGCTGCCTTGGACGCACAGCTTCGCCGTATCATTGGTAACCACCGGCAGCGGCAGAATGGTAAGCTTGAGCACCGATTTATGCTCCAGCACATCGACCGCAAGCTTGAGCGCCAGCGCACCGGAATAAGGGGGCGAAGCATAAGAGATGCTGCGCAGACCGTGCGGCGCGTAGGCATCGTGCGCGCCCAGGACGCCTGGCGCATCGGCCGGTAGCATCTGGATGCGGTGGCCGTTCGACCCCTCGCCTGCGCAGGGACGGAGTTGGGCATCCGCAATGCGCTCCTGCTTTTCCATCGCGGTCGCGGTGTAGCAGCCGACCTGCATCCAGAGCCCGTTAATGTCGCTCCAGGGATGTGTGGTGAGGATCTGGGTGAGCACCGTGCGGGCGACCGCCTGACTCCACATGCCGGGCGCGGAGGCGATGATGTGGATGCCTGGATATTTGGCGAAGACCGCCTTGGCCGCGGCGGTGCGTTCGGTATCGACCGAGGTGCCGGGCACGCCTGTGACCATGACGACATTGCCCTTACCGCCGAGCAGCTTGACCAGCCCTTCAGCGGTCACGGTGCCGGCCTCGGTCTGGTCGATATGGACATTGTAGGCACAAGGGGCAGTCACCGCGGCGTCATAGGCAAAGACCACGATGTGGCGAGCGCAGGCATGCTGGATCACCTGATTCAGCGCGGTCGGCGAGATCGGATAAACGATAATCGCCTGGGCGCCTTGCTGGACCATCGCGTTAATCTGCTGGATCTGCCGCTGCGCGTCGGGACCGGCGACTTGGACCTTGAGATCCACCCTGTCGGCATAAGCCTTTGACGCCGCCATGGCCTTGACCATGTTCTCCGCCTCGGCCTGCCAATCGTTGCCGATATAACTCATCGACAGGAAAATCTTGAACTTCGGAGCTTGCGCTTGAGCGGGGACGCCGAAGGCGCACCCGAGCGCAACCAGTATCGCGGCGAACACTGCTTTCCAACGCATCGTTTCCTCTTCTCGTGCCGCTTTAGCGCGGCATCTTTTCATGGGGTTGCGTTACCGGAAGTCGATTTGATCATAGATCAAGGATCATGCTACAGCAAGCCGGCCCGCGGGGATATTCCCTCCATTGGCAGATCAGGATGGCATGATGGGCACCGAGCCGGCCCAGGCGGCTGCAGGAGACGAGGCATGAGCGAGGCCGAAAGCGCGGTGCTGCGCGCAGCCAAATGGATCACGCGGCCGGTGGACCGCGAGACCATCCAAGACCGGGTCTACAGTCAGATCAAGGCGATGATCATCAACGGCGAGATCGAACCGGGCGAGGCGGTGACCATCCAAAGCCTATCGGAGGCGTTCCAGGTCAGCGCCATGCCGGTGCGTGAGGCCTTGCGCCGGCTTATGGCCGAACAGGCGCTGACCGTGCTCAGCGGTCGCTCGGTCGGCGTGCCCCCTCTCAGCCCGGAACGACTTGCGGATCTGCGGCGCGTACGCGGTGAGATCGAAGGCACAGCGGTCCGCTGGGCGGCGGAGAAGATGACGCCGCAAGACCTCGGCGAGCTGACGCGCCTGGTTGAGACACTGGAGGACGCTGAAGCGCGTTCCGATAGCAAACTCTACGTCTCTGCCAACCATCATTTCCATTTCCGCATCTATCGCCTCGCAGGCTCGGCCACGCTGCTCGCCTTCATTGAGTCACTCTGGCTGCAGATCAGTCCCTATTTCCACGTGCTGCGCGGATCGGGCAACTGGCACGCGGCAAATGTCGCGCATCGCGCCATGCTGGAGGCACTGGCGACGGGCGATGGTCCGACCGCCGCGGCGGCGCTCCGCCGGGATATTGACGGGGCCGCGACCATATTGGCCGCCCGACTAGGCGGAACAGCGAAACGAGACTGACTAATTCAGGATCACCAAGCGCACGCACAGCGACTGATGGCTCTCTCCCATGAGAGGGTTCAGCGGTCCCGTCGTCTGGCGCGCCGGCCATGCCGGCCGCTTCACCTCATCCTGGCACGGCAGCGTGGCGGCGTGACTCGCGGAGGCGATCACGGCGCTCTTCTTCGGCGCGGTATCTTGGGCCTGTCCCTTGAACGCCGCGGTCCCAGCACCTGGCCGCCTCGCGCACCAGCTTCACGCCAACATCGACCTGCTCGTGAACGGCATATCAAGATCGACCTTGGAAACCATAAAACGCGGGCCCCAATTTCCGATTTCATTACAAATATGCGTCGTGATAGGATGCCATTCGCCAACAAGAGGAGACGCAGATGCCTTATCTGATTGAGGTCACCGACGGGACCGGCCGCTTGTTACTAAAAGAGAACGTAGCTACGGAGGAAGCCGCTCACGTAGCAATCTGCGATGCAACCGTGCGGATCCGCCACTTCCTGATCCGGCACGTAGTCAAGACAAACGAGACGGACGTCTTGTCGCCGTTAACCGTCAGGTTCGAAAACATAGCTATTTAAGGAGACGAGGCCAAAGCGTCGTTCATGGTCCGCTTATTTATGCGGCGCTTCTGTATCTGCCGATGGCTGATTGCCACGCATGGCCCCTGAAAATTTCCGCGGATTTTCCCAGCTTGTTCGATATTATGTGGTCCCAGAGCTTCTGGTCGATGCGGGTCCTGGCCTGGAGGGCCGGCTCCGCTTCTGCGATCTCAGCATCGATATCAATGGCTCTTCCGCCATTCACGGAGACAAAAGCATTTCTTACGGTATTTCTATCCTTCTCACCTGCCAGAGTTTTCAGTCTTGACAGAAGAGCCGTCCCATAAGTTAGGTCAAGCCAAGCTGAAAAATTCCCGATAAGCCCCTCATTCTCCGCGCTATCAATATAATCAAAGCGCTCGAGTGCCGCCCTCGCTTCTCTATACAGAAAATCGTCATGGGCTGTTTCCAGCGCGCTATTTTCCGAAATCAGCGGATGCGGCCATAGCAGCATGCGCGTGAGAACATTATCAGTGAGGCAAAAAACATCGCGTTGAGAAAGATAAGCGCGGAGGGACAGCCTAGAGAGGGCGATCGCCTCTCCCCACTCGCCATAAAGCGCGATTCTTCCCTCATCATAGGTGCGATGATAAAGCCATTGGGAAATCAACCGCGCGACCGGCTCGCGAACAATTGTCGCCTTCCGAGCTTCGGGGAAACGCTTCTCCAGCGTCTTAAGACCCATATGCCCCATTAAAACATCGGTATCTTCCGGTATCTGGTGTATATCAAAAACAATACTGTTCCTGACTTTTTTATCCATCGTCTGAAAACGATCGAAAGCGCCGAATTGGGTGCCGTCAAGCCAGTACCCACGCCGCCTCGGACGAAGGATAAACTCGATCTGTTCGATCATCGTGGTTCCGGCCGCTTTTGGCACATGCATAAAACACAGCCGCGGCCGGAGACACCGGCGCGTAAGGCGGGATTTCAAGCCATCGAGCATTCTCATATCAGGTGCCGTTATCAGGATGCCGTCGCGTCCTGACCGGCCGGCGCATGCTTTTTATTCGACTTCATTCGTTCCTTGATCCGACGAGCGCTGCCCCCGGATACGTCTCCATCAAGACAAAGTGCTGTAAATACGAGGCAGCCGAGCCGTGAGCCTAGGCAACGCGACCGCGTTGCCCACGCTCACGGCACTCCACTGACAAAGCAGCCGCCTCGGTAGTCCAGAGGCTTCCTCACACACTCATGGCCATTCCGGCGCCTTTTCCCGTGCCCTTGTTAAAGCGGCGGGCGACGCCAATGCCGAGCAGCGCGGTCCCCAGCAGAAGCAGCGAGCCGGGTTCGGGAACGTCGGTGGTATTGATCGTCATCCCGAAATTAGTAAGAACCCCGCCCACAGGGACTATCGTGGTCATGATCTCCGTCATCGAGAACAGAGCGGAATTGATCTCGTCGGAGACAGTATAGCCATTGCTGGAGACGGCATTGTTGGAACCCGCAGTATATTGATGGCTGAAGACAGAAGTCCCGTCGTTGCCAGTTCCCGTTGCGAGCGTATCGTCTGGATTGGCGTACCAATTCCAGGTGGCAGATTGTCCTTTCGAGCCGGTCGAGTCGTAGTCATAGGTGAGGTTGAATGCCCCGCTGGGCCCCACAAAATTATTCGCGGTCGCCACGAGAGAAATGGTGATCGGCCCGGAGCCCCCCTGGTTCGACAAGCCGCCCAGCGTCAGGTTTAGCCCATCACTCGTGTAAACGGCACTTAAACTCCCAATGTTAACGCCGTCAACAGAGACGTTTGAGTCGTTAATGCTGCCGCTTGGCCCAGTTCCCGCAATATGCGTGGCCGTCCCGTTCACAATTAGATAGATGTCCGGATCAATCGCCGGCGTTGCGTGGGCGTTTCCGGCCGAGAACAGCATCAGCACGGACGCAACCGCCGCCCCCCCTGTGACGCTCAAAATTCTTGTCGATGGCATTTTCTTCTCCCAACGTTGCACGCTTATTCGCCAATGAAACCAGAAGGCCACAGAGGCGGCTTGTCGGTGCCCGACGATGCCACGGTGAGGCCAGCCCAGTCGCATCCAAAATAATGCAGATCTCGTGCCAAAATGCCTACCGACAATTTTTCGTTGTTTTTTCTGTGCCTTGCACGGCATCTGAGCGCTGCGACGAGCCGCGACCTAGAACGACATGTAAAGATTTCTTGACGGTTAGGGCCCTTGATGAGGACCTGGCCTGGCGACGAGCGGCGCGGCGCGGCGCGGCGCGGCCGCCGCGGAGGGTTCACTTATCCGGCGCGCCGCCGCGAGCGCCGGCGGGCCCGCCTTTTTGTGCCCCGCCGCCCGCGTGTCCGGCTCAAAAACTGTAAAATTATTTGACAAGACGCCTGACTTACAAAACAAACCGTTATTTCTTGGTCACATCCTCTTTGTGCAATTGCCGAGCCGGCGGTCATGTTTTTTTCATACCTCTTTACTGTCTCGCAACTATTGCACGATACGACAAATCATTGCATCCTCTACCGCAACAATTATTATCTCAAACCAGCTGTCACTATTACCACGGCGTCAGAGACAACAACATGATACCCATCAGAGCCGATTTGCGCAGAAAGCTCCCTCTCTAACCCAACCCAGGGATCATTCCCAACCATCCGGCACCACAAAATGGAAAGGCGGGACGTCGTCTTGAAACGGTTTCAACTTCTATTCGCCCCTTCAGCAAAAGCCCTTCTTTTGAGTTCGACGCTGCTGTGGCTAAGCGCCTGCACGACGAACCCCGCCCTGCCCACCGAAACCGCCGCTGCGAAAATGACGCCGCTTTACCGAATCGGCCCGGGCGACCAACTTAGCATATTTGTTTATGGTTCTCCTGATTTAAGCGTTACCGCCTTACCGGTGGGGCCGGATGGACGCATCTCCATTCCCCTGGTTCCCAATATTGTTGCGGAAAACAAAACGACAACTGAACTGCAGACCGAGATCTCCCGCGATCTCGAGAAATATGTTAAGCCGCCGATTTCCGTCACCGTCATGGTGAACAGTTTCCACGGCCCTTTGGCCGATCAGATTCGCGTCATCGGCAATTCGACAAAGCCGATTTCTCTTCCCTACGAAACCGGAATGACATTGCTTGATGTCATGACGGATGTTGGGGGACTAAACGAATATGCGGATGGCAATTCCGCCTATATCGAGCGCAACCAGAACGGCCATGACACACAAATTCCGGTGCAGATCGGCGCCCTGCTGAACCGCGGCGATATATCACAAAACCGGCCGATGCACCCGGGTGATATCGTGATTATTCCCTCCACCTGGTTTTGACGAGCACGCAGCTTATGCAGAACAACTTTAGACGCTTTTTGACCGGTTTTTGGCGGCGGCGTTGGTTGGCCGTGGCAACAGCCTGGATGACCTGTCTCGTGGGCTGGTTTGCTGTCATGTCCCTTCCCTCCCTCTATACCGCCAGCGCGCAACTCTATGTCGCGGCCGACCCGGTCCTGACCCCGTTGTTGAAAGGCATTGCCATCAATGGCGACTCAGACGCCGAATACCGGCTATTGCGTCAGACCCTGCTGAGTGATCCGAATTTGACCGCGCTCATCGAGGCGACCGGCCTCAATACCACGGTGCAGGGTCCTGGCGCCCAGGCCGCGCTCATCCATCGCCTCGCGAACACGATTAAAGTCATACCACAAACGGACGAGCTATTTACCATCAGCTTTGATAACCAAAGCCCCAAAACCGCCTTTAATGTGGTGCAGGGACTGGTCAATATCTATCTGGAGCGCAGCGCCAACCGAGACCAAGACGACATCAACAACGCCAGCGGCTTTCTTGACCAGCAAATTGCTTATTTCAAACAGCAATTGAAAATTGAAGAACATACCCGCGCCGCCTTCTTATCCAAATACACGCAGTTGCTGCCGGGTGCGACCGGCATGTCCGAACTTGAGCAACAGTCGAACCTCGTCGCCTCGCTTCAAGGGAAGCTTCAGGACACGATCGCCAAACGCGATATGCTCCAGACCCAACTCAAACAAACGCAAGCCGCGCTTACCACGTCGGCGCCCGATGTCGGTGGGCCTGGATCTGATTTAATAGCGGCCGAGCAACAGGTCGCCACCTTAAAACTCCATTACACCTCATCATACCCAGGGCTTATACAGGCCGAACAACGGCTCGCCGCGCTCAAAGCCGCGGCAGGAGAACGCGCCCACAGTGCCGCGACGTCCAGCTTGCCGAACGAAGTTTACACACAGCTCAAGCTTGAGCTTCTGGATACGAACAGCACCATTTATTCGCTGAACCGCCAGATCGCCGCCGCCACGCAAGAACGTGACAGGCTTGCCAGGCTGGCCCAATCCAAGCCCGGCTTGGAAGCCGAATATACCGACATCGATCGCAATTATGGCATATTGCTCAACGAATATAATGATCTCATGGCCCGTCGCGAGGCGATCCGGATCGGCGCATCGGCCAATATCAATGCCAATCAGGTGCAGCTGAAAATCGTTAACCCTCCCCATCTGCCGAGAGAACCCACGGCACCAAACAAGCCGCTGCTGCTCAGTGGCGTGTTGTTTGCTGGAATCGGCGCCGGCGCCGCAATCGCTATAGCCTTTTCGGAAATGGAAGGGTGTTTTTACAACTTAAACGACCTGAGAGCCATTGGCCTGCCCGTTATTGGGGGTATCAGCCAGCTTCGTGAGACACATCGGCGCCTCGCCCCCATGCTCTCCTTCGTCGGTGCCGTTGCCGTGCTTATCTTGGTGTATGGCGGATTTCTCATCGGCGCCGTGAGCATCGTTCGGAGATTAGCGTGAAATCCCCCTCTTCCTCCTCACATCTCGCGGAACGCCTCGCGGACCAATTAAAGGCCGACGCGCTTCCAGAGGCGGCCGTGCTTTTGGGCGGTATCGGTCAGCCAACGCGCGACCACAGCGCCCCAGCATCTTCGCGCGCGCCCGATTTGCCTCCGCCCCCTGGCGGATCCCCACTCAATATTACGTCCGAGCAGTTAAGGAGCGCTGGTATGGTTGCCTTTAGACAGCGTGGCCAGCGAATTGCCGAGGAATTCCGCCTTGCCAGTCACAATGTCAGACAGACATTCACCAAGCTGGTAAATGGGCCCGGCCATAACATTGTGATGGTGACCAGTGCCTGTCCCGGGGAAGGGAAAAGCTTCGCCGCGCTTAATCTCGCGGGCGCGCTCAGCCATGGCAGCGACAAGCCAGTCCTCCTGATCGATGGTGACATTCGGGAACATTCGTTATCGCAACTGCTGGGCTGCATGGACAATCCCGGCATTTTAGACATATCCCTGTCACCAACCCAATTGACCCGTTCGCTGGTCGTTCACGCCGAATATAAGAATCTTTCCTTCCTGCCAATTGGTGGAAACCGGCAGGAAGAGCCCGGCGCAACAAGCCACTCCACCATGACGTCAACACTTCTACGGCTAGCGGAATCTTATTCGGATCACCTCATTGTCCTCGACGTGCCGCCCAGTCTTGCCAATAGCGACCCCTCGTCATTTGCCTCCCTTGTCGGGCAGATCGTTTTGGTCGTCGAGGCCGGAAAGACCCGTCGCCGCGAAGTCGAAAGCGCACTCGACGTGCTCGATGCCTGCCCCCACATTAGCCTGCTTCTTAATCGCGTTGTCGAAAACAACAAAGGTATATTTGGATCTTATTCATGAGTGCCTCATTGTGACGAAAGTAAGAGCTCATTTTTCTTCTTTTCCATTCTGCAATTTCCTTAGCGTACTCACCATCATGGGATGCAGCCTTGGACTTGAGAGCCCTGCCTTCGCCCAGGCCGTCTATAACGGCAATCCCAGTAGCTCCGCTTCCGGCGCCGCCATCCAAGGAGCCCCGCCGTTTAGCACCCCCTTTGCACCAACCCCCTCGCCTGCCTATGGCCAAGCGCCGGCGAGAAGTCCCGAAGCAGATGGCAACAGTGCTGCCAGCACCACGACGCCAACCGGCAACGTGCGAGCGGTACCGCCATTCAGTACGTCCGTGATGCTCGGCCAAACGCCCGCCTTTTCCGCTGTACGAACGCCGCCCTCTTCTGCCGCCGGCCGCACACTCTTCGTTGTGCCCAGCATCGGGATCGAGGAGGATGTGACCAACGCGAATTTTTCGAAACCCGCCGATCACTCCGTCGGCTTGGTGACGACGATTACGCCAGGCCTATTGATCGAAGGTCATGGTCCGAACGCCGACGATATTATTCTTAACTATCAGCCACGCATTAACCTCTATACTGATCAAGGGAATCAGAACCAATTTGATCAATTCCTTAATGCGGCCGGCGACTTAACGTTAATTCCAAGTGATTTAAACTTGGCAACACGCGCATATGTGACGCAACAGGCTACGAGCGGCGGCGTGAACCCTGGTGGAACCACGCTTCTCGCTCGCGGCAATACAACCACAACACAAAGCTATTCGATCTCCCCGAACTATCTTCATTCATTTTATGGGGCTGGAACGCTCAATCTAAATTATCTTCTTTCTTACACAAGACAGACCGGCAATACCGCCTTCCTTGCCACTAGTGCGAACCCCTATTTCAACGCAAGTAATTTGACGGCACAGACTGAAACGGCCTCCTTTCATACCGTTCCGTTTTTTGACCGCTTTGACGACATCATTTCCAGCTCGACCACGCAAGATATCTCTACCGGCATCCTGAACGACGCCCACCAATTTTTTTTCAGCGACACGCTCCGCTACGTCCTGATTCGCCACTTGATCCTCTCGGGTTCCGGTGGCTACGAGGACCTTACATATTCCGGAATACCACCCACAACCGTACATGACGCGACATGGAATGTGGGAGTTGAGCTCCAACCCTCAGCCGCGTCTGATATCATTTTCAGGTACCAGCATCTATACGGATTTAACGCCCCCTTTCTCCAAACCACCTATGCATTGACGGCCCGCACCTTATTGTCCGCAAATTATTCGCAGTTCCTGGGAACACAGCAACAGGCGATCGGGTCCGCTGTGTCCGGCTCCTCCGTCAACAGCGCCGGCCTAACGGTCAACAGTGTAAGCGGAGCTCCAATTCTGGTCTCGAATCAGCTCCTTGCCCAGCAATCCAACTTGATGCGTCAGTCGGTTTTTTCTTTATCAGCAACGACGACATGGACGCGTGACAGCCTCTCACTTTCGCTTCTGCACGACCAGCAAAAGCTTATCGCCATTGTGCCCGGCTTCACCGGGTTTTCACAAAACAGCGCATCGGCTAGCATTACCTATACGCATGCCCTTCGTCGTGATCTTCAATTTACTGCATATTTCGATGATGGCACTCTCTACTCTGAGGTGGCAAGCCAAAAAACCACAAATCGCTATAGTGGCATGATGGCGTTGAATTATGCCCTAAACAGAACCCTCACGACATATGCGCAACTGGTTTTGCAAAACCAAAGCCTTATCGATATCAACAACACCCAACTACAGTATAACCTCATTTTCGGTCTGAATAAGTCATTTTAAGGTCAACTGAAATGGACGCTAATTATTTCGGCCTAACCGACATGCCATTTCGGCTCACACCTGATGATCATTATTTTTATCCTAGCCGGGAGCATCGCCGCGCGCTTTCTCATCTCCTATTCGGCCTGTCTCAAGGTGAGGGAATTATCGTTGTTACCGGAGAAGTAGGTGCCGGAAAAACCACCTTGGTTGAGCATCTCTCTGTACGATTAGTCTCCGCCAATTATTCGATCGCCAAGATCCCGGCACCACAGGGTCGGCCAGGTGATTTGCTCAAGTTAGTCGCTTCCGGATTTCGCTCTGACTATCAGGACACACCTGGCGCCATTCTCCTTAAGCTTGTCGACACGCTGCGACGACAGCGGGAAGTGGGGCGGCGCTCACTGCTTATTGTCGACGAAGCACAAAGCATTCCGTTTTCTGGCCTCGAAGAGCTGCGTTTATTGTCCAACCTTTCAGAAGGTGGCCGCGCGCTCCTTCAAGTCATTCTGCTTGGCCAACCTCAATTTCGAACCGCGATAGACGGCGGGGATCTGGACCAGTTGCGGCAGAGAATCCTAGCGTCATACCATATCAATGCGCTCACAAGGGACGACGTCCAGCCTTACATCGAACATCGACTGCGGACCGCCGGCTGGACCTCGCGACCGCGGTTCACGGCCGAAAGCTTCATGACAATCTACGAATTCACAGAAGGTCTGCCGCGCCGCTTAAATCGGCTTTGCGCGCGTCTCTTGCTGCATGCCGCGCTCGAAGAAGCCGAAGATATTACGCCGTCAATGGTTGAACTGGTCGCACAGGAACTCGACGACGATCTCTCGGTGCGTTTATTGAAATCTCAGCCCCCAAATGTCCCCCTTACCAATCGCATTGGTTTGTCTTCGCCCCGAGGATATGCGGACTTTGCCGAGCCCTCCTCCTCATGACCCAAAAGCCGGACACCACTCAACAACCGATCCGCAACGCCATGACGATAGACGTGGAAGACTACTTTCATGTCCAGGGATTTTCTGACGTTATATCGCCCGGCCAGTGGGATGAGTTTCCAGCGCGCGTTGAAAGGAATACAGACTTTATTTTAGAGGCCATGGCGTCCCGCGGTCGGCATGCAACCTTTTTCGTCTTAGGGTGGGTAGCGGAGCGGTATCCTTCCATTGTCCGCCGCATCGTCGCGGCGGGGCATGAACTCGCGAGTCATGGTTACAACCATCAGCCCGCCGACAAAATGAAAGATTGCGAATATTCCCAGGATGTCCTGCGCAGCCGCTTACTTTTGGAAGATATTGGCGGGCTACCCGTCCAAGGATATCGTGCTCCCACCTTTTCCATTGGCACAAGAAATCCCCAGGCCTGGACCATATTGGAGGCCGCCGGCTATCGGTACAGTTCAAGTATTTTTCCAATCAAACATGACCTTTATGGCGTTCCTGACGCCCCCCGTTCACCTTATCGTCCGCAAAACGGGGAATTATTGGAAATTCCGCTGACCACTGTGCGGGTCCTTGGCCGAAATATTCCCTGCTCCGGCGGAGGCTATTTCCGGCTATTGCCCTACTGGCTCTACAAATTCGGCATATCAACCTTGCAGAACCAAGAACAACGGCCGGCGATTTTTTATACCCATCCGTGGGAGCTAGATCCCCTCCAGCCTCGCATAACCAATGCCCGGCGACGCTCAAAATTCCGTCATTATGTCAATTTGCAGCGCATGCCGGCCCGCTTTACGGAGCTGCTCGCCGATTTTGATTGGGGCCGGATTGATGATGTCTTTGCCCCGCTATTATCGCAAACGCAGGGGTGAAGATGACCGTTGAGTGCCGGCTGCTCCAAGCGGAAGACCAAGCACCGTGGGATGCGTATGTCCATAACAATCCCCACGGAACTTTTTTTCATCGCTCGGCATGGAGCCACGTGATCGAGGAGAGTTTTCGCCATAAGCCATATTATCTCATAAGCCGCCGCGCGGGCCGCGTTACGGGCGTTCTCCCACTCATTCGCATCAAGACGCTCCTGTTTGGTGACAGCCTGGTTTCAACACCTTATTGCGTTCATGGCGGCCCTCTCAGCGATGATGCAGAAAGTCTATCAGCTTTAATGGCCATGGCGAAAAGTCTCATGGCTCAATTGAATATTCCTGCATGCGAGATTCGCGGAGCGACTGATCTGGGAGAAGGCTGGACACCCTCCGCCCCCCTTTATGCAAACTTTCACAAGCCCTTGCCAAGGACCGCTGAAGAGACCTTAAAGGCCATCCCGCGCAAGCAGCGCGCCGTTGTGCGCAAGGCGATCGAGCACGGCCTCACCTCGACCGTCGAAGCGTCCCTGGACCCGTTTTTTAACCTCTATGCTGAAAGTCTGCGTGATCACGGAACGCCAATGTTTCCCCGGAAATATTTCACTTCTTTGTTGAAGCATTTTGGCAAGGATGTCGAAATTTTATCGGTTTACGATAACGCCACCCCTGTCTGTTCCGTGTTATGCTTCGTCCACAAGAATGAGATACTGCCCTATTACGCCGGCGGCAATAAGATGTCACGCCGAGTCGGCGGTCACGATTTCATGTACTGGGAGGTGATGCGTCGTGCCGTTGATCGCGGTCTTACCTCATTTGATTTTGGACGCAGCAAAATCAATACAGGTGCTTATGCCTTCAAACGCAACTGGGGCTTTGAACCAACCCCCCTCACCTACTCGTGGCATGTGCGCGCTGGACACGCCATTCCCGAGCATAATCCGCTCAACCCCAAATACCGCCTCATCATCGCCGCGTGGAAACGTCTCCCGGTCAGAGTTGCGAATGTGATAGGCCCACATCTGATTCGCGGCCTCGGTTAACGTGAAGCCAGATCTCCTTATGTTATGCCATCGGATCCCGTTCCCCCCCGACAAAGGGGACAAAATCCGCGCGTTCCACATTCTAAAGCACTTGCAAAGAAATTTTAACGTTCATCTTGGGTGCTTTTATGATGATCCCTCCGATGAATCCCGTATTCCGACGCTGCGCCGTGAGGTTGCCAGCTTAAACTGCCTTCCGATCCGCCCAGCGCTTATGAAATTGAGAGCCCTTTCGCGCGTTCGCCCCGGAAAATCTCTGTCTGTCTCCTATTACCAAAGCAAAGACATGGATCGCTGGATCCAATCCGTTGCAAAACACACCGATATCGCACAAGTCTTTGTGTTCTCCTCGACCATGGCCCCGTATGCTGAGTTGCTCCCGAAGGTCCCTAAATTGCTCGACATGGTTGACGTCGATTCGGAAAAATTTTCATCTTATAGCAAGAGCTCAAAATTCCCGTTCAATTTGGTTTGGTCCCGCGAGGGCCGGACATTGCTAAACTTTGAACGTTCCCTTATTGGAAAATTTGATCGAACGATATTTGCCTCTCAGGCCGAAAAGTTACGGTTTGATGCGTTAGCCCCAGAGAGCGTTGCGAACACTGATTGGGTTACCAATGGCGTCGACACCGCGTATTTCTCGCCAGAGTTAGGATTCACATCTCCCTTCGATTCCAGACCGGCCATCGTCTTCACCGGAACCATGGACTACCGCCCCAACATCGAAGCGGTTCTCTGGTTCTCAAAGCATGTTCTTCCCGCTTTGGGACGGCACAAGAAGGGGCCGGTATTTTATATCGTGGGCGCAAATCCAAGCCCGGAGGTTCGGGAATTGGCGGCGCAAAACAACATCGTTGTCACCGGAAAAGTGACGGATGTACGGCCGTACCTGGCTCATGCGTCCGTGTCAGTGGCACCGCTACGGATCGGCCGCGGCATTCAAAACAAAGTATTGGAAGCCATGGCCATGGCGCGGCCCGTCGTTGTCTCCACGGAAGCTTTAACGGGGATAGACGCTACCCCTGGATACGACCTGATCGTTGCCGACAATGCCCCCGACATGGTGAAGGCCATAAGCGACGTACTAGATCTTAAGCATGGTCAACTCGGACGCAATGCGCGCCGAACGATTTACGAAATCTATAGCTGGCCGGCGGCACTCTCGCGGCTGGATGACATGTTACCCGAACCGCGCATCACCGAGGCCGTTTTATGAGGGCGCTCGCGGTCCTACGACCCGTTTGGCCGGCGCTTACGCTGGGTATGGCGTGTCTTGTCACATTGTTCGTACCCGAGGAGGTTGCGGCATTTCATGTCTGGCGAACGTCCACGGCCTACAATCACTGCTTTTTAATTCTACCGATCGCGTGCTGGTTAATTTTTGAACGCCGCCACGTTCTCACCGAGTTGGCTTTAAAACCAACCGCGTTCGCCCTTCTGCCTTTTTCGTTTTTCTTACTCGTTTGGCTGGTCGCCAATCGGCTAGGTATCATGGAAGGCCGGCAATTATCGGCTCTTGGAATGGTTCAATCATTCTTTTTTGGAGTTTTCGGCTGGTGCATCTATAAACACCTCTCCGCCGGTTTGTTATATTTATTTTTTCTCGTCCCGTTCGGGGCATTTTTAGTGCCTGAACTCCAGGCATTTACCACGTCGTTCACCGCCTTTTTCCTGACTTTATTAGGAATACCGAACTACGTTCATGAATTTACGATTCAAATATCCGCCGGAAGTTTCGAGATTGCCCAAGCCTGCGCGGGGCTTCGATTTCTTGTGGCCGCAATTGCTTTTAGCGTCTTTTACGCGTTCTTGTTTTTCAGGTCCCCTTATCGGCGTGTTCTGTTTATCGCGTTAAGCCTCGTTGTCCCCGTCATCGCGAACGGCTTTCGGGCTCTTGGCATCGTGTGGCTTGGCGCGCAACTTGGCAGCGCCCAGGCGGCGGCAACCGATCATGTTCTGTATGGCTATATATTTTTCTCATTCGTTATTGGCATTTTGATTTTTCTAGGTCTTCCTTTCCGGGAGGATCAGAATCAACAACCGGCCGGACTCGCGAAGCCGAAGGCGGTCACGCAATCCCCATCGGCAACAAAAGCGCTCCTACTCGCATTGGCAATGGTCATCGGAACAACGGGATTGGTGTCCTGGACCGGCCATCTGGATCGGTTAGCGGCGTCTGGCGTCCTTCCCCCACGGCCTGAACTTTTAGGATGTGAAAGCTGGCACGGCGT
>DATJHR010000034.1:0-2133 GCA_035493735.1 Acidocella sp.
GCTCACGTGGGTAGTTCCTCTCAGGTAGATGTCAAATAACCCGTGTCGCCACGGGTTGGTGAGATCGAAATTTGGAAGAGGTCGTCAGCGCTAACCGGCTATACCGGGGATAGCTATTGTCGTCCGGCCGAAATTCGATTGAGCGATATTATTCGAAAGAAGCCCCCAAAACAATCCTGCCCCCCGACGTTTTTGGGAGGCAGGTTTCAAGGCGCGCGGAGAGGGGACCGTCAGCGGCGGCGAAACTGTCCGCGCGGTGGCGTGGCGCGCGGCGCTCCCGCCGGACGCTCGTCCTTGTGGCGGAAAATCAGGCGGCCCTTTTCCAGATCGTAGGGGGACATCTCAATCGTCACCCGGTCGCCCGCCAGCGTCTTGATGCGGTTCTTCTTCATCTTGCCTGCGGTGTAGGCAACGATCTCGTGCCCGGCATCCAACTGGACGCGATAGCGTGCGTCGGGGAGGATTTCGGTGACCAATCCTTCGAATTGGATCAGTTCTTCTTTAGCCATAAACGTCTCCGGATCAGGTCAGCGCTGCGGGCGCCGATTGTGATTGGGTTGGGATGCGGTACGCGCAGGCGCGCTGCCGCGGTGGAGGAAGGCGACGCCCTGTATACCGCTTCCCTGGCCGGCTTGCGATGGCCGAGTTCGTTCATGTTGGCCCTGTTCGGCACGGGGCGTAGCCGCCGGATCGTGATGCTGGCCAGGATTGGAGCCATGTCCGGGGTGTCGCCGCCGGCGCTGCGGCCCGCGGGAGCCGGGGGCGCCATCGCCATGGGAGCGGTCGGACGCCTCAAAGGAACGGCCTTTGCTGTGTCCCTGGCCACCGTGCCCCTGGCCGCCATGGCCTTGATGACCGCCACGGCCCTTGCCGGGGCCGCCACGATGGTTCTTGCGCGGCTGCGAGGCGGGCTGGCTTGCAGATTCATGCTTGCCGGTGCGCCGGTCTTCGCGGGGAAGGCTGACGCGGATCAGTCGTTCGATGTCGCGCAGATAGGTATTTTCCTCACCCGCCACGAGCGAGATCGCGGTGCCTTCGGCACCTGCGCGCGCGGTGCGGCCGATACGGTGAACGTAGGTTTCCGGCACGTTTGGCAGGTCGAAGTTGAAGACATGGGTGATGCCGTCGACATCGATGCCGCGCGCGGCGATGTCGGTCGCGACCAGGGTGCGGATGTCGCCGTTACGGAACGAGGCCAGCACGCGCTCGCGATGGTTTTGCGACTTGTTGCCGTGGATGGCCTCCGAGGGAATGCCAGCCTTCACGAGGCTGCGCACAACCTTGTCGGCGCCATGCTTGGTGCGGGTGAAGACCAGCGCCCGGTTGACGGGCTCTGACTTCAGCAGTTCCGACAAGGTGGCTGGCTTGGCGCTGTGATCGAGCTGGATGATGCGCTGGGTAATGCGCTCGGCGGTGGAGGACACCGGTGTCACCGCGACGCGTGCTGGATCGCGCAGCATGTGCTCGGCGAGGTCGGAGATGTCCTTAGGCATGGTGGCCGAGAAGAACAGCGTCTGCCGGCGGGCCGGCAGCTTGGCCACGATTTTACGGATGTCGTTGATGAAGCCCATGTCGAGCATCCGGTCGGCTTCGTCGAGGACCAGGAATTCGACCTGGTTGAGCCGGACGGCATTGCCCTGGACGAGATCGATGAGGCGGCCCGGAGTGGCCACCAGCACCTCGACGCCCTGCATCATCGCGCGGACCTGACGGCCCATCGGCACGCCGCCGATCGCGAGCGTCGCGCTCAAGCGCAGGTGACGGCCATAGGCGTTGAAGCTGTCGAGGATCTGCCCGGACAGTTCGCGGGTGGGGCTGAGAACCAGCACGCGGCAGGTCTTGGGCTGCGGCCGGATACGGTTTTCCAGCAGCCGATGCAGGATCGGCAGCGCGAACGAGGCGGTCTTGCCGGTGCCGGTCTGGGCGATGCCAATGACGTCGCGGCCAGTAATCGCGATCGGAATGGTTTGGGCCTGGATGGGGGTGGGGGTAACGTAATTCTCTTCGGTGAGAGCACGCGAGATGGGATCGGCGAGGCCGAAATCCTGAAAGGAGGTCAAGTGAGGCTTTCTGTATGAATCAAAGGGCGAGCCCGGCGGCCTTTGCGGACCTCGGGGCGCTCGGGTGTCGGAG
>DATJHR010000035.1:0-2423 GCA_035493735.1 Acidocella sp.
TGAAACAGATGGAGGAATGTGTACCAGAGCGTGCGTAATGAACTCAGCATCTCGAACGCCTCCCTGTAGATCCTATCCGGTTGGCCCGTTGGCCAGCATCAGCGCGCCGGTAACGGCGACATTCAACAACGACAGCGGCAACATGAACTTCCAGCCATAGGACATCAGTTGATCGTAACGTGGACGTGGCAAGGCGGCCCGCAACAAAATGAAAAACATTACGAAAAATCCTGCTTTGAGCACGAACCACACCAGCGGCGGCAAGAATGGCCCTTGCCAGCCGCCAAAGAACAGGACGGTGATCATCGAGGCCGTGAGCAGGATGCCGACATATTCCCCGATAAAAAACATGCCGAATTTCATGCCGGAATATTCTGTGTGAAAACCCGCCCCGAGTTCGTTCTCGCCTTCCGGTAGGTCGAAGGGGAGGCGATGAGTCTCGGCGATCCCGGCAATCATGAAGACGATGAAGCCGAGGAACTGCGGCACGATATACCAAAGCCCCTGCTGCGCATGCACGATGGCGCCGATGCTGAACGATCCCGCAAGCATCACAACGCCGATGAGAGAGAGGCCCATGAAGACTTCGTAACTGACCATTTGCGCGGCGGCGCGCATGCCACCCAATAGCGCGTATTTGCTGTTGGAGGCCCAGCCCGCGAGCACGACGCTGTAAACCGATAGCGACGCCATCGCGAGAAAGAATAGAATTCCAACATTAAAATTCCCGGCGATGCCGATCACCGGCGTTACGGGAATCACCGCGAAGGCCATCAGCGCCGCGACCATCACCACCGCGGGGGCCAATACGAACACGAAGCGGTCCGAGAACGGTGGAACCCAGTCCTGCTTGAATAGGATCTTGATCAGATCGGCAACAACCTGAAGCGAGCCGAATGGCCCCACCCGGTTCGGTCCCCGCCGGTCCTGCCAGAAGCCGAGCAGACGCCGCTCAATCCAGGTCAGCAGCGCCGCTCCGAGAACCAAAGCCAGCAAAATACCAATCGCATTGAGCAATCCCGGCAGGATCACGTGCATCGCTCGCCTCCTGTGCCCTGTACGGGGCGGAGTGCCGCCCACCCTGCCAGGCCAGGGCCGTTCATGCCCGCAATCCCAGGCGCCAGTTCCGGTGTCAGCCGAACCGCCCGGCGATGCGTTTCGCCGGAGAACACCGCTTCGACCATGTCGCCCTCGACGACGCCGAGACTCTCCGCGTCACCCTCATTCAAATACAGCGCGAGTGGCGCGGCACGTTCCGCGATTGCCGGCGCCAAGGCGCTTAGCTCCTCGCTGCCAAAAATCTCCATATGCGGCACCACCAGCCAACGTCCGGGCGCACGGACAAAGGCGGCAGGAAAGCCGTCCGAGAATGACATCACGCTGGCGGGCGACCACTCCAGGAGGCGCACACCGGGATCGCCGCCGCGCATGGCGCCGGTCTCGTCCTGAAACTTGTGCAAGGACTGCCCGGAGTTCCAGCCCGGGGCCCAGAAGAACGGAACGAGCGCCGCCGGCATCGGCCCATAGTAACCCTCCATCGTGGCGCTGAAGGGCGTGTCATTCATGGCCGGCGGCTTCGGCTCATGCACGTTATGTCCCGCATCCAGCGCCGTGCGCCCGCTATAGCGATGCGGCGCGCTGCGAATGCGACTTCCCGCGACACGAAAGGCGTGCCCCGGAGCCACATCGGGCACCCCCGCAAACACTGGCAAGGTGGTGGCCAGGGCGCTTGTTACATCGTCGAACCCCTCCCAATCTAGGGCCGGGCCGCGACCGCAAGCCCGCGCGATGTCGCGCAGCCATGCCCAGCTAGGCTGGATCTCACCCTCTGGGGTCACGGCCGGGAAGAACCGCTGTGCCCGCCCCTCTGCACTGACGAGAGTGCCTTCGGCTTCGGCAAAATTGGCGGCGGGTAGTACAATATCCGCACGCATGGTCGTGGGTGTGATCACGTGGTCGAGCGCGACCACCGTTGCCCGCTCAAACAGGGTATCGATTGCTGGGGGAGCCGCACGCCGGCAAAGATCGTTCTCCAGCGCGATCACCACCGCACCATCTGCCGCGCCCAAGGCGTCCGCGACGCTTCCGCCCTGCATCAGCGCGAGTCCCAGGCTGTTGCATTCCGGCACCGCCAGCGCGATTCCGAGTCCACGCGCACCGAGCATCTGTGCGAGAGCGAAAGCCGCACGCAGCGTTGCTTCATTGCCGAGCTCGCAACCGCAAACGACCAAGGGATGCGCGGCCGCCATCAGCGCCGCGGCAATCCGCCCGGCAAACCCTTGGGCTTCCTCGTCAATCCCCTCCACCACCGGGGCCCGGGCGTCGATTTGGTTCAGGACTGCGAAGCCGAGCCGTGCAATATCATCGGGCGCGGCACGGAATGTCTCGACTGCCACGTCATCCAACCGCGTTGCCATCGGGGT
>DATJHR010000036.1:0-11797 GCA_035493735.1 Acidocella sp.
TCTCAGGGATATCTGACAAAAATCTGGATCCGTTCGTCTTGTGTTAAGGCGCGCGCGCCACGGCGCGCATCGCGCAGGCGCGCTCCTCATCGCCGCCCGTAACGCAAAATGGTTCGGAAAGTCAAGAAATCCCGGTTCTGAGGGCCTGTTGAAGAGAAGAAAGTGGCCGCTTTTTGCAAAAAGCGGCGCAAAAACTTTTTTGACTTTAGCCTGAGGCGCTGAAACGGCACGGGCCCAAAAGAGCAAAGTTTTTTTGCTTCTTTTTGTTCACAAAAAGAAGCGCTTCCTTCCTTACTTCCTTCCTTACTTACTTCCAGCCGCGGGCTCGAGCGCATCGAGGATCGGACAATCCGGTCGGTCATCGCCATGACAGGTGGCGGCCAGATGCTTCAGCGTCCGGCTCATCTCCGCCAGCGCGGCCGCCTTCTGGTCCAGTTCGGCGATGTGCCGCAGCGCAATGGCCTTCACCTCCGCCGAGGGCCGCCCCCGGTCGTGCCAGAGTGCGAGCAGCTGGCGGATATCCTCGATGGAAAAGCCCAAATCGCGGGCGCGGTGGATGAAGCCTAGCGCATGGACCTCGTTGGCATTGTAATGCCGGTAGCGGTTCTCCCCCCGCGCCGGCGGCGCAATCAGCCCGATGCTCTCATAATGGCGGATCATTTTGGCCGAGACGCCGCTCGCGGCGGCCGCCTCCTTGATGGTCACGAGGTTCATGTTTTGCTCTCCCGCAGCCGCAGCCCCTATCGCATTTGAGCCAGGAACATATACATACACGAGCTTTCCCGCACAGTCAGCCGACACGCATCCCTGACAGGATCGCGAACAATACCACCAGCAGCATGACCAGCACGACGATCGACGCCCCCCAGCGCAACGCCAGATAATTACCGGCCACCACGTTGCGACCACGGCCGATCGTCTCCACCACAATGGTGAGAAAGAACCCGACCAGAAGCAGAAACAGCGCCAGCCTGGGGGCGGAAAAATGCAGCGCCACTGCGAGCGCGACCCAGCCTATGATGGCGGGCACCACGCCGAAGACCAGCAATTGCCGCTCGGCGCCCAGCACCGCCGGCGGCAATGTCTCGCCGCCAACCGGATGCGCCGTATCGCGCAGGGCGAACCCCCAATGCACGGCACCGAGAAAAGAGAGCACGACCGCGCTATAGCTGATCAGCAGCTGAACCGCGACCGGCGACTCCAGCGGATAAAGCAGGACTATCGCTCCCAGGAACAAAAAAGGCAGCGTTCCCAGCCCCGTGAGCAAGACCGCCATCATAAAAGGTTGCCGAAACATTTTGCTCCCGCGTCTCCCCGCAAACACTTTTGCTACTTTTGCCATTTTGCCGCGCCGAAACAAGCACGGCCCATTTTTCAAAAAAGGAAGCCCCTCCCGCGTGCCACCCAAAAATCAGGCCTGCAACACGAGTGCCGCAGGCCTGCCAACACCATCCCCGCCCCCCGGCAAAACGGGAGGCGGCGCCAAGATTACTGAACTTCTTCCGGCAGGCGTTCGCCGGAGCCGTCATTGCCTTCCGATTCAGGCCGCGGCAACGCCGGCAGCTGCGCTTCGGTCACCTCGAAGGCGAGCGCGCCATCCTTCAGCGTGACCTTCACCGAACCGCCCTTCACCAGCTTGCCGAACAGCAGCTCTTCGGCCAGCGGCTTCTTGATCAGCTCCTGAATGACGCGCGCCAACGGTCGCGCCCCGTAGAGCGGCTCGTAACCGCGCTCGGCCAGGAACTCCTTGGCGGCGGAGGAGAGTTCGATGGTCACGTTGCGGTCCGCCAGCTGCGCTTCCAGCTGCATGACGAACTTCTCCACCACGCGGCCGACGATTTCCGGCGTCAGACCGGAGAAGGCGATCACCGCATCCAGCCGGTTGCGGAATTCCGGCGTGAACATGCGCTTGATCGCATCCTCATCCTCGCCCTGGCGCACCTGCCGGCCGAAGCCGATACCCGCTTTCGCCATATCCGCCGCCCCCGCATTGGTGGTCATGATCAGGATCACATTGCGGAAATCAATCTTCTTGCCGTTATGGTCGGTCAGTTTTCCATGATCCATGATCTGCAGCAGGATGTTGAACAGATCAGGATGCGCCTTCTCGATTTCATCGAGCAGCAGCACGCAGTGCGGGTGCTGATCGATCGCATCGGTCAGCAGGCCGCCCTGGTCGAACCCGACATAGCCCGGCGGGGCGCCGATCAGGCGGGAGACGGAATGCCGCTCCATATATTCCGACATGTCGAAGCGGGTAAGCTCGATGCCCAGGGTCGCCGCCAGCTGCCGCGCCACCTCGGTCTTGCCCACGCCGGTCGGGCCGGAGAATAGGTAATTGCCGATTGGTTTTTCGGCGTCGCGCAACCCTGCCCGCGACAGCTTGATCGCCGCCGCAAGCGCCTCGATCGCAGGGTTCTGCCCGAACACCATGGCTTTGAGGTCGCGCTCCAGCGTGCGCAGCACCTCCTTGTCGTCGGCGGAGACCGATTTGGGCGGGATGCGGGCGATCTTGGACACCATGTCCTCGACATCCTTGAGCGTCACGGTCTTGCGGCGCTTGGACTCCGGCTGCAGCATGCGCGCCGCCCCAGCCTCGTCGATCACGTCGATGGCCTTGTCCGGCAGCTTGCGGTCGTTGATATATTTCGCCGCCAGCTCCACTGCCCCGCGGATCGCATCGTCGGTGTAGCGGACCTTGTGGTGCTTCTCATACGCAACCTTCAGGCCGCGCAGGATCTTCACCGCATCCTCGACCGACGGTTCGTTGACGTCGATTTTCTGGAAGCGACGGACCAGCGCCCGGTCCTTCTCGAAATAGTTGCGGAATTCCTTATAGGTGGTCGAGCCGATGCAACGCAGCGTGCCTTGCGCCAAAGCCGGCTTGAGCAGGTTGGACGCGTCCATTGCCCCGCCGGAGGTCGCACCCGCGCCGATCACGGTGTGGATTTCGTCGATGAACAGAATGGCGCCGGGCGAGTTCTCCATCTCGCTCACCACCGCCTTCAAGCGCTCCTCAAAATCGCCGCGATAGCGTGTGCCCGCCAGCAGCGCGCCCATGTCGAGCGCGAAAATCGTCGCGCTCAGCAGCACTTCCGGCACGTCACCATCGACGATGCGCTTGGCCAGGCCTTCGGCGATGGCGGTCTTGCCCACGCCCGGATCGCCCACATAAAGCGGGTTATTCTTGGTGCGGCGGCAGAGGATCTGGATGGTCCGTTCGATCTCCTCCTCACGGCCGATCAACGGGTCGATCTTGCCGGCAGCCGCCTTCTTGTTAAGGTTGACACAATAGGTCGTGAGCGCGTCCTGGCCGCGTTTCGGCGTGCTCTTCTCCTCGCGGTCCGGCTCGCCGGACTCGGCCGCCCCGGTGGGCGTGCGCGGTGCCGACTTGCCCGGCGATTTGGCGATGCCGTGGGAGATGAAATTCACCGCGTCCAGCCGGGTCATATCCTGCAGCTGCAGGAAATAGACGGCATGGCTCTCGCGCTCGCTGAACAGGGCCACCAGCACGTTCGCCCCGGTCACCTCGTCACGGCCGGAAGATTGCACATGGATGGCCGCGCGCTGCACCACGCGTTGGAAGCCGGCGGTCGGCTTCGGGTCGCCGGCGCGGTCCGTGGCCAATCCGGCAAGGTCCTTGTCAAGAAATTCCGTGAGGTCTTTCTTGATTTTCTCAATATCAACCCCACAGGCGCGCAGCACCGTGACGGCGTCAGCGTCGTCGATCAGGCCGAGGAGCAGGTGCTCGAGCGTCGCATATTCATGCTTCCGATCGGCAGCCAATGAAAGAGCACGGTGCAGAGTTTGTTCAAGATTGCGAGAGAGCATAGCTTTAAACCGTTCCTTCACGCCGATAAACGGCGCTCTTATGCCCGGGCGATGAAATCGCCTGCCCGGTCGGCATCTTCCCCATCATCCAAGGGCTGACCGGACGGCGCCAGCCCCACCACAGCAACATAGGGACGCTTTATGGCATTTCAGCGTCATTCTTTCTCAATTGTGCATTGCAGAGGGTGCTGGTTTTGCCGCGCCAGGTCCATGACCTGTGTCACTTTTGTTTCCGCCACCTCATAGGTATAGACCCCGCAAACGCCGACGCCCCGGCGGTGCACATGCAGCATGATCTGCGTCGCCTGGTCGCGCGACTTCTGGAAGAACCGTTCAAGCACATGGACGACGAACTCCATCGGCGTGTAATCGTCGTTCAGCATCAGAACCTTATACATGGTCGGCTTGCGGGTCTTGGGCCGGGGCTTGACCACCACGCCGGCATTCGGCCCTTCGGCTCCCCTCTGTTTGTCATTCTCACTCATCATCCGCATCCTGAAGCTCTATTGGGCCCGCGCCCGGCCCCGCCTTGAGCGGGTCGGGCTCCGGATCCTCCGGGGACCAACCCGCCTCTTCCCTGCGAGCATATCGAAAGCTTCAGCGAATGGGAAAGAGCGATTTTCCGCTTCAAGGGAAAAACATCGCCACCGGAACATGAAAGTGACGACATGGCCGGTTTATAAAATCAAAAAGGCCGGCCCGGTCTCGGGCCAGCCTCGTCGCCACCATAAAAAGGAAAGGCGCGGGACCGGGCGCCTTACGCCAGCCCCGCGACCGCTTCAGCGCACCTTGCCGAAGGTCTCGACCGCGACATTGAAACGCGCGGCAATCGGCGCGATCGCCTGCTCGGCCAGCTTCACGTTGGCATCGGTCAGCCTGCTGGTCTCGGAAACCGCCTTTTCGATCGAGGATTTGGCGAAGCCGGTCTGCAGCTCGACCGCTTCCCTAACCGATTTCACGCCCATCAACGATTTCGTGAAGGCGACCGTCTCTTCCAGGGAACTCTTGCCGGAAGCGGCAAAATGCTTGGAAATGTCCTGGACACCGGAGGCATAAATCTGGCCCGCCTTCATCAGCGCTTCCATATTGCCCTGGCTGAACGCCAGCACTTCCTCGGCGGTCTTCATCGCCTTCTCCACCTGTTCCTTGATCTTCACCTGCGAGGTCTCGAGCCCTTTGGCGGCCCGCTCCATGCCTTCCTTCATCGCCACCAGGGTCTTATCGAACCCCTTGTTCTCCGCTTCGGCGGCATGTTCAATGGTCGTGCCGTCGGATCCGCCTTTCGATTTCGTGCTGCTCATACGCTTATTATTCTCCTTAATGGTAAGGTCATAAAAGGTCCTGCACAGCCCCAAACCAGGCGAGCAATCACGGCATATGCCGCAGTGCAGCAAAGCGGCTATAACCCGATTTGCGTTTCGCAGTCAATACGTTTTTTTGCGTTGCACAAAAAATCTCTCCCCCCAAAACTTCACGATTCCGTGCAAGCACATGAAAATATTAAAGTTTCATGACACCATAGGCTTGCCACTGGGTTAGCCTCCCCTTTTAACCCCTTCACATTCCTGTTCTTTCCTGCAACTGACTGTTTATTTTTGGCTGGACATAAGACAACGCGACCGGTTACATCAGCCGAGTTTTTTGCGGGAAGGCGCAGATGGGAGCAGGGGTGAAGAGGCTGAGCGAGAAGCTAACGGTATTGCTTGGCCTTTGCATGGCCGGCTTGTTCGCCACTCAGCCCGCCGACGCCGATACGCGTCACCATTATGTCCGTCATCATATTCGCCATCATCATATTGCCTACCGCGTGCCGCACCGGTTCGAGGCGAGGCCCCTCCCTCCTTCGGTCGGCTTCGGCCCGACCTCACCCGGCCCAAGCACCCTGGTGATGGATGCCGCCAGCGGCCGGGTGCTGTCGGAAAGCGGGGCAGACATCCCCCGTTATCCTGCCAGCCTGACCAAGCTGATGACGCTGGACCTCGCCTTCCAGGCGCTGCGCGATGGCCGGCTGACCCTCGACACGAAGCTCCCGGTCTCCGAGGATGCCGCCGCGGTCGAGCCCGTGAAGCTCGGCCTGCGTCCCGGCGGCACCATCGAGGTGCGCCAGGCGATCCTGGCGATGACGACGATGTCCGCCAACGACGCCGCCACCGCGCTCGGCCAGTATCTGGGCGGCGGCTCCCTCACGCGTGTCGCGGAAATGATGACCCTGCGGGCGCACGCGCTCGGCATGGCGCAGACCCATTTCAGCAACCCCTCGGGCCTTCCCGACCCGAGCCAGGTGACCACCGCGCGCGACATGGCGATCCTGGCGCGCGACATTGTCCGCAATTTTCCTGAGGACCAGCATTTCTTCGAGGTCCAAAGCTTCAATTACGGCCGCCGGACGATCTACAGCAATAACGGCATGCTCAAGCTCTATCCCGGCACCACCGGGATGAAGACCGGCTATACGGACCTGGCCCGACACAACCTCGTGACCACGGCGGACCGCGACGGGCGGGTCCTGATCGGCGTCACTTTGCACGAGCCGAGTTGGGGCACCAGCTATACCCAGATGGCGGCCCTGCTCAATGACGGGTTCCACGGCCGCGCGATCGCGCCAGATGCCGCTTACGCCGACGCCAGACCCACCGCTGCCGACGTTACCGTTGCCGACGTTACCGCTGCCGACGTCAGCCCCGCCGCGCCGGCCCACGCCGCGCCTGTGCGCGTGGCCGATGCCGCGTATGACCGCCAAGCCGCGCGTGGTGGCTGGACCGCGCAGCTGGGCGTGTTCAAGCTGCTGGTCAGCGCACGCATCGAGGCGATCAACGCGCAAAGACACTACGGCCAAGGCGTCGCCCGCATCGCCCGGCTCGAGCGGCATGGCCACACGCTCTGGACGGCGCAGCTGGCCGGCCTGACCCGCACAGGCGCGCGCCAGACCTGCAGCGACCGGACCGTGCATCGTTCCTCCTGTCTGGTCATCGCCCCTTCGGCCGATCATCTCGCATCACTGCCGGCCCAAGAAGCCGGCAGATCGTAAAATAAAATCGGGCCGATTTTCAGAAGCGGCGCAGCTCCTCTGAGGCTGCGCCTGTGAAACCGGTGCGGCCCGGTTAAAAGAATTTTTTGCTTTTTTCCCAAAAAAGCCTTCCCTTGTCCCGGCCTGCGAATCGCGGAAAGGTGCGGTTGCGCCCAAGGAAGGACGCACGCGCGTGTCAATCCGCCCCTCCTTTCATTTCGGCGGCGAGGCATGGCGCCGATTTGAGATGTGGCGCGGTTTTCCCTATGTGAGGCGCCATGATCACATCCGAATTCACGGAGCTGCTCGCGGCAGCTGCCGGCAACGAGCCGCTACAGGCGACGACGATCGTGATCGGCACATTCATCCTGGAAGACGCGGCGACGCTTCTGGCCGCGATGCAGGTGGCGACAGGGGCGTTGTCCCTGCCATTGGCGCTGTGCTCGCTCTATACGGGCATTGTGCTGGGCGATCTGGGCCTTTACGGACTCGGCCGCCTGTCCGCCACCCATCCCTGGGCGGCCCGCCTGGTGCCGAAGCGGCGACGCGATATCGGCCGGGACTGGGTCAGCCAACGCGTCATCTCCCTGGTCCTGGTCAGCCGCTTCGTGCCGGGCCTGCGCCTGCCGACTTACACCACGCTCGGCTTCCTCCATGCGCCGCTCAGCCGCTTCGCCCTTGCCGCGATCTGCGCCACCCTGCTCTGGACGTCCGGACTCTTTTACATCAGCCTCCGGCTGGGCACGCTTTTGATGCACTATCTCGGCGTGTGGCGCTGGGCAGGTCTTGCTATTTTCCTTATTATCCTAGTGATGGTAGGCCGGCTTGCCACGCGCATTTACGTTAAGAGGACGAGTCCATGAGCGAAACCACGCTCCGCGCCAATCTTCGCTCCTTCCTCGGCCAGTCCGGCCTCTCTAAAGCGAAACGTCCCGTCTCCTTTTTTGAATTCTGGCCCGGTTGGCTGTTCTACACCCCCGTGGTCGCCTTCTGGATCATGAAATCCATCCGCTATGGCAGCATCACGCTGCCGACTCTGGCCAATCCCCGCATCGATGCCGGCGGGCTGTGCGGCGAATCCAAGAATGGCATTCTCGGCTTGGCCGGCCCCAAAGCCCGAAACTGGATCGCCAATTTCGCCGCCGTCACCACCTCGGGCCATAATGACGGCAACGACCTGGCCCTGGCCCGCGCCGCCATGGATAAGGCGGGGCTGCAGTATCCTGTGGTTGCCAAGCCGGATATGAGCTGCAACGGCGTCGGCGTGCGTATCGTCCGCGACGATGCCCAGCTCGCGGCCTATCTGGCCGCCTTCCCGCGCGCCACGGCCCTGCAACTGCAGGACTATGTTCCTTATGAGGGCGAAGCCGGGATTTTCTACATCCGCCATCCCGGCCAAGCCACCGGCCGCATCACCTCCGTGACCCTGAAATTTCCCCCGACGGTGATCGGCGACGGCGCCTCCACCGTGCGCCAGCTGGTCGCCGCCGATGCGCGGCTGAACGCGGTGTCCAACCTGATCCTGCCGAAAATCGGCGCGAAGGCGGACAGCGTGCCGGCCCTCGGCGAGGCTGTGCGGCTGGTCTTTGTCGGGAACCATTGCCGTGGCTCGACCTTCAAGGATGGGCGGGACATCGTCACGCCGGCCCTCACCGCGCGCATCGACGAGATCGCCCAGGATATGCCGGAGCTGCACTTCTCCCGCATCGATCTGCGCTACGAATCGCTGGAGGACCTGCGGACCGGACGGAATTTCAAAATCATCGAGCTCAATGGCAGCGGCTCGGAGGCGACCCATATCTGGGACCCGCAAATGACCATCGCCAAAGCCTATGCCGCGCAGTTCTTCCATTATGGCGAATCATTCCGCATCGGCGCGGCGATCCGCAAGCGCGGCCTGCGCCCGCTCGGCGCCTTCAAGCTGCTGGCACTCTGGCAGCAGCAGAAGAAGCTGATGGCCGCTTATCCGGCCAACGAGTAAGGCAAGTAAGGTAAGGAAAGCGCTACTTTTTGTGAACAAAAAGTAGCAAAAAAACTTTGTTTAACTGGGCCTGGGGCAGCGGAACCAGCACGGCTCGCCGCTTTTTTCAAAAATCGGCTTCTTTCTTATGCTTCTGCTTCCTCAGCCGGCTTGCTTTCCACCGCGCCGCGCAGAGGCACCTCCTCCATCCGCCAGGAAATGACGGTGGCCACCAGCTGCAGCAGGGCGCAGGCGCAAAAGCCATAACGGAACCCCAGGTGCAGATTCGGGTGGGTCAGCGCCAGCAAGGCGCCGACCAGGGTGGCGCCGAATGCCCCGCCCATGGCGCGCACCAACAGCAGCAACCCCGTCGCCGCGCCCATATCCCGCCCGGCCGCCTGGCTTTGTGCCAACACGAGCGACGTCGGCATGACGCAGCCAATGCCGAGACCAAACACCGCGGAGACGCCGATCGGATAAAGCAACGTTCCGCCCCCCGGCGCCACCGCCAGGAGCAAAAATGCCGCCGCCGAGGGGGCGACGCCGGCCACCAGGACCACGCGGCTACGGCCGGTGTGCCGGGTCACCTGCCCCGCCGCATAGGCGCCCGCCGTGGTCCCGAACAGAAAAGGCACCAGCTCCAGCCCCGAGGCGCTGGCCCCTTGATGGTAAAGCCATTGCAACATCAGCGGGAGCAAAAAAATCGCCCCGAACATCGAGGCGGCATTGGCAAAGGAGATTTCGAGAACCCCACGGAAAGCCGGCCTCGCTAACAGCGCGGCCGGAAAGAGGGGGGCTGCGGCGCGCCGCTGCTGCAACGCCAGCACCGCAAAAATGCCGCCCGCGAGGACGAACACGCCCACCTCCTCGGCCGACAACCAGGGCACGTCCACGCCTCCTGCGCTTAAACCGAACAACGCCACCGCCACCGCCGCCATCATCAGCAAGGCGCCAAAATAATCGATCCGGCTGCGCAGCCCCACGGGCTTCAATCCCGCCAGGCCCCGCGCGCCCAAGCCCAGGGCCAACAACGCCAGCGGCACGTTGAACCAGAAAATCCAGCGCCAGCTTAAGTGCTGCGCGACAAAGCCGCCGGCGATCGGCCCGGCGACCGAGGAGACCGTCCACACCGCGGAAAACCAGGCCTGATATTTGCCGCGTTCGCGCGGCGGAATCACATCGGCCACCGCCGCCTGCGATACCGCCAGCAGCGCGCCACCGCCGATCCCCTGCAAGGCCCGGGCGAGAATCAGCATCAACACCGAGGAGGACAGCGCGCAAACAACCGAGGCGGCACAGAAAAACACCAGCGCCGGGAGCAACACCGCGCGCCGCCCCAACTGATCGGATAATTTGCCGTAAATCGGCGTGGTCGCCGTGGCGGTCAGCAGATAGGCAGAGACGACCCAGGAAAGTTGCCCCGCGCCACGCAGGCTCGCCGCCATTTGCGGAATCGCCGGCAGCACCACCGTCTGGTCGATCGCCGCCAGCATCAGGCACATAAGAATGCCAAAGACCACACGCATGCGCTCGGCATGGGAATAAACGCGACCAGCGCCCTCCAGCTGGGCCTGTCGATCTGGGGCCATGAACGTTTCCGATACTGATTCTGACGTATTTTTCCGCCCGTGTCGGCGCAAAGACAAGGCCCAGTGCGGAATTCCTGCCTTGCCCGAACGCGATTCCGATGCAGGCCGGCGCATGAGGATCTCATTCACGGATGCGAAGCCGCTTGCCTGTGGGCGCAGGCCGCCGATAAGCTCAAGCTTCGGCCTTGCTGGTCCGGCAACGCTATGTTACTGCCCGCCGATATTGGCCCAAGTGGCCTCATACACAGTAAAACAGTTGGGCAGCATAATTGGTCGATCACACGGGCACTGGTGAAACAGGATTTTCGGGCCGCTACGCGGCCGCGCTCTACGCGCTCGCGTTCGAACAGAAAGTCCTGAATGACGTCGTCGATCAGATGGCCGCGCTCGGCCGCCTGATCAAGGAATCTGCGGATCTGCGCCGCCTCATCGAGAACCCGCTGACCGATGGGGCGAAGGCCGCCCCGGTCCTGAGCAAGGCGCTTGCCGCCCAGGGTTTCCTGCCGATCATCCGTAATTTTGTGGGTGTCGTCATCACGAATCGCCGGCTGCGCGACCTGCCGCAGCTGATCGCCGGATTCGCCGCCTATGTGGCGACCAAGCGCGGCGAAATCGTCGCCGACGTCACCTCCGCGCACGCCCTGACCGACACGCAGCGCAACCAGTTGCGCGCCCGTCTCACCGAGGCCGGCTATGGCCAGGTGCATTTGCGTGAACACACCGATCCGAGCCTGCTCGGCGGGCTGGTGCTGAAAATCGGCGCCAAGCTCTTCGACACCAGCCTCAAGTCTCGCCTTAACCGGCTCAATTATTCTCTAAAGGGAGCTGCCTGACATGGAGATCCGCCCAGCCGAAATCTCCGAAATTCTGAAGAGCCAGATCGCGAATTTCGACACTGAGTCCAACGTTGCCGAGACCGGTCAGGTGCTCTCCGTCGGCGACGGCATCGCCCGCGTTTTCGGCCTGACCAACGTGATGGCCGGCGAGCTGGTGGACTTCCCCGGCGCCGGTATCAAGGGCATGGCCCTGAACCTGGAAATGGACAATGTCGGCGTCGTGATTTTCGGCGATGACCGCCAGATCCGCGAGGGCGACACCGTCACCCGCACCGGCCAGATCGTCGACGTGCCGGTCGGCAAGGGGCTGCTCGGCCGCGTCGTCGACGCGCTCGGCAACCCGCTGGATGGCAAGGGCCCGATCGCGGCCACCGAACGCCGCCTAGTCGAGACCAAGGCGCCGGGCATCATCCCCCGCAAATCGGTGCACGAGCCGATGCAGACCGGCATCAAGTCGATCGACGTGCTGGTGCCGATCGGCCGTGGCCAGCGCGAGCTGATCATCGGCGACCGCCAGACCGGCAAGACCGCGGTGATCATCGACACCATCATCAACCAGAAGGCCATCAACGCC
>DATJHR010000037.1:0-23834 GCA_035493735.1 Acidocella sp.
AGTGACCAAGACCCCGAACGGCTCCAACCCGCTCGCCACCGGCGAAGGCAAGGCGCTGCTCGGCCTCGATGTGTGGGAACACAGCTACTATCTCGACTTCCGCAACCGCCGTCCCGACTACATCACCAACTGGCTCGACAAGATCGCTAACTACGAGTTCGCCGAAGCCCAGCTCGGCTAACGCCACGCTAACGCACGAAAATGGCGGCCAGTGGCCGCCATTTTTTTAAGGAAAGCAGCCGCTTTTTGAAAAAAGCGGCGCAAAAACTTTTTTGACTCTGGGCCGGTGGCGCTCCAAAAATTATGGGGGTCTGGGGCCTTCCGGCCCCAGCGGGGTCGAGGGGCAGAGCCCCTCGCCTTACTTGCCTTACAGATCCGCAAAGCAGTGCGTCTCCGCTTCCGCGCCCGGATGGGTCAGCGCGCCGAGATAGGCCGGGCCGACATTCTGGCCGTAACGCCAGATCGCGCCTGCATTGTAGTTGGTGGGGCGCGGCTTCCATTCGGCGCGGCGGGCGGCCAGTTCGGCGTCCGTCAGGTCCACGTCGATGGTGCCCTTGATGGCGTCGATGGTGATCTTGTCGCCGTTGCGCAGCAGCCCGATCGGCCCGCCCACGGCGGCTTCCGGCCCGACATGGCCAATGCAGAAGCCGCGCGTGCCGCCGGAGAAGCGGCCGTCGGTGATCAGCGCCACATGCTCGCCCATGTCCTGGCCATAAATGGCGGCGGTGGTGGAGAGCATCTCGCGCATGCCGGGCCCGCCCTTCGGCCCTTCATAGCGGATGACGATCACGTCGCCCTTCTTGTAAGCGCGGGCCTGCACGGCGGCGAAGGCGTCTTCCTCGCAGTCGAAGCACAGCGCGGTGCCGGTGAAGACCTGGTTTTTCAGGCCCGCCACCTTCACGATCGCGCCGTCCGGCGCCAGGTTGCCCTTGAGGCCCACCACGCCGCCGGTCTTGGAGAGCGCGCGGGAAACCGGGAACACCACGTCCTGGTTTTCGGGGAACACGACGCCGGCGAGGTTTTCCGCGAGGGTCTTCCCGGTGACGGTGATGCAGTCGCCATGCAGCAGCCCGGCATCTAGCAGGGATTTCAGGATCACCGGAATGCCGCCGATCTTGTACACGTCGAGCGCCACATATTTTCCGCCCGGCTTCAGGTCGGCGATGTAGGGCGTGCGGCGCATGATGTCGGCCACGTCCTGTAGAGTGAAGTGGATGCCGGCCTCATTGGCCATCGCCGGCAGGTGCAAAGCCGCGTTGGTGGAACCGCCGGTGGCGCCCACCACCACGGCGGCGTTCTCGAACGCCTTGCGGGTGCAGATATCGCGCGGGCGCAGCTGCTTTTCGATCAGGCTCATCACCGCCTGGCCGGAGAGCACGCCGAAACGGTCGCGATCCTCATAGGGCGCCGGCGCGCCGGCGGAACCGGGAAGCGCCAGGCCGATCGCCTCGGAGACGGTGGCCATGGTGTTGGCGGTGAACTGGCCGCCGCAGGCGCCGGCGGAAGGGCAAGCCACGCATTCCAGCGCGTGTAGATCCTCGGCGGACATGTTTCCGGCGGCGTGCTGACCGACGGCCTCGAACACGTCCACCACCGTCACGTCCTTGTCCTTGTAACGGCCGGGCAGGATCGAGCCGCCATACATGAACACCGAGGGAACGTTGAGGCGCAACATCGCCATCATCATGCCAGGCAGAGACTTGTCGCAGCCGGCCACGCCGACCAGCGCGTCATAGCCATGGCCGCGCACCGTGAGTTCCACCGAATCAGCGATCACCTCGCGCGAAACGAGCGAGGATTTCATGCCCTGGTGGCCCATGGCGATGCCGTCAGTGACGGTAATGGTGGTGAATTCGCGCGGCGTGCCGCCGGCTTCACTAACGCCCCGCTTCACCGATTGCGCCTGGCGCGAAAGGGCGATGTTGCAAGGAGCGGCCTCGTTCCAGCAAGTGGCGACGCCGACAAACGGTTGCGCGATCTCTTCCTCGGAGAGGCCCATGGCATAATAATAAGAGCGATGCGGCGCGCGATCAGGGCCGACCGTGGTGTGGCGCGAAGGCAGTTTGGACTTGTCCCACGTCTTTTTCATGTTTGTAGGTCCTCCAAGGCATTTATGGCATGCCGTCGGCACCGCACAAGGCCACTGCGCCGTTAGAACCGTCATAAAGAAAGAGGCCGCTTTTTGAAAAAAGCGGCGCAAAAACTTTTTGAAACTGGGCCGCCGGCCTTTCCACCAGCACAGCCCAGATTAACAAAGTTTTTTTGCTACTTTTTGTTCACAAAAAGTAGCCCTTCCTTCCTTTCTTCAAGCAATGCGCTGCAGCGCGGCATCCAGGCGCGTGATCTCGGCGGAAAAATTGCGCCGCCGCTCTTCATTCTCCTCGATGATCGCCTCCGGCGCGCGCTTCACGAAATCCTCGTTGGCGAGTTTCTGCTCCACCTTGGCCAGTTCCGTCTCGGCCTTGGTCCTGGCGGCTTTGAGCCGGGCGCGCTCGGCGTCGAGGTCGATGATCTCGGCCAGCGGCAGCACGATCGTCGCCTCGCCCAGCACCGCCTGCGCCGAGCCTTTCGGCACCTCGCCGAGGACCGGGCCGGTTTCGCTGGCGCGGGCCATGCGCGCGATCGGCTCGCTCCAGGCGTTGGCCCAGGCCAGGCTCTGGGGGGCGGCATCCTTCAGCAGCACGGGGCTCTTGATGGACGGCGGCACGTTCATTTCCGAACGCACGGTGCGCACTTCGGAGATCAAATTCACCACCCAGGCGACCTCGTTGCGCGCCGCCTCGGCTTCGAACACCGGGCTCGCCTCGGGCCAGGGGGCGCGGATCAGCGAGCCTTGCGGGCCATAGCCGAAATGGTCCCACAATTCCTCGGTGACGAACGGCAGCAGCGGGTGCATCAGCCGGAGCAGAACGCCCAGCACATAGGCGGCCACATCGCGGATTTCCGCCGCCTCCTCGGTCGCGAAGCCGGGCTTGGCGAATTCCACGAACCAATCGCAGACATCGCCCCAGGCAAAGCGGTAGCAGGCGTTGGCATAGTCGTTCGGCCGGAACGCCTCCAACGCCGCACTCGCCTCGGCGACGGCGCTGTTGGCGGCATCAAGGATCCAGCGGCTGAGCGGCAGTTTCGCGCTGGCCGGGTCAAAAGCCGGGTTGGGCTTGCAGCCATTCATCTCCAGGAAGCGTGCGGCGTTCCAGATTTTCGTGATGAAGCTGCGATTGGTCTCGACGATCTTCGCGCCGAGCTTCACGTCCCGCCCCTGCCCGGCCGCGGCGGCCACGGAATAGCGCAGCGCATCGGTGCCGTAAGCCTCGATCAGGCTCAGCGGATCGACCACATTGCCCTTGGACTTGGACATTTTCTGGCCGCGCTCGTCGCGCACCAGGCCATGAATATACACGGTGCGGAACGGCACATCGCCCATGAAATGCAGCCCCATCATCATCATCCGGGCAACCCAGAAGAAAATGATGTCGAAGCCCGTGACCAGCACGTCGGTCGGGTAATATTTCGCCAGTTCCGGCGTCTTTTCCGGCCAGCCCAGCGTGGAAAAAGGCCAGAGCGCGGAGGAGAACCAGGTGTCGAGCACATCCTCATCCTGGGTCAGTGTCTCGCGGCGGCCGTAATGCGCATCGGCTTTGGCCTGGGCAGCCTGCTCATCGCGCGCGACAAACACCGCGCCGTCCGGCCCATACCAGGCGGGGATGCGGTGCCCCCACCAGAGTTGGCGCGAGATGCACCAGGGCTGGATGTCGCGCATCCAGGCGAAGAACGTGTTCTCCCATTGCTGGGGAATGAATTTGACCTTGCCGGTTTCCACCGCCTCGATCGCCGGTTTGGCCAGCACGCCGGCATTGCAATACCATTGCGTGGTGAGCAGCGGCTCGATCGGCACGCCGGAGCGGTCGCCATAGGGCACGGCATTGGCGTGCGGCTCGACCTTGTCGAGAATTTCCAGCCGCTCCAGCTCCGCGACGATCTTCTTGCGCGCAACGAAACGGTCCTCGCCTTCCAGGGCGCGGACGAATTCCGGCATGTCCCCGAGTTCGGCCAGGGTGACGCGCCCGGTGCGGTCGAGAATGGAGGGCATGGCCAGTCCGTGCCGCTTGCCGACCTCGAAATCGTTGAAGTCGTGCGCGGGGGTGATTTTCACCGCCCCGGTACCCTTCTCCGGGTCGGAATACTCGTCGGCAATAACCGGAATGCGCCGGCCGGTGAGCGGCAGGATGACATGCCGACCGACGATATCCTTGTAGCGCTCATCCGCCGGATTCACCGCGACCGCGGTATCGCCGAGCATCGTCTCGGGGCGCGTCGTCGCGACGATGACCTCACCGCCGCCCTCGATCGGGTAACGGATGTGCCAGATATGGCCCTTCATGTCGCGGTTTTCGACTTCAAGGTCGGAAATCGCGGTCTGGAGAGCGGGGTCCCAGTTCACCAGGCGCTTGTCCTGATAGATCAGCCCCTGCTCGTGCAACGTGCAGAACACTTCACGAACCGCCGCGGAGAGCCCCTCATCCATGGTGAAGCGTTCGCGCGCCCAATCCGGCGAGGCGCCAAGGCGGCGCAGCTGCTGCGTGATGGCGCCGCCGGACTCTTCCTTCCACTGCCACACGCGGGCGAGGAACGTTTCCCGCCCGAGCGCCTTGCGGGACGTTTTCTCCTGATCCAGCAGCCGCTCCACCACCATCTGCGTGGCGATGCCCGCATGGTCGGTGCCGGGCTGCCAGAGCACGTCGCGCCCCTGCATGCGCCGGTAGCGGATGAAAATATCCTGCAGCACATTGGTCAAAGCGTGGCCGACATGCAGCGTGCCGGTAACGTTCGGCGGCGGCATCATGATCGTGTACGGCGCCGCGCGGCGTGACGGATCGGCGGCGAACGCGCCGGCTTCTTCCCATTGACGATAAATCCGGCCTTCACAGGCGGCCGGGTCGAAATGCTTATCCAGCGTGCTCACAGACAATTCCGGTGTTGTGCTTAAAAAAGCGGGGACGAAAAATTTACAGCTTGGTGCGGTCGATGACGCGCTCGATCTCGGCACGGACGACGCGCTCGACCAGGCCCGGCAAATGCGCCTCCAGCCAGGCTTTCAGCACCGGGCGTATTTCCTCGCGGACGATGTCCTCCAAGGTGACGCCCGCGCGGCCGATCGACAGTGAACGTTCCGGGCTCACGCTGCGCATCAGCGGACCCAGCGCGCTGGTGATCTCCGCCGTCGCCGTCTCGCTGACCAGCCCGGCCAAGGATCGCTGGTGTTCGTCCATCGCTTGGTCCATTTCAGTCTCATTCAAGGGCACGTTTCTTGAGGTGCCCGGGCTTGGGGTGTCCGGGCTTGGGCTAGCCAGCGTCGCCGGCTCCGGTTCGGGGTTCGCAAGAGGTGCCGCCAACGGCTCCGGGAGTGCGTCAATCGCCGGCTTCGCCTCCATCTCGGCACTGAGAACCAGAACTTCGTCCTCAGGATCATTGGAGGAAACAGCCTCGTCCGGGTTCTCGTCCTCCTTGAGGATACGACGAATCGAAGCGAGGATTTCGTCCATCGAGGGCTCGCTGGCGCCCTCAGTCGCTGGGCCTTTTTGGTCGCTCATCAACCTGCCTCTCAGGGTGCCGGAGACGGTATCGGCTCGTCTGCAGTGATAGGATGGCCGCTGGCATCAAGCAATGCGCCGTTCGGGGCAACGCCTGCCGCCCTGTCCGCCGACTCGCCCGTGCCGAAACCGGCATATTTCACGGCGTCATAATATTTCAGGTCATCATAATGCCTGACCGGAAGTCCGAGATCGGTCGCGGTCAGGCGGCCGATCGCCGCCGCCACCGTATAGGAGTTATCGACCAATGTCGCAATATTTTGCACCTGCTGCACTTGGGAGTTCAGCAACAGCTCCTGCGCGTTCAGCACGTCCAGCGTGGTGCGGGTGCCGACCAGTTGCTCGCGCTCGGTCCCGTCCAGGGCGATGGCATTGGCCTTGATCTCTGCATTGGTGCTGATGATCGCCGCGCGGGACGAGACGAGCCCGACCCAGGCTTGGGTCGCCTGCTGATAGGCCAGGCGCTGGGCATCGAGGATCGCCGCGAAGCTTTGCTGCTGCCTGGCGCGGGCCGTGCGGATGGCGGAATATTCCGCGCCGCCCTGATAGAGCGGCACGCTCAGCTCGCCCAGCACCTCACCACCGGTGATTTCGGAGCGCGGCAACAACGGGTTCTGCTCGTTAAAGCCGGCAACCTGCAGGCTCAGCTGCGGCAGCAGGCTGGCGAAGGCCACATCCACCGCATCCTTGCTGGCGGAATTGGTGAATTCCGCGGCAACCACGTTCGGGTTGTTGCCGAGGGCTTCTTTGGCCGCTTCGCCTTCGGATTGAACCGGCAATACCAGCGGCTGGGGCGGTGTCAGCTTGTCGGCCGGATAGGCGCCGACCAGCGCGTGGAAATTCTCGCGAGCGATCTCCAGGTTGCCCTGGGCGATCTCGACCTGCGCCTTCGCCGCAGCGAGCGCGGCCTCAGCCTGTGCCACCGAGGTGAGCGTGACTTCGCCGACCTTGAACTGTTCCTGGGTATAGAGCAGCTGCTGTCCCAGCACCTGCTGGTTGCTCAGATCGAGCGCCAGAACCTGCTGGTCGGTGATCACTGTGACATAGGCGGTGGCGACATTGAGGAACACCGTCTGCTCGGTGGCCATCAGTTGCGCCCGCGCCGCATAGACCGAGTTCTTCGCCTCGCGCGTGGAAGCGACCACCCTGCCCCCGCTATAAACCGGCTGCGTCAGCGAGATCTGCGCGAGCGATTCGTTGCGGCCCACGGGCGTCGTGATCTTGTTCGGGACCAGCAGGTGGCTGGCGGGGTCCAGCGTGGTGCTCGTTGTTGTCTCGTTGCCGGAAACATGCCCGCCCGTTTCGGAAAATACGACGGTCGGGCGCCAACCGGACAAAGCGGTCGGCACGGTCTCGTCGGTGGCACGCAAAGAGGCGCGCTGCTCCTGCAGCGTCGCATTGTTCTCATAGGCTTGGGCCAGCGCTTGGGTCAGCGTACTCGGCTCCTGTGCCTGGGCGAGATGCGGCAGCGCGAACACCGCTCCTGCGGCGACGCCACATAGCAACAGCCCGCGCAAAGGCCAGACGGCTCCCGTCACAGAGTGAATTCCGGCGCGCGACGGAAGCAGGGCAGGATACGCGCCGTGCAGTCGAACATTTTCACCACGGCGAATCCGTTGCTGCTCGCCTCGGCGACCACGCCACGGCCGAGGCCGGCCGGTTCGTCATGATCAGCGAGAATCGTCACCAGCCGTCCCCCCTTCGTTAGCTGCGCCGCAAAAATCTCGGGAATTGCAGGCACCGCGCCTTCGATCAAAATCGCGTCATAGGGGCCGGCAGCGGGCCAGCCGGCGACGAGTTTTCCGGTGACGGCTTCGACTTTCGGGGCGACTCGGGCGAGCGCGCCGGTATCAAGGCGGGGCTCCTCCTCGAGCGCCACCACCTGCGCCCCGCAGGCCTCCAGCAGCGCGGCGGTATAGCCGCTGCCGGCGCCCACCACGAGCACATGGGCGGGATTGGTTGCCATCACCAACTGCGCCAAGCGGGCGGTGACGAGGGGCGAGAGCATGTAACGGCCCTGCCCCAGATCGATGTCCGCGTCGGCGTAGGCGAAGGCACCCGAAGGTGCGAACGCCTCGCGCGGCAAAGCGCGCATCGCGCTGATCACGCGGCTGTCATGTGCCAGGCTTGGCCTCACCTGGCTGTCCACCATTTTTTCGCGCGCAATCTCGTGGGCGGTCTGGTCTGCCATGTAAAGCCTTCTATCCAAACGATGATCCGAGGCCTTATAGCGGCCGAGCCAACCAGAACTCAACCTGGGGCGCCCCCTGGCGCGGCAAATGAACCATTCTGATACAAGTGACTTGACCAGCGCGACCGACCTGGGGATATAAGCGGCCTCACGCCCCCGAGGTCCGGTGGCAGAGTGGTGATGCAGCGGACTGCAAATCCGCGAATGTGGGTTCGATTCCCGCCCGGACCTCCAATTGGCGCTTCATCCTTAAGCTGTGGCCCTAGGCGCGCGCCCGCCCCCAAGCTTGGCAGCCAGAGCGCTGCGGTCAGTGCCGGGCGGGTTGGGGCGCGTCTGGCGGCTCTCGATCGTGCTGGGCCAGTTCGGCGAGCAGGCGCCAGAGGCGGGCCGGTTCCACCGGCGCCTCCGGATCGTTGAACAGCCAGTCCAGCTCTTCCAACTTCCGCGTGTATTCCGCGCCTTCCATGGCCCTTCTCCTTTTTCCGCACCCTCCAGACAAATCGCTAATTTTGGCAAGAGTATGATGACATGAAGGCGTCGCCCTGCTGGCACGAACCGCTTGCCGCCTCGTCGCTGGCCAGCGGGGGACGAAACGCTGCTATGTCCATCGCTGAATATTGCCGTTCCTTGAAACTTTTGCCCCCGGCGATCTCCACTGCGCGGGCATCGCCCGGCCAATCGGCACCGCTGCGGTGTTGCCCTCATCAACGCGTGATTTGCGGCATTCGCCCGGAAAATCCTCAAAGTTTCGTTTGCAGGTCCGCTACGAACAAGGCGTTAGTTTCGTTTGCACATCCTCCGATTCAGCGATATCGGCCGGACAGCACCTCCCGAAACTGCGCGAGAAACCTCGCTTTTTTGCTAATGCAACTCATTTGCAAGCAGACATTATTCGCTTGACCGACGCCCGTTCCGCGGTCACATGACGCGCCGATAAGGAGTATTCCATGCGAGATTTCTCACAGCTTTCCGAACGTGAGGTCCTGGCCCTGGCGATCGGCGCCGAAGAAGAAGATGGCCGCATTTATAATGATCTTGCCGAGCGGCTGCGCGAGGATTTTCCGGCATCGGCGAAGATCTTCAAGGCCATGGCGGCCGAGGAGAGCGAGCACCGGCACCGCCTGCTCGACATGTACCAGCAGAAATTCGGCGACCATATTCCACTGATCCGCCGCCAGGACGTGCGCGGCTTCATGAGCCGCAAACCCGTCTGGCAGTTGCCGAAGCCGAGCATCGACGATGTGCGGAACCTGGCCGAAAGCATGGAGGCCGAAACCCAGCGTTTCTACCGCCTCGCCGCCTCACGCGCGACCGACGTGTCGATCCGCAAACTGCTGGGCGACCTGGCCGAGGCGGAGCAGGAGCATGAGCACCGGGCCGACGCGCTTTCGGAAGAGAACCTGCCCGCGCATACCCGCGAAAGCGAGGATGCGCACGCGAGACGGCTGTTCATGCTGCAATATGTCCAGCCCGGCCTGGTCGGGCTGATGGATGGCTCGATCTCTACCCTGGCGCCGATTTTCGCCGCCGCCTTCTCGACTCATCACCCCTTCGCCGCCTTCATCGTCGGCGTTGCCGCTTCGCTGGGCGCCGGCATTTCCATGGCCTTCGCCGAGGCGCTCTCCGATGACGGCAGCCTGACCGGCCGCGGCACCCCATACATCCGCGGCGCGGTGACCGGGTTGATGACGATGCTGGGCGGTTTGGGCCACACCCTTCCCTTCCTCATCCCCAACCTGCATCTGGCTTTGCTTGTGGCGGTCTGCGTGGTGGTGGTGGAACTGGCGGCGATCTCCTGGGTGCGCTGGCGCTTCATGGACACCTCCCCGCTGCGCGCGACGGTTCAGGTGGCATTCGGCGGCGCGCTGGTATTTGCCACAGGCGTCCTGATCGGCAATGGTTGACGTACAGGACACGTCAACCATGAGGCGAAAATGCCCGTACCGGAGCTGCTGCAAAATCGGCTGAGCCTACCCGCCATCGGCGCGCCTTTATTCATCATCTCCAACCCGAAGCTGGTGGTCGCGCAATGCACCGCCGGCATCGTCGGGGCCTTCCCCTCCCTCAATGCCCGCGCGGCAGAACAGCTGGACGGGTGGCTCCATGAGATCACCACCGCGCTCGCGGCATGGGACGCGGCGAACCTCAAGCAAAAATCCGCGCCCTACGCGGTCAATCTGATCGTGCACCGCTCCAACACGCGGCTCGAACATGATCTGGCGCTGTGCGAAAAATACCGGGTGCCGGTGGTCATCACCTCGCTCGGCGCGCGGCCGGAGGTGAATGCGGCGATCCATGCCTATGGCGGCATCGTGCTGCATGACGTGATCAATAACGATTTCGCGCGCAAGGCGATCGAGAAAGGCGCGGATGGGTTGATCGCCGTCGCGGCCGGCGCCGGTGGCCATGCCGGGACCCTGTCCCCCTTCGCGCTGGTGCAGGAAATTCGTGCGTGGTTTTCCGGGCCGGTGGCGCTCTCAGGCGCGATCGCCACCGGCGGCGCCATTCTTGCGGCGCAAGCCTGCGGGGCTGATCTTGCTTATATCGGTTCGGCCTTCATCGCCACCGAAGAAGCCAACGCCTCGAACGGCTATAAACAGGCGCTTGTCGAAGGATCGGCGGCGGACATCGTCTATTCCAACCTGTTCACCGGCGTGCACGGGAATTATCTGCGGGCCAGCATCGAGGCGGCCGGCCTGGACCCCGACCATCTGCCCGAGGGCAATGTGAGCACCATGAATTTCCACGAAGGCGCGACCAAGGCATGGAAGGACATTTGGGGCGCAGGCCAGGGCATCGGCGCGATCAAGTCCGTGCTGCCCGCCGCCGATCTCGTGGCCCGGCTGCGGCGCGAATATGCGGCGGCAAGAAAGGAAGTGGCCGCTTTTTGAAAAAAGCGGCGGGCCTGTGACGCTGCAACCGCACGGGCCCAAATTAACAAAGTTTTTTTGCTACTTTTTGTTCACAAAAAGTAGCCTTCCTCTTTCTTTCTTCGCTTTAGCTATCAGTACGATGCACCCAGGGAACACGGGCGATTTCGATGCCCTCTTCGACGAGGGCACTCGCTTCCTCCTCGGAGCTTTCGCCATAAATCCCGCGCCGCTCGGTCTCGCCATGGTGAATCCGGCGCGCCTCGTTGGCGAAGTCGGCGCCGACATATTCACAGCTTGTCTCCACCTCATGGCGCAGGCGCTGAAGCGCGGCGCGTACCGCATCAGGGATCGCCCCGCCCGCGGCGGAGCTGGCCGGCACCGGCGCCGGCTGGGCTGTCTCTTTCTCACCCTTGCGCGGAATGCCGGGGGTCATGAGTGCGCGCGTGATATGCGTGTCGGCACAGACCGGACACGAGATCAGCCCCCGGCGCGCCTGGCTTTCAAAGCCTTCGCTGTTGACAAACCAACCATCGAATTCATGGGCCGCGTCACAACGCAGCTGATAGTGGATCATAGCCCGAGCAATGGATCCAGTTGGCCAGCGCGTTCCAGCGCCAGCATATCATCACAGCCGCCGATCAGCTTGCCGTCGAAAAAGATCTGCGGCACCGAAGTTTTACCGCCCGCCCGTTCCCGCGCTTCCCTGCGCTGAGACGAGCCCGGCGGCGCGTCGATTTCCTTGAACTCCACGCCCTTTTTCCGCAATAGGCTGAGCGCCCGCGAACAAAAGGGACAGAAAGCCTGGGTATAGATCTCGATAATAGGCATAGAATGCATCTAGCCGAGGCGATGTATTATGCAAGATGCCTCGCCGGCAAGGCTGGGCTCGGCCACGCGCGCGGCGGTGAGAACGTCCACCCGTGCCGCGCCGGCGGCGCGCAAGGCCAGGGCGCAGGCATTGGCGGTGGTGCCGCTGGTCATCACGTCATCAATCAGCAGCACGGTCAGGTTTGTTGCGGTGAACCCGGCGCGCGGGACAATGGCATCCGCCAACTCCGCCTGGCGGCCGGCCAGGCCCAGCCGTTCCAGCGGGGCTGTGGGCTTGTCCCGACGCAGCGCATCGAGGACACAGACACGGCGCGTCAGCCGGGAAAGGGCGCGCGCCAACAGGGCTGCTTGATTATAGCGGCGCCAGCGCAGCCGCGTGGGATGCAGCGGCACCGGCACCAGCATGTCTGCGCGCGCCAGCAGCTCACGGCCCGGGCGCAACATCAGCCGCGCGATGCCGCGCGCCGCCTCGGTGCGGTCGGCATATTTGAACGCCATGATCAGCGCGCGTGATACGTCATCATAGCGCAAGGCCGCCCGTGCGTGCGTAAAGGCCGGCGGTGAAATTTCGCAGCGCTGGCAGCGCCCGCTTTCACTGGCCGCGGCCGCATAAGGCAGCGGCACGCCACATGTCTCACAGAATGGTGCGGAAATAAAATTCACGCGGCGGAAGCAAGCCGCGCAAAACTGTCCATCGGCCGTCACCGGTGCGTCGCAGGCGAGACAAGAGGGCGGCAGAAGCGTATCCAGCAGCTGCCCAAGAAAGGTTTTCATGTGGAACAGATTTTCGATTTTGCCGCGGTGCGCCAACATCGCGACCGGGCCGCACGGCGGATCGCGCATCTTGCCCCGGTGCTTAACGATCTTGCCCTGCGCGTGCTCGACCGTCTGGACGACACCAACCGGCGCTTTGCCACGGCGCTGGATTTCGGCGGCCGTGGTGCCATTGCGCCGGCGTTGCGGCAGCGCGGCATGAGCGTGGATTGCGCGGATATTTCAGCGCCCATGGCGGCCATGGCGGGCGGCACGCCGCTCACCGTCGACTCTGAAAATTTCCAACTGGAATCGCAGCGGTACGATCTGGTGGTGGCGCATCTGTCGCTGCACTGGTTCACCGACCTGCCTGGCGCGCTGATCCAGCTGCGCCGGGCCTTGAAACCGGAGGGGCTGCTGCTCGCCAGCCTGCCGGTATTGGGCACGCTGCACGAGCTGCGCACCGCCCTGCTGGAGGCGGAGGAAAGCCTGACGGGCGGCGTCAGCCCGCGAATCTCCCCGTTTCCGGAGCTGTCGGATTGCGCCGGGCTGCTGCAGCGCGCCGGATTTTCACTCCCCGTCGCGGATGTGGACGAGATCGAGTTTCTATACGCCAGCCCTGTGGCGCTGCTGCACGATCTGCGCGATGCCGGCGAGACCAATGCCTTGCACGCGCGCCGTAAGACGTTCGTGCCGGCGGAGCTGTTTCCGGCCGCTTTGAGCCGGTTGCCGCAGCGCGACGGACGCACCATCGCCCGGCTGCGCATGGCCGTCCTCACGGGATGGGCGCCGTCAGTAACATCATAAATAACCCGTCTGGCGGAAACTGACCCATTCGCCCTTGCCGATGATGACATGGTCGTGCAGCACGATGGCCAGCGCCTGCGCCGCGCGCTTGATCTCCCGGGTCATTTCGATGTCCTCCACACTCGGGCTCGGATCACCGCTCGGATGGTTATGAACCAGGATGATGGCGCTGGCATGCAGCTCCAGCGCCCGCTTCACCACCTCGCGCGGATAAACCGGCGTGTGGTTGACCGTGCCGGTGCTCTGCGCCTCGTCGGCCAGCAGCCGGTTGCGGTGATCGAGGAACAGAACCCGGAACTGCTCGATTTTTTCCCGCGCCAGGACGGCCTGCAGATAGGCGATCAGCCGCTCCCAACTGCCCAGGACCGGCTGGTGCAGAACTTCGGCCTTGGCCAGGCGCACGGCCGCCGCCTGCACGGTCTTCAGCGCCGCCACGCCAGCCTCACCCAGCCCCTCGACATCGAGCAGGTCCGGCACGCGGGCGGAAATCACCCCGGCATAAGACCCAAAGCGCGCGAGCAGCGCCCGGGCGAGCGGTTTCGTGTCCCGCCGCGGCAGCGCCAGGAACAATGTCATCTCAATCAACTCATGCTCGGCGATGGCATCAGGGCCGCCGGCGAGGAAGCGCGCCCGCAGCCGGGCACGGTGCCCGTCCACGCCCACAGCCAGCTTAGCCGGACGGATTTCGGGCGAAAGCACGTCGGCCAGCGATGCCATGTCGGCAAATCCAGCGGTGGAGCGGCGCTTTGGCATGACACGGCGAACGTGCCACAAAGCCATTCGCTAATGAAGCGTAATATTTTGGGTAAGAAGAAGAAAATTGGCCGCTTTCTGGGAACTGACGGGAGCGGGTTACCTTAGGTCAAATCAGCCAAGGCAAAGGAAGGCTTCTTTTTGTGAACAAAAAGAAGCAAAAAAACTTCATTTACTCTGGGCCGTGGGCGTCGTCGGCGACACAGACCCAGGCCCAGCTGAGCCAAAAGTTTGCGCCGCTTTTTTCGCAAAGCGGCCGCTTTCTTTGTCTAGAAGCCGATTGGCTTCACTCCGCCGGCGCCGGTTTCGCCGCCGGTTCGGCTTCCGCCTGCTTGGCGCCGGCCAGGATCATATAGACCGCGGGCACCACGAAAAGCGTGAACATCGTGCCGATCGAAAGCCCACCGGCAATCACCATGCCCATCGCATAGCGTGACGCCGCCCCGGCGCCGGTCGCGATGATCAGCGGCACCACGCCCAGCACCATGGCCGCGGTCGTCATGAGGATCGGCCGCAACCGGATATTGGCGGCGTATTCGATCGCCGCGCGCTTGCTCTTGCCGGCCAGACGGGCCTCGTTCGCCACCTCGACCATCAGGATGCCGTGCTTGGAGACCAACCCCATCAGCGTCACCAACCCAACCTCGGTGTAGATGTTCAACGACAGACCGCCGAGGCCGAGATAGATGAAGATCATGGCCCCCGCGATGGACATCGGCACCGAAACCAGGATGATCAGCGGATCGCGGAAGGAATTGAACAGCGCGGCAAGTGCCAGGAAGATGATGATGAGGGCGAAGACGAAGGTGAGAATGAAGCTGCTGCTCTGCTGCACATATTGCCGCATCTGCCCGCCATAATCGACATGGTCGCGCGGCGGCAGGATTTTTGCCGCCAGTTGCTGCAAAGTTTTCAACGCCTCCGCCTGGCTCACACCCGGCGCCGCAACACCTTGCAAGGTGGCCGAATTCTGCTGTTGAAAATGATTGATGGTCTCGGGGATCACCGTGTCGTGGATGCTCGCGATCGAGGAGAGCGGCACGTTGATGCCATTCACTGATGTCACATAATAATTGTTCAGTTGCGCGACATTCAGCCGCGAAGTGCGCTGCACCTGCGGAATCACCTTATAGGAGCGGCCATCGAGGTCGAAATAATTCACATAGTCGCCCCCGAGCGCCTCACCGAGGGCGGCACCGACATTGGCCATGTTGAGCCCGAGATAGGAGGCCTTGGCGCGGTCGACGATGATGTTCGCCTGCGGCTGGTCGAGCTTGAGATCGCTCTGCAGAAAGATGAACTTGCCGCTCCGCAGCGCCGCCTGCAGCAAGGCTTGGCTGACCGGATAAAGCTGCGTGAAATCATCGGTCGTCTTGATCACGAACTGCACCGGCAAGCCCTGGCTGCCGGGAAGCGGCGGCAGCTGGAAGGCCGCGACTTGCTGGCCGGCATCCTCCGCATTGGCTTCGTTCTGCAGGACCGTCTGCAACGTGTTCGCCGTGCGGGTGCGCTCGTCCCAGGGTTTGAGCACCGCACCAACAATCTCCGTGCCGGGCACGTCGATCTGAAAGGTGTGTTCGGTTTCAGGAAGTTTCAGCACGGCCGCGTTGAGGTGCGTGTCCCACATGGCGCGCTGGGTCATCGTCGCATTTGGCGCCGAGGTGGCGGAGAGAAGCACCGCCCCCTGGTCTTCCATCGGCGCCAGCTCGCTCTTCGAGCCCTGTGCCAGGAAAAAAATGCTGCTCAGGATGATGAGCGCAAAAACGATCGTGACCGGGATCGTGTCCAGGCTGCTGCTCAGCATTCGGGTGTAGACACGATGGACCTGATCGAAACGCCGGTCGATGAAGCCGATCAGCCTTCCCTCCCAGTTAAGATGGGCGCGGTCGATCGGCTTGAGGAAACGCGAGGAGAGCATCGGCGTCAGAGTCAACGCGACGATCGCGGAGATCGTCACCGCGCCGGCCAGCGTGAAAGCAAATTCGGTGAACAGCGCGCCTGTCAGGCCGCTTTGGAAGCCGATCGGCACATACACGGCGATCAGCACCACGGTCATGGCGATGATCGGGCCGCCCAGTTCCGAAGCGGCGATGCGCGCCGCTTCGATCGGATTCAACCCCTCATCGAGATGGCGATTGACGTTTTCCACCACAATGATGGCATCGTCCACGACCAAGCCGATGGCCAATACCAGTGCCAGCAGCGTGAGCAGATTAATGGAGAAGCCGAACGCCGCCATCATGGCGAAGGCACCGACCAGCGAGAGCGGGATCGCCACCACCGGGATCAACACGGAGCGCGGCGAGCCGAGGAAGGCGAACACGACGAAGGTGACGATCAGCAGAGCCTCGAGCAGCGCCGTCAGCACCTCACGGATCGAGGCGTCCACAAATTTGGTGGAGTCATAGACGATGGTGCCGGTCAGGCCGTTCGGTAGGTTTGCCTGGATCGAGGGGAAGGCCTTGCGCACGCCGCTGATGACGTTGAGCAGGTTCGCATTCGGCGCCACTTTGATGCCGATATAAACGCCCGGCTTGTTGTCGAACGTCACATGCTGGTCGTAATCGTCGGCACCAAGCGACACGTCGGCCACATCGCGCAGATGGATGATCGCGCCATTGGCCTGTTTCAGGATCAGGGCGCCGAATTGCTCCGGCGTATGCAGGGCGGTGGAGGCGGTCAGCGTCACCTGCGTCATCGTGCCCTTGGTGTTGCCGAGCGCGGCGATGAAATTATTGTTGCCGAGCTGCGCCCAGACATTGGAGGCGGTCAGGCCATAGGCCGCGAGCTTCTGCGGATTGAGCCAGACGCGCATGGCGAAATTCTGGCCACCGAGGATTTCCGCGGTCTGCACGCCGTTGACCGCCTGCAATTGCGGCTGCACCACGCGCGTGACGTAATCGGTGATCTGGTTGGCCGAGAGCACGGCGCTGCGGAAGGCGATATACATCGCGTCGATCGTCTGGCCCACCTGCAGCGTCAGCACCGGCTGCTGCGTGCCGGTCGGCAGCTGGTTCAGGATCGAGTTCACCTGAGCGCTGATCTCGGTCAGCGCCGCATCGGGATCATGATTCAGCACCAGATAGATGGTGATGGTGCTGCTGCTGGTGTCGCTGGTCGAGGTCATATAGTCGATGCCGTTGACCTGGGCGACGGCTTTTTCGATCGGCGTCGTCACGAACCCCGCCACCACATCCGGCGAGGCGCCGGGATAGACGGTGGTAATGGTGATCGTGGCGTTCTCGGTTTGGGGATATTGCTGCACCGGCAAGGTGCCGACGGCGCGCGCACCCAGCACCAGGATCAGGATGCTCACCGCGATGGAGAGCACGGGACGGGCGATGAAGAGGTCGGTGAAACGTTTCATCGCGCTACTCGTTCGGCGGCGTTGGGTTGGGACTGTTCGGCGGCGTCACGGTATTGTTCACCACGATCGGCGCGCCGTTGTGCAGCTTCAGCTGGCCCGCGGTCACCACCTCGGTGCCTGCTGCCACACCGGTCAGCACGGCAACCTGGTCGCCCCTCGTCTCCCCGGTGGTGACGAACACCTGCTGCGCGGTGAGAAGTGCCTTTCCGCCCGGCCCGGACTGGTGCTGCACCGTGTACACGGTGGTGCCGTAAGGGTTGTAATTGAGCGCGGTCTGCGGCAGCGTGACCAGCTCCTGCGGCGCCCCGATATCGACCTTGACGTTGGCGAACATGCCGGGCCGGAGCAGCAGATCATCGTTCGCCAGCGTGGCGCGCACCTGCAGGCTGCGCGTTGAGCTGTCCACGATTGCGTCGAGCGCGGAAATTTTCGCCGGGAATGTCCGGCCGGGAAAAGCATCGACCGCCACATTTACGGTCTGCCCGACATGCAGCTGGCTTAGCGCCTGCTGCGGCAGGTAGAAATCAACAAAAAGCGGGTTCAGCTGCTGTAAAGTGACGATCTGCGTGCCGACCGGCAGATACTGGCCGATATCGACCTGGCGGATACCCAGCCGCCCGGCAAACGGCGCGCGGACCTGCTTCTCCGCCATCAGCGCCTTCTGCGCCTGTACTTGGGCCTGGGCGGCTTGCAGATTGGCGCGGTCGGTATCCACCAGGCTCTGCGCCACGGCATGGGCGCGGAACTGTTGTACGTCACGCTGATAGTTGATCGCATCGAGCGCGGCGGTCGCCTGCAATTGCGCCAGCACCGCCGGATCGTTGTTGGGCCGCAGCGTCAGCAGCAGCGCGCCGGCCGGCACGTCATCGCCGGATTTGAAATTGATGGTATCGACGATGCCGGCCACCTCGGCGGAGATACTGGCGCCATTGACCGCGACGATGCTGCCGACTGAGCTCACCGTGGGCTGCCATCCCGAGGTGCCTGCGACGGTGGTGGCCACGGTCTGCGCCTGGGAGCCGAAGCTTGCCAGGAATTTGGCGAGGAACATGCTGCGCACCGCGCCATAGCCGAACACGCCGCCGAAAATCAGGCCAACGGTGATCAGCATCAGAACCATGCGTAATGCTGTCTTACTTGCCGTACTCATGATCTGGTCACCCTCATGGAATGATGCCGCAGCAGGCGCTGGCGACGTCCTGGCGATGCCACCAGCCGCCGCCCAAGGCCTGGTAAAGCGCTGCGGTGTCCGCCAGCCGCGCCGCCGCCGCCCTCACCTCGTTGATTGCGGCGTTTTGGTACGTGGTCTGCGCGGTCAGCACCGCCGTGAAAGGTTGTGCTCCGAGATTGTACTGCGCTTCGGTGACCGCAAGGCTGTTCGCCGCGGCAGTCTCGGCAGCCTGCGCCGCCGCCAACGTCATCGCGTCATATTGCAGGAACTGCAGCGCATCGGCAACGTTTTGAAAGGCAGACAGCACAGTGGCCTGATATTGCGACCCCGCCGCGCGCAACGCCGCCAGGGCCGCCTTGCGCTGCGCCGTCAGCGTGCCCCCCTCGAACAGCGGCTGCGTAACGCCGGCCACCAGGCTCCAAAGCAGCGTCTGCGGCGTGAACAGCGTGCCGGAACTCAGCGCCTCATGGCCAATTTGCGCGGAGAGCGTGAATTGCGGCAGCAGATTGGCCGTGGCGATACCAAGATTGGCCGAAGCGGTGTGCAGTTGCGCCGCCGCTGCCTGAATGTCGGGCCGCTGCGCGACGATGGCCGAAGGCAGGCTCACCGGCAGGTCCTGCGGCAAAGTCAGGCCCGCCAGGGTGAAATCAGCCTCGTGGAAATCACCCGGAAAGGCGCCGACATAGACCGCAAGCTGGTTGCGCGTCTGTGCCAATTGCGATTGCAACGGCGGCAGCGTGGCCTCCGCGGCGGCGAGCGTCGCCTGCTCCTGCAACACCTGCGCCTGCGCCGCGCCGCCCAGCCCGACCTGGGTGACGAGGATGCCAAGCACCCGGCGTTCTGCGGCGATCACCTGCTCCGTGGCGTCGATCTGCCCGCGCAAGGACGCTTCCGTGACCGCCGCGGTGACGACGTTGCTGGTGAGTGTGAGATAAGCCGCCTCCAGCTCGTCGCGCTGATAGTCCGCCTGAGCGGCCGCGCTTTCGATCTGCCGGCGCACCCCGCCGAACACGTCCGGCGCGTAAGAAACGCTCAGATCAGTGTTATAAAGCGTGAACGGCGGAATGCTTGCGGTGGTCGCCTGACCGGTGGCCCCGAAAGTGGCGAACTCCGCCGCGGAGACTTTTTCGCGCGTCACCTGAAACCCGGCCGACAGGCTGGGCAGCAGCCGGCCCTGATAGGAACGCACCGTCTCCTCCGCTTGGATGAGCGTCTGCTGGCTGGCTTGCAAGGTCGGGTTATGCGCGAGCGCCGCCTCGATCAGCGCATTCAGCTCGGCGCTGCGATAAAGCGACCACCAGTCTCCCGCAATGTCGGCACCGGTACGATAATATTGCGCCTTGCCATCAGCCGTCATGGTCGCGGCGGGCAGAGGCGACGGCGTCAAAGCCACTTCCGGCGGGCGAGGCTGATGAAAATCCGGACCCACCGCACAAGCCGACAGGCCGGCAGTGAGCAGCGAGGCGCAGGCACGGAGGAGGAAACCCGTTGGTTTCATACCACCCACGTAACCGCGTTCATTTCCCTGGTCAAGACAGTGTTTTTCAAAATTATATTAGCAAGGAAACTTGCCAGTTTACCGCTTTGCGCTATTCTGCCCCTCATGCCTACGCCGAGAAAAATCACGAAACTGCCACGAATCGCCGCCGTGAAGGCGGTCGGCAATGGTGACCGCATGCCGCAGCTGATCGCCGCCGCGGAAGATATTTTTCTCGCGAAAGGTTACCATACGGCGACGATGAGCGATGTCGCCAAAGCCGCCGGCATGTCGAAAAAGACCGTCTACACCATGGTCCAATCAAAGGCGGAGCTGTTCGGCGCCCTGCTGATGCATCGCCACTCGCTGCTGAGTTTCCCTGAACCGCACAGCGACTGGACGCTTCACGACCTACTGACCGCGAACCTCACCGCCCTCGCCCGCTTCCTGCTTTCCCCCGGACAAATCGCGATCCTGCGGCTGATCATGGCGGAATACACGCACAGCCCGAACCTCAGCCGGGTCTTTCACCGCAGCCGCGTGAACAAAGCCAAAAGCCGGCTGGAATCCTGCCTCGCCGACCTTGCGGTCCAGCAGGGGTGCCCGGCCGCACAGGCCAAGGAAATGGCCGCCATGCTGTTCGGCATGGCGCTCGGCGAGTTTCATTTAGGCGTGCTGATCGGCTTTCGCGCCCCGCCGACCAAACAGGCGCTGGAAAAACGCATACGCCAGGCGGTGGATATTTTCATCGCTGGCTGCTGTGCGCTTAAAGCGGCGAAAGACTAAGAAAAAAGAGAAGAAAGAAGCCGCTTTTTGAAAAAAAGCGGCGCAAAAACTTCTTTGAAATTGGGCCGGTGGCGTTGAAACCAGCACCGCCCAAACTAACAAAGTTTTTTTGCTACTTTTTGTTCACAAAAAGTAGTTCTTCCTTCCTTCTTTCTTCACCCACCCGTGACCGACATATGCCGCGCCACAGCCGGGCGCGCATGGCGGCGGTCGATGACAAAATCATGACCTTTCGGCTTACGCGCGATGGCTTCGGTGATGGCCGCATCCAGCGCCTCGTCGTTGTCGCTGGCGCGCAGCGGCGTGCGTAAATCCGCCGCGTCATCCTGGCCCAGGCACATATAAAGCGTGCCGGTGCAGGTCAGACGCACACGGTTGCAGCTCTCGCAGAAATTATGCGTCAGCGGCGTGATGAAGCCGAGGCGCTGCCCGGTCTCGGCAATCGACATATAGCGCGCCGGCCCGCCGGTGACATAGCTGGTGTCGCTTAAGCTCCAGCGCCGGGCCAGCCGCGCGCGCACCAGCGAGAGCGGCAGATATTGGGCGGTGCGGTCTTCATCCACCTCGCCCATCGGCATCGTCTCAATCAGGCAGAGATCGAAGCCATGCACGCCGCACCATTCGATCATGCCGTCGAACTCGTCCTCGTTCACGCCTTTCAGCGCCACGGCGTTGATTTTCACCTTCAGCCCGGCATCCTTAGCTGCCATCAGGCCGGCCATCACCTGCGGCAACCGGCCCCAGCGCGTGATGGTGGCGAATTTCTGCTCGTCCAGCGTGTCGAGGCTGACATTGACGCGTTTCACACCGGCCTTCACCAGATCGCCGGCATATTTGGCGAGCTGGCTGCCATTGGTGGTCAAAGTCAGCTCCTCCAGCCCGTTGCCGATTTCACCGCCCAGGCTGTTGATGAGCTGCATGATGTTCCGCCGCACCAGCGGCTCACCGCCGGTCAAACGCAATTTCTTCACGCCGCGGCGGATAAAGGCGCGGCACAGGCGGTCGAGCTCCTCCAGCGTCAGCAGGTCCGATTTCGGCAAGAACACCATGTCCTCAGCCATGCAGTACACGCAGCGAAAATCGCAGCGGTCGGTGACCGAAACGCGGAGGTAAGAAATTTTGCGGCCGAAGGGATCAATCATGGCGCGTATTACGGACTGTTCTGGTCCTGTTGCAAGCCCAGAAACAATCGGTTTCTTAGGGGCAGATCTGCAAAACGAAAGTTTTTGCCTTCCATCGAAAAACCAAGCCGCCTCCTTCCTTCACGACAGTTCGGCAAGCTCCAGCGCCACCACATCGATATCGATCACCACTTTGCCGGCGTTCTCGATCATCACCGTCACGCGCCGGCCGATGGCGCTCTGCACCTGGCCCAGCCCCCATTCTGGCTTTCGCGGATGGCGGACATAATGCCCCGGCTCGAACTCAGATCTCTGCATAGCCGCACTCCCTCATCCGCGCCTGCATATGGGGTGGCACCGGGGCCAAAGCAAAAATGTCCGGCTGCGGCAGCCGGATCGCGCGCGCCAGCAGATGGAGCCGGCCGGCGCCGCCGCCATAGACGGCATCGCCCAGGATCGGGTGGCCCAGGGCGGCAGCATGGGCGCGCACCTGATGCGTCCGCCCGGTTTTCGGCCGAAATTCCAGCCAAGAAATTTTGTCCCCGCGCCCCCGCACCCGCCACTCCGTGACGGCCGGCGGGGCGCTGGGATCCGCCGCCATTTTCCAGGCGCGATTCGCCGTGATTTTCGCCAGCGGCAACTCGACCACGCCTTCCGGCTCGTCCGGCACGCCCTGCACCACCGCCCAATAGGTTTTCTCGGCCCGCCCCGCCGCGAAACAGGCCTGCGCGCCCAACAAAGCGGTCTTTTTCAGCGCGATCACCAGGCAGCCGGCGGTATCCTGGTCCAGCCGGTGCGCCGCCCAGGGGCCATTTTTGCCCCGCCGCCAGAGCGGAAAAAAATCCTCCACGCTGGGGCCGCCGGCGCGACCGGGATGCACCGGCAGCCCGGCCGGCTTATCGACCACCAGGCAGCCTGCATCCTGAAACAGCAAAGCGGGCGCGGTTAAGCTCACGTGCGCAGATGTTCCGGAATTTGGAAGCCCAGCCGGCACGGGATGTCCCACACTTCCCGCACCTGCCGCACCTCCTGGAATCCCGCCGCCAGATAATTCGGCAAGGCGCGGGGATGATCGGCGGTGCAGGTGTTCAGCGTCATGCCGCGCAGCCCCGGTGCGCGAAACACCGTGTCCACCGCCACATCAAGCAGCAATTTGCCGAGCCCATGGCCGATTTCCTCCGGCACAAGACCGAAATAGTTGAGGTTCACGTCGGGCCAATGGGTGGCATCGGTCTCAAAAAAACCAACTGCCGCGCCGTCCTTCCGCAGCACATAAATTTGCACCGCCGGGTTCTCCAGGTGCTGGCGCAGCAGCTCCTCCGGCATCATCCGGCGCAGCCACCAGAGCCAGGGCGTGCCCACCGCATCGTAGAGCCGCCGGTAGGTATGCGTCTCCAGCCGTTCCGCCTGCAGCGTCATGCCCGGCGGCAATACCGCCGGCGGCCGCGCCGGGCGCCGGTTCATGCGCAGAAACGTCACCCGCACCACCACCCGGTCGAATGCCTCATCCGGCCGCCGGCGGGTGTAGTCCAGCATCTTAATCGTCCAGGAAGCTGCGCAGCTTGCGGCTCCGCGACGGGTGCTTGAGCTTGCGCAGCGCCTTGGCTTCGATCTGGCGGATACGCTCACGGGTGACGTTGAATTGCTGGCCGACCTCTTCGAGCGTGTGGTCGGTGTTCATGCCGATGCCAAAGCGCATGCGCAGCACGCGCTCCTCGCGCGGCGTGAGCGAGGAAAGCACCCGTGTCGCCGCCTCGCGCAGATTGGCCTGCACCGCGGCATCGAGCGGAATGATCGCCCCCTTGTCCTCGATGAAATCGCCGAGATGGCTGTCTTCCTCATCGCCGATCGGCGTCTCCAGGGAGATCGGCTCCTTGGCGATTTTCAGCACCTTGCGCACCTTCTCCAGCGGCATGCCGAGCTTGTCGGCCAGCTCTTCCGGGGTCGGCTCGCGGCCGATCTCGTGCAGCATCTGGCGCGAGGTGCGCACCAGCTTGTTGATCGTCTCGATCATATGCACGGGGATGCGGATGGTGCGCGCCTGGTCGGCGATAGAGCGGGTGATCGCCTGACGGATCCACCAGGTGGCGTAGGTCGAGAATTTATACCCGCGGCG
>DATJHR010000038.1:0-10413 GCA_035493735.1 Acidocella sp.
AGGCCTGATAAAGTTCCGCGATATCGGTCATGCGCCGAAAATCTGTTTGATACGGTTGAGGCCGGCGCCCAGCGCATCGATTTCCTCAGGCAGGGTGTACAACCCGAAGGAAGCGCGCGCGGTGCTGCTGACGCCCAAGCGGCCCATGAGCGGCTCGGCGCAATGATGCCCGGCGCGCACGGCGATGCCCTGGCGGTCCAGCAACGTCGCAATGTCATGCGCATGCGCGTGGCTCATGGTGAAGGAGATCACCCCGCCCCGGTCCTGCGCCCGGCCGAGGATGTTCAAACCCTCAATCTCCGAAAGCACCGCCAGCGCGTGGTCGGTGAGGAAACGTTCATGTTCAGCGATGGCGTCAAACCCGATCGCCTGCACGTAATCGATCGCGGCCCCTAAGCCGATGGTCTCGATGATCGCCGGCGTGCCGGCCTCGAACCGCGCGGGCGGCTTGGCCCAGCTGGACTTGGCGAAGGAGACGCTGGCGATCATGTCGCCGCCGGCAAGGAAAGGCGGCATCGCCTCCAGCAGCTCGGCCTTGGCATAAAGAACGCCGATGCCGGTGGGGCCATACAGCTTGTGTCCGGAGAAAACGTAGAAATCGGCGTCGATGGCTTGCACGTCGATGCGGCGATGCACCACCGCCTGCGCGCCATCGAGCAGGATTTTGGCGCCGCGTTCATGGGCGAAAGACGCCAGGCGTTCGGCTGGTGTGTAGCTGCCGAGCACGTTGGACATATGCGTGACGGCCAGCAGTTTGACTTTGCCGTCGGCGAATTGCTCTTCCAGCGATGCGAAATCCAGCTCGCCGGCATCGGTGATTTTCGCGACGCGCAACTCCACGCCATGCTGGTCCCGCAGAATCTGCCAGGGCACCAGGTTGGCGTGGTGTTCCATCTCCGAGATCACGACCGCATCGCCCGGCCGCAACGCGCTGCGGCCATAGCTGTAAGCGACGAGATTGATCGCCTCCGTGGCGTTGCGGGTGAAGACGATTTCTTCCCGCGACGCCGCGTTCAGAAATGAAGCGACCTTATCCCGCACCGCCTCGTAAGCGTCGGAGGTTTTCTCCGACATATAATGCAGACCGCGATGGACGTTGGCGTATTGCGCTTCCATCGCATGCACCATGGCGTCGATCACCGCGCGCGGCTTTTGCGCCGACGCGGCGGAATCGAGAAAGACCAGCTTCTTGCCATGGACTTGTCGTTCGAGGATCGGAAAATCCTCCCGGATTTTCGCGATGTCGAAAGGCATGGATTTCAGCGCAGCGCTCATGCGGTCCACCAATTTTCGATTTCGGCCTCAAACATCGCCAGCGCCACCTCATGCGTGACCGGTTCGAGTGCCTCGGTCAGGAAGGCGCGGATCAGCATCGAGCGCGCCTCCGCCTCGGCGACGCCGCGCGAACGCATGTAGAAGATCTGTTCCGGATCGAGCGCGCCGATGGTCGCACCGTGGCTGCATTTCACGTCATCGGCGAAAATCTGCAGTTCCGGCTTGATGTCCATCTCCGCCGTGGCGGAGAGCAGCAGCGCCTGGTTCATCTGGTAACCGTCGGTCTTCTGCGCGATCTGATCGACCTCAATGCGGCCCTGGAAGACGCCGCGCGCGGCACCGTCGAGCACCGATTTTACGGTCTGGCGCGAGGTGCAGTTCGGCGCCCTGTGCTTCACCACCGAGGTAAAGTCACCATGCTGGGTGCCGCGCAGCAGCTGCGCCGCATTCAGATGAGTATGCGCCTGCGGCCCGGTCAGGGTGGCATGGAACTCGGCCCGCGAGAGCCGCGCGCCCTTCACCGCGGTGAACGCTTCATAGGCGCCATTCGTGGCGATCTCGGCGCGCATGGTCGCGAGGTGGAACGCCTCGGTGCTTTCATCCTGCAGGCGGAAATGCGAGAGCGCCGCCTCCTCCGCCACAACGATGTCGGTCACCGGATTGTGCCAGTAAACGCCTTCGCCCTTGTTGATCTCGATGATCGTGAGCTTCGCGCCCGCGCCGAGCGTGATGCAATGGCGAGGGTGGAAGGCGAAAGGCTGCGCGCCAGCGGCATAGGACACCAGAACGACCGCCCCGGCATCGACGCCGGCCGGTACCGAAATGGTGATGCCATCCACCGCATGTTGCGCATTGATCAGCGGCAGGGGCAGCTGCGAGTCCTCCGCGAAGTTCGCGAAAGGCTGCATGTAGGGATAGACGGAGGAATGCGCCGCGCTGAACGCGCCGTTGAGGAACACCAGGCGCGGCAGACCGAGATCCGGCAACGCCACCGCGCCGGTGAACGGCATCGCGGGTGCAAAAGAAATGGCGGAGAGCGGCCGCAAATCGGTATAGCGGAACGCCTCCAACTTACGGGTCGGAAGGGCAGTCATGATCAGGCCGCTTCTTCCAGCCCGGCATAACCGCGGGCTTCCAGCTCCTTCGCCAGCTCCGGGCCGCCCGAGCGCACGATGCGGCCGGCCGCCAGCACGTGCACGTAATCGGGCACGATATGGTCAAGCAGGCGCTGATAGTGCGTGATGACGAGCGAGGAGAATTTCCGCCCGCGCAGCGCGTTCACGCCCTCGGCTACGATCTTCAGCGCGTCGATATCGAGGCCGGAATCGGTCTCGTCGAGGATCGCCAAACCCGGCTGCAGCAGGGCCATCTGCAGGATCTCGTTGCGCTTCTTCTCACCGCCGGAGAAGCCGACATTCACGTTGCGCTTCAGCATATCGTCCGGCATCGAGAGCGACTTGATCGCGGCGCGCGCCAGCTTCAGGAAGGCCACGGCGTCCAGCTCGTCCTCGCCACGGGCGCGGCGCACGGCGTTCAGCGCGGTGCGGATGAAATTGGCATTGCCCACGCCGGGCAGTTCAACCGGATATTGGAAAGCGAGGAACACGCCTGCGGCGGCGCGCTCTTCCGGCTCCATGGCCAGCAGGTCCTGGCCGTTATAAGTCACCTCACCGCCGGTGACCTCATAGCCCTCACGCCCCGAAAGTACATAAGAGAGCGTGGACTTGCCGGCGCCGTTCGGGCCCATGATGGCGTGAATCTCACCATCGGGAACCACCAGATTCACACCGCGGAGAATTTCCTTATCTTCAATCCGCGCCGTCAGATTTTTAATTTCAAGCATCTTAGCCTACCGAACCTTCCAACGATACTGCCAGCAGTTTCTGCGCTTCCACAGCGAACTCCATCGGCAATTCCTTCAACACATCCTTGCAGAACCCGTTCACGATCAGCCCGACCGCATCCTCTTCCGAGAGGCCGCGCGAGCGGCAATAGAAGAGCTGGTCATCGGCGATCTTCGAGGTCGTCGCCTCGTGCTCGACCTTCGCCGAGGGGTTCCGATTTTCAATATACGGCACCGTATGCGCACCGCACTGGTCGCCGATCAGCAGGGAGTCGCACTGCGTGAAATTGCGCGCGTCCGTCGCACCCGGCATGATCTTCACCAGGCCGCGATAGGTGTTGTTCGAATGGCCCGCCGAGATGCCCTTGGAGATGATCGTCGAGCTGGTGTTCTTGCCGATATGGATCATCTTCGTGCCGGTATCGGCCTGCTGATGGTTATGCGTCAGCGCCACCGAATAGAACTCGCCCACCGAGCCGTCACCCTGCAGGATGCAGGACGGATATTTCCACGTGACGGCAGAGCCGGTTTCCACCTGCGTCCAGGAAATCTTTGAATTCCGGCCGCGACACGCCCCGCGCTTGGTGACGAAGTTGTAGATCCCGCCTTTGCCTTCGGCATCGCCAGGATACCAGTTCTGCACGGTGGAATATTTGATCTTGGCATCATCCAGCGCCACCAGCTCAACCACGGCGGCATGGAGCTGGTTCTCATCGCGCATCGGCGCGGTGCAGCCTTCGAGATAGGAGACGCTGGCCCCTTCCTCGGCGATGATCAGCGTGCGCTCAAACTGGCCGGTATTGCGCGCATTGATGCGGAAATAGGTGGACAGCTCCATCGGGCAGCGCACGCCTTTGGGGATGAACACGAAGCTGCCATCGGAGAACACAGCCGAGTTCAGCGCCGAGAAGAAATTATCGCCGACCGGAACGACCGAACCGAGATATTTGCGCACCAGCTCAGGATGCTCGCGCACCGCCTCGGAGATCGGGCAGAAGATCACGCCGGCTTTTGCCAGGGATTCGCGAAAGGTGGTGGCGACCGACACGGAATCGAACACCGCATCCACCGCCACACCGGCCAGAGCCGCGCGCTCATTCAGCGGAATGCCAAGCTTCTCGTACATCGAGATCAGGTTGGGATCGACCTCGTCGAGCGACTTCGGCGCCGGGCCGGACGGGGCGGCGTAGTAATAAATGTCGTCATAATCGATCTTCGGATAGGAGACGCGCGCCCAGTTCGGCTCCTCCATGTTCTTCCAGGTCGCATAAGCCTTCAGGCGCCAGGCGAGCATCCATTCCGGCTCCTGCTTCTTCTCGGAAATCAGCCGGATAATCTCTTCATTGAGTCCCTTGGGGAACTCTTCCATGGCGATTTCGGTGGAGAAACCGTATTTGTACTTCGAGGCGGTCAACGCCTCGACGGTCTCGCGGGTTTCAGCAACAGCAGGCATCAGGCGACCTCATTGAAAGATGCAGTGGCGGGCGGACGCAGCGCGCGGCGAACCGAGGCGGCGGCCATATCGGCAAGGCTGGTGTTCGAGAGCGCAGTCCGGATCGCGTCGTTGACCGGGTCCCAGCGGCCGGCCATCGGGCAAAGCGACAGGCTGTCGCACCCCGAGGCGCCGTCCACGCAGGAGGTGAGCGCGATCGGCCCATCAATCGCCACGATCACTTGGGAAATGGCGATCTCGCTGAGCGGACGCCCCAGGCGGTAGCCGCCATGCGCGCCCCGGGTCGAGGTGACAAGCCCATGCCCCGCGAGCGCCTTCAGCACCTTGGCAACGGTCGGTTCGGGAATGCCGACCGAGGCCGCGACCTCCGTCGACGTCGCGACCCCCTGGGCGACGCTCAGGCGCACCAGGACGACGACAGCGTAGTCGGTCAGGCGGGACAATCTCAGCATAAAGCGCTCCGATACAGGACCTAAATGGTCCCGATTAGCAAATGGGTCATCGGGCGCGGAACGTCAACCCATTTGCGCGACTAAACCCGGCAATTCAATAGCCTTTTCGATGGTATGGCTGCCTTGCGCTTTTCCATACCCCCAGCTCACAAACACGCTCGGCACGCCGAGCCCGGCCGCGGCATCAATGTCGTTGGCATGGTCGCCAACCATGACCGCGCGCTCCGGCGTCGCGCCCAGCGCCTGCAGCACCGCGGCCAGGTGGTTCGGGTTCGGCTTGCGATAAGGCGTCGAATCGCCGCCAATGATGACGTGAAAATACTGTTCCAGCCCCAGCACCGAGAGCACGTTGCGGGCGGCGACCACCGGCTTGTTGGTGCAGACGCCGAGCCGATGGCCGGCATCTTTCAGCGCCTGCAGGGCCTCGACGATGCCGGGATACGGCGCGGTCTCGACCACCGCATTCACCTCGTAATCGGCGATGAAGGCGGCGACATGCGCGGCCGACGCGGCCCGGCCGCGCGCGGCGAAGCCGCGCTCCACCAGCACCTTGGCGCCGTCACCGATCATGGTGCGAACCTCGGCGGTGCTCAGCGGCGCGAGATCGTCCGCTGCCAACACGCGATTCAGTGCGGCACGGATATCCGGGTCGGAATCTATCAGAGTGCCATCCAGGTCGAAGACCACAGCGCGCATGAAATACTCCGTCACATCAATTGATTTTCCAAGGCTTTGACACGGAGCGGCGGCGGACGCTACCGGCAAAATGGAATAGAAGGGGTACAAATCTATGTGCGGCATCGTGGGCGTGGTGGGTAACGGACCGGCGGCGCCTTTGCTTCTGGACGGTCTTAAGCGCCTGGAATATCGCGGTTATGACAGCGCCGGCATCGCCACGCTGGTCAACGGGCATATCGAGCGCCGCCGGGCCGAGGGCAAGCTCGTCAACCTGGCCGAGGTGCTGGAGCGGCAGCCGCTGCCGGGCGTCACCGGCATCGGCCATACGCGCTGGGCGACGCATGGCGCGCCCACCGAATCGAACGCGCATCCGCATGGCACCGCCCGGGTCGCCGTGGTGCATAACGGCATCATCGAGAACCATGCCGAACTGCGCGCCGAACTGGAGGCGGCCGGGCAGAGTTTCTCCACCGAAACCGACACCGAGACGGTGGCCCAGCTGCTGGACCTACTCCTGAGACAGGGCTTGTCGCCGATCGACGCCGCGAAGACCGCCTTGACGCGGCTGGAGGGCGCCTATGCCCTGGCGCTGATCTTCACCGGCCACGCCGAGCTGATGATCGGTGCGCAGCGCGGCGCGCCGCTGGCGGTGGGCTATGGCGAGGCGGCGATGTATCTTGGCTCCGACGCGCTGGCGCTCGCCCCCCTGACCCGCAAGATCGCCTATCTCGAAGACGGTGACTGGGTGGTGGTGACCCGTGAGAGCGCCAGCTTCTTCACCCACGACGGCGTGCCCGTGGAGCGCGCGGTCAAGCTCACCAACCTCACCGGCGCTTCCATCGGCAAGGGCAATTTCCGCCATTTCATGGAGAAGGAGCTGCACGAGCACCCGGTCGTGATCGGCGATGTGGTGCACCGGATGATCGATGCCGGCACGCGCCTGCCGGTGCTCCCCGCTTTGCCCTTCGACCTCGCCGCCGTGCCGCGCCTGACCATGAGCGCCTGCGGCTCGGCCTATTATGCCGGCCTGACCGCGAAATTCTGGCTGGAGAGCCTGGCCCGGCTACCGGTGGATGCGGATGTGGCCAGCGAGTTCCGCTACCGCACGCCGCCTTTGCCGGCGGGCGGGCTCGGCCTGCTGGTCAGCCAGTCCGGCGAGACCGCCGACACGCTGGCCGCGCTGCGCTATATGCGCGCCGAGGGGCAAAACATCCTCTCGGTCGTCAACGTGCCGGAAAGCACCATGGCGCGCGAGAGCGACGCCATGCTGGAGACCATCGCCGGGCCGGAAATCGGCGTCGCCAGCACCAAGGCGTTCACCGCGCAGCTCACCGTGCTGGCCGTGTTCGCGCTGAAAGTGGCGCTGGCGCGCGGCACGCTGCCGGAGGCGGAAATTGCCCGGCTGTGCGACGTGCTGTTGGAAGTGCCCGCCAAGGCGGCGGAAATTCTCGCCGACGATGGGCCGATCCGGCGCCTTGCGGCCCGCATCGCCGAGGCGCGCGACGTGCTGTATCTGGGCCGTGGCACCTGCTTTCCTGTGGCCCTCGAGGGGGCGCTCAAACTGAAGGAGATCAGCTACATCCATGCCGAGGGCTATGCCGCCGGCGAGATGAAGCACGGGCCGATCGCGCTGATCGACAAGGCGGTGCCGGTGATCGCCATCTGCCCCTCCGGCCCGCTCTTCGAAAAAACCGCTTCCAACCTGCAGGAAGCGGCGGCGCGGGGCGGGCAGATCGTGGTGTTCTCGGATGAAGCCGGGGCGGCGAAGCTGCAAAGCATCGCCGCCGAGACGATCATCCTGCCGCAGATCGATCCCTTCGCCGCGCCCATCCTCTACGCCATCCCGGTGCAGATGCTCGCTTATCATGTCGCGGTGCTCAAAGGCACGGATGTGGACCAGCCGCGCAACCTCGCCAAATCCGTCACAGTGGAGTGAACTTTCGGTCGCCGCCTGCGCTTTTTTTGTCGCGAGCAAAAAGCAGACGGTGCGTGCTCTGGCGCCGGCATCGACGATCTCGCCGGCGGCAGCGCTGATGCTGCAGGGACCATTGGCGCGCCTTTCCCTGCGCGTCAGGCTTTCGATTAACAGCCTGTTTAGCGTCCGAACATTGCCGATAAGCCGCAGCCACGAGCTGCCGGGGTCGAGAAGAGAGCCGTTAGCCGCCGCAAGGATCCTGCACGGCCGATGCCGCTGTGAATCTGTATGGGATCATCGGCTGGTGCCGAGCCCGGCGTGGTTTGTAGCCAACGGCTTCAGGCTAGCGCGACGGAAAAAACGCGCTTAGCCCCCAATTGACTCAGGGTACTTTTGGTTGCCCGAACCGCTCTGCACAAAGGGCGGGTCCGCGTAGCTCTGAACTTGAGCAACGACGAACGGCGCTTTCGGCAGAGCGCTAGAAACGGTTTCATCCGGCTGCGTCTGCATCTGGTTCAGCAGGGGCGCGGTCATTGCGTATGCCGCGAGCGGCGTCCCAGCAGCGGTCAGAGCTACCGAAGCAAGAATTCGTATAAAGCGTGTCATTGGTCTGGTCCTTTACGAAGGAGGGGTGAGGACAGCGACGTCTCAGCATGGGGCGTCAATGCGTAGACATCGGGTAAGGATGCTTATTCCTCCCACCCGATCGTCTTCCTCCAAGGCGCAAGTTCGGTGTCGCACCGCATTCGCAGACTCTACGGCACGCGCTAACACATGACCGTGAGATTGGTGCGCCCGGGCGGGTCGATCGTTCTGACTAAGATCCGCCCATCTGATGCGTCCTTCTAATTATACACCAACTGAACATGTGCGCATCGCCCCAAATCGACCTCCCTCAAGCTGATTTGATCTTGGCCTGACTCGGGTGCCTATGACGCGCTCGCGCGCCAACTTCACTCAGGAGGAACAGGTCAAGCTGACACTGATGATCAACATCATCAACGGCTGGAACCGGCTCTCGATACGCAGCCGATTGACATCATACGGCGCCAATAGACGTTTTTGCCTGGAAACAGCGAAGAAACGGTGCGCAAAGGCCTGACCGGCGTTTGCCGCGGCACGGCAACAGGCTGTAGTCACGCCGCATGCAAAGCCCCAGCGCCTTAAGTCCGGACGCGCCCTGCTCCACCCCGCATGACACGCTCCGCGACGTGTTCGGTCTGCGTCGCTTTCGCGGCCAGCAGGAGGAGATCGTCACGCATGTGATCGCCGGCCATGACGCGCTGGTGTTAATGCCGACCGGCGGCGGCAAATCGCTCTGCTACCAATTGCCTTCCCTTTGCCGGCCGGGGGTCGGCCTCGTCGTCTCGCCGCTGATCGCGCTGATGCGCAACCAGGTGGCGGCGCTGCGTCAGCTCGGCCTGAACGCCGCGGCCATGAATTCCAGCCTCACCGGGCCGGAGCGGGCCGCGGTGCGCGCCGATCTGCGCGCCGGGCGGCTGGACCTGCTCTATGTCGCCCCCGAACGGCTGATGATGGCGGATTTCCTCGAGCTGCTGGACGGCGTGCAGATCGCGCTGATCGCCATCGACGAAGCGCATTGCGTCAGCCAGTGGGGCCATGATTTCCGGCCGGAATATCTGCAGCTGGCGCAGCTTGGCCAGCGTTTCCCCGGCGTGCCGCGCATCGCCTTAACCGCCACCGCCGACCTGCAATCGCGCGAAGACATTCGCCACCGCCTCGGGCTGGATGGCGCCAAAATGTTCCTGGCCAGTTTCGACCGGCCGAACATCCGCTATGCGATCGTGCCGAAAGCCTCACCGCAGCGGCAGTTACTGGCGTTTCTGCGCGCGCACGAGGGGGAAAGCGGCATCGTCTATTGTCTCAGCCGGGCGACGGTGGAGGAGACCGCGGCGGCCTTGCAGGCCCACGGCATCAACGCCCTGCCCTACCATGCCCGGCTGGAGCCGGAGGTGCGCTCGCGCAACCAGGATGCGTTCCTCGCCGAAGAAGGGCTGGTGCTGGTGGCAACGGTGGCCTTCGGCATGGGCATCGACAAGCCGGACATCCGCTTCGTCGCCCATCTGGACCTGCCCGGCAGCCTTGAGGCCTTTTACCAGGAAACCGGCCGCGCCGGCCGTGATGGCGCTGCCGCAGAGACATTGCTGCTCTACGGGCTGCAGGATTTGGTGCTGCGCCGGAACATGATCGACCAGGGCAATTCCCCGGACGAGGTGAAATGGATCGAGCGCAACAAGCTCGAATCACTGCTGGGCGTATGCGAAACCGCCGGTTGCCGCCGCCAGGCGATCCTGGCGCATTTCGGCGAGGTCATGCACGCGCCTTGCGGCAACTGCGATACCTGCCTGACGCCGGTGGAAACCTGGGACGCGACCACGCCCGCGCGCAAGGCGATCTCCGCCGTGCTGCGAACCGAGCAACGTTTCGGCACGGCGCATTTGATCGATCTGCTGCTTGGCGTCGAGAACGATAAAATCCTGCGCTTCGGCCATGAGAAGCTTCCGACCTTCGGGGTCGGGAAGGAACTCGACCGCAAGGGCTGGGGATCCGTGTTCCGCCAATTGATCGTGCGCGGGGTGTTGGCGGTGGACCATGCCTCTTACGGCGCGTTATTCGCCACCGCGCGCGCCAGGCCCATCCTGCGCGGCGAGGAACCGGTGCATCTGCGCCGGGACCAGGCCGGCCGCTCGGCGCTGAACGCGATCAAAAAGAAGGAACGGATCGCCCTCGGCGCCGAGGCCGAGGGCCTGTATGAGGCGCTGCGCGCGGAACGGAC
>DATJHR010000039.1:0-4288 GCA_035493735.1 Acidocella sp.
CAAGCCCAGCGAGCCGCGTTCTTCGCTCATCTCCAGCAGCATTTTCACGTTATAGCCGAGCCGGCCCTGACGCTGCGCCAGCACCGCCTCGAGCGCCATCAGATTGATTGCATGCTGGCCCTTATTGTCCGCCGAACCGCGGCCATACCAGAGGTCACCTTCAGGTTTCAGCGCCCACGGCGACAGCCCTTCCCGCCACTGTTCATCCAGCCCGCGCACCGTATCGCCATGGCCATAGGTGAGTACCGTCGGCAGCGCCGGGTCTTCGATGCGGCGCGCCACCAAAATCGGGCCGCCCGCAGGATGGCTGTTGGGATAAATTCCGACCGTAAACCCCATCCGCTCCAGCCAGGGGCGGATCGCCTCCTGCAAATAGCGCGCGACATCGGTGGCGTAGGCGGCATCCTGCGAGGTGCTGGGGATGCTGACCAAAGCGGCCAGCTTTTCTTGAAACGCGCCCGAGTCAAAGATTTCTAACGCCCGGTCAACGGCATCCTGTCGGCCAGCATTCTCGTTACCGCGGCGCGGCGTATCGGTGTGATTCAGAGACAAGATTTCCCCCCATGGTCAGCGATTCTTGCTCACGACATGGGCCACTGAAATCTTGGGCCGTCAAGCGGAAAATGGCCTGGATGCCGCCCGTCGCGTCAGCTGGCGTTAGGGCCGCGCATCAGCTTCAGCGCGGCCTCGATTTGCCGCCAGGTCTTCGCCTGCCCCTCATCTCCTTTCTGTTCGAAGCGAACAGCCTTTTGCGCCGCCTCGGCCACCGCCTGGATGCCATGCGCGTCCCATAATTGCCGCGCGTAGTCGTTGATTTCAGTTTCTCTCATAACAACGCACTCCTCTTCTCAAAAAACTGGGCCGTACTGCTTTCACCGCCACCGGCCCAATTCAAAAAAGTTTTTGCGCCGCTTTTCCAAAAAGCGGCCCTTTCTTTGCGTCCTTCGCAACCCACGGTTTTTCGTCAAATGTCATAATAGAGGACAAATTCATAAGGATGTGGCCTGAGGCGAAGCTCATCAACCTCCCGCATTTGCTTGTAAGCGACATAAGTCTCGATAACGTCATCGGTAAAAACGTCGCCTTTCAGAAGAAATTCGTGATCCGCCTGAAGCGCGTTCAGCGCTTCCTCCAGAGATCCAGGTGTTGAGGGGATGTTCTTCCGTTCTTCCGGCGAAAGATCATAGAGATTCTTGTCGATCGGAGGCCCTGGATTCAGGCGGCGCTGTATGCCATCGAGCCCCGCCATCAGCATTGCCGCAAACCCGAGATAGGGATTGCAAGCTGGGTCCGGGCAGCGGAACTCCACACGTTTGCTCTTCGGCTCGGCTGAATACATGGGAATCCGGCAGGCCGCCGAACGATTGCGCGCTGAGTAGCCAAGATTGACCGGCGCCTCGAAGCCCGGCACCAGCCGGCGATAGGAGTTCATCGTCGGCGCGCAGATCGCCAGCAGCGCCGGCGCGTGTTTCAGAAGCCCGCCAATATAGAGGCGCATCAACTCGCTGGAGCCGGCATAGCCATCGCCGGCAAAAATCGGCATCTCGGCCTTCCAGATGCTTTGATGGACATGCATGCCGGAGCCATTATCCCCCAAAAGCGGTTTCGGCATGAAGGTCGCGGTCATGCCACGCTTACGGGCAACGTTCTTCACCACATATTTGTAGATCATGACCCGGTCGGCCATTTGCGTGAGCGGGGCGAAGCGCATATCGACTTCCCCCTGCCCTCCTGTCGCCACCTCATGATGGTGAGCCTCAACCGCGATACCGAGTTGCTCGAGAAGCAAAACGATTTCGCTGCGAACGTCTTGCAGGGCATCGGCGGGGGGAACCGGGAAATACCCCTCCTTGGGACGCAGCTTGTGTCCGAGGCCCGGGCGGTCCTCCCGCGCCGCATTCCAATTGGCTTCCACGGCATCAATGTCGTAGTAGCCATAATTGGTCCCCTGGTCGTAGCGCACGTCATTGAAAATGAAATGCTCGAGCTCGGGGCCGAAAAACGCCGCATCGCCGGTTGCCGTTGCTTTGAGATAGGTTTCCGCCTTCTGGGCGATGTGCCGTACGTCGCGGCTATAGGGTTGGCCACTGACCGGATCGCGAATGTTGCAGATGAGAACCAGGGTTCGGGCTTCCGTGAACGGGTCAAGAAAGGCCGTGGTCGGGTCGGGAATGACCAGCATGTCGCTTTCTTGGATTTCTTGAAAGCCGCGAATGGAGGAGCCGTCAAAGCCGACCCCGTCGGCCAGAGCGTCACGGTCCAGCGCGTTGGGCGGCACCGAAAAATGCTGCCATAGGCCGGGCAGATCGGTGAAGCGGAGATCGACCATCTCGATCTCGTCATCCTCCATCACCCTGATGACATCCTCTGGCGTTCTGCAGTCATAGGGCATGACCTCTCCTTTCCCGCAACGATGGACCAGGCGATGCTCAGCCGAACCGGGACGCATGTGAAGGCCTCGCGCTTGGCACCGGCTCTCAGGCAGTCTAGCATGAACCAGCTATTTTATATGGCGTGATTACCGAATACGGGCTGGTCTTTTAGGTCATCAGAGCCAAAGCGGCTGGACGATTTTCTTTTCCAACGGCAAGTTCAACCCTTTATTATTTGAATAAACACTTGAAATGAGGGCGTCGGGCCATTTCATATTTTTATGCTTTAGACCACGCGTTATTCATGTGACCAGCAACCTCTGCGATTAGACCATAGCAGGCCTCCCACCGCCTTTTGCCGCCGCACAAGCGGGTGACGCGTCGACTCGTTTCGCCTTGATTTGCCCGCCCGCTGTGCGGATCATTGACAGGAGAGATTTCATGCGCCTGCTCTGCGTCCATCCTGGGCCGCTGATGTACACAAAAGTCTTCCTGCGCCTCGAGCCGCTCGGCCTCGAGCTTGTCGCCGCGGCGGCGCTGGCTCGCGGCCATGAGGTCAGGCTGATCGATCTTCAGACCGAAAACCATCCCACCTACTTTCACATCCTGCGCACATGGCGACCGGACGTTGTTGCATTTTCGTGCAATTATCTCGCGAACATTCCCGAGATTGTCGATCTCTCGAAAGAGAGCAGGCGGCGCTGGCCCGACCTTCGCATCGTGGTCGGCGGCCACAGCGCCTCCTTTGTGGCGGAGGCGATTCTCACCCACAGCGAGGGCGCCATCGATTGTGTTCTGAGGGGCGAAGGCGAAGCGGCAATGCCGCTGCTGCTCGACGCCATCGGCGCGGGCCGGAGCCTGCAAACCCTGCCCGGTGCCGTCACGCCGCACGGTTCCGGCCCGAAGCCGGTCTTCGTTGAGGATCTAAACGCGCTCCGTCCGGCGCGGCATCTGCTGCGGCACCGGCGCCGTTACTTCATCGGCCCGCTCGATCCCTGCGCCTCGATCGAATTCTCACGCGGCTGCCCCTGGGATTGCACCTTCTGCAGCGCCTGGACCTTCTACGGCCGCAGCTATCGGCTACTCGATCCCGCCAACCTGATTGAAGATCTGGCGGCGCTGCGTGAGCCCAATGCCTTCATTGTCGATGACGTCGCCTTTATCCGCGCCGAACACGGCATGGCCATCGGTGAGGCCATCGCCCGCCGCGGCATCCGCAAGAAATACTATCTGGAAACACGCGGCGATGTCTTGCTGCGCAACAAGGAGGTCTTCCGCTTTTGGAAGACCCTCGGCCTCGACTACATGTTTCTGGGGCTCGAAGCGATCGATGAAGAGGGGCTGCAGCGCTACCGCAAGCGCGTGCCGTTAGGGCGGAATTTCGAAGCCCTGGAATTCGCCCGCTCCCTCGGCATCCATGTGGCCATCAATCTGATCGCCGATCCCGACTGGGACGAGGCCCGCTTCGCGACCGTCCGGCAATGGTGCATGGATGTGCCGGAAATCGTGAATATCAGCGTCAACACGCCCTATCCGGGCACTGAGACCTGGATGACCGAGCAACGCCAACTCACCTCGCGCGACTATCGGCTGTTCGATATTCAGCATTGCGTGCTGCCGACGAAACTGCCGCTGGATCGGTTCTATCACGAGCTCATCGAGACCCAGCGCGTGCTGTACATGAAGCACTTCGGGTGGCGTACGCTGTGGGACGTGGCCGGCATCGTCGGCGGCCATCTTCTTCATGGCCAGACAAATTTCTTGGCAAGCGTGTTCCGCTTCAATGGCGTGTACAATGCGGCGAAACTCTTCGCCGACCACGCCTTACCCGTGCGTTACGAAGTGCCGCTGCCCTCACCTGTCGCCAATGCGCAACCCGAGACCATCTATGTCCACGCCGCCCGCAGCCGCGGCGA
>DATJHR010000040.1:0-18897 GCA_035493735.1 Acidocella sp.
GACGTTTCCAAAGAAGACCAGGTGCTGGCGATGTTCGCCAAGGCGATTAACCATTTCGACACGCTGCACATTGTGGTCAACAATGCCGGCTTGCAACGGGATGCGCCGTTCGACCAGATGAGTTTGGAGCAATGGAATACCGTTATTGGCGTGAACCTCACGGGGCAATTTCTCTGCGCTCGTGAAGCCGTGCGGGAATTCAAAAGACGGGGCATTCAAGAACGCGTTTCGGTGGCGGCCGGAAAGATCATCTGCATAAGTTCAGTGCATCAACAGATTCCCTGGGCCAGACATGTCAACTACGCGGCTTCGAAGGGCGGCATAGAACTGATTATGAAAAGCATCGCACAAGAAGTCGCGCCCTACCGGATTCGCGTTAACGCCATCGCCCCCGGTGCGATCCGCACGCCGATCAACACCGCGGTCTGGGCCACGCCCGAACACTATGCCAATCTCATGAGGCTTGTGCCGTATAAGCGGATCGGCGAGCCCCACGACGTCGCCCGCGCTTGCGCCTGGCTCGCCTCGGACGCTTCCGACTATGTCACCGGCGCCACGTTGTTCATCGATGGCGGCATGACACTTTATCCCGGTTTCGCGACCGGAGGATAGCGTGGCCGGACGCATCGAGGATTACGCCGTCATCGGCAATTGTGAGACCGCGGCCCTAGTCGGGCGTGACGGCTCGATCGACTGGCTGTGCCTGCCGCGTTTCGACAGCGCGGCGTGTTTTTCGGCACTCCTTGGGAATGAATCGCATGGACGATGGCTGATGGGACCGGATGGGGAAGCGCGGTCAAGCCGCCGCTACCGCCACGGCACCATGATCTTGGATACGGTTTTTGAGACGTCCCACGGTGCCGTGATGGTGACAGATTTCATGTCCCGGAGCCACGGCGCCTGCGACGTGCTGCGTCGCGTTACCGGACTGCGCGGCAGCATGGCGATGCGCTCGGAGCTCCTTGTGCGCTTCGATTTCGGCGCCGTCATTCCGTGGCTGACGCGCCTCAATGACGGCCGATTAAAGTATGTTGCGGGCCCCGATCGGCTTGTTTTACAAACCCCCGTCGTCTTCGAGAACAAAGATTTTCGCAGCGTCGCTTTGTTTTCCGTGACAGAAGGTGAAACCCTGGATTTTGTTCTTGGCTGGTCCAACTCTTTCCGTCCCATCCCGGGACCAACCGACGTTGGCGCCGTGCTGGAAGCGGTTAACGCCGACTGGACGCTTTGGACGAAGCGGTTTGCAGGTGCTGGGCCTTGGAGCGATATTGTCCTGCGGTCTCTCATCACCCTGAAAGCGCTGACACATTTCGAAACTGGCGGGGTCGTTGCCGCCGTGACGACCTCGCTTCCCGAACGCCTCGGCGGTACGCGCAACTGGGATTACCGTTATTGCTGGCTGCGCGACGCGCCGTTGACACTTTATGCCTTGATGGAATCGAACTTTATCGATGAGGCGGATGCCTGGCAGAAATGGTTGTTGCGCGCCATTGCGGGGAGTCCGGATCAATTGCAAATCATGTACGGTGTGGCGGGAGAACGTCGGCTCGACGAATGGCAGATCCCGTGGTTGCCTGGCTATGAGCATTCAACCCCGGTTCGGGTTGGTAATGCCGCCTCAGGCCAGGTGCAGCTCGACATCTATGGCGAAGTCATGGACGCGCTGTATCTGGCGCGCCAAAAGGGGCTTGCCGCCGATCAGGAAATGTGGGGCGTCCAAAGGGAGATGATCGGCCACTTGGAGAAGATCTGGGAGCAGCCCGATGACGGCATTTGGGAAGTTCGCGGCGGCGCCCGGCAATTTACCCATTCGAAGGTGATGGCCTGGGTGGCCGTCGACCGGGCAATCCGGACGGCCGAGGAATTCGGTCTGGACGGGCCGTTGGACGAATGGCGCCACCTCCGCGATAAAATCCATACCCACGTTTGTACACATGTATACAGCGAGACGCGTCATTCCTTTGTCCAGTTTTATGGCGGAAACACCGTCGATGCCAGCCTGTTGATGATTGCGCTGGTTGGCTTTCTTCCCGCCGACGATCCACGCGTGATCGGAACAATTTCTGCGATCGAGCGTGACCTGGTGCGCGACGGCTTTGTGCGACGTTACGAAACCGACCGTTCGATCGATGGTCTGCCGGCTGGCGAGGGCGCCTTTTTGGCCTGCAGTTTCTGGCTTTCTGACAATTATGTCTTGCTCGGCCGAACCAATAACGCGCTGGAGATTTTCAATCGGGTCTTGTCTCTTTGCAACGATGTCGGACTCCTGGCCGAAGAATATGATGTCCAGGAGCGGCGACAAGTCGGAAACTTTCCACAGGCCTTTTCGCATGTTGCGTTGATCAACACCGCGTTCAATCTCCTTCGCGCCGGCGGCCCGGCCGTCGATCGCTCCCGGGCAGTCACACGTCCCGCAACGTGAAAGGGGTCAGGGCGCCGCAGCGGATGGATCTCCACCCGGCGGAAAATGCGATGCGACCCGCTTGATCGTCTCCTCATGCGAAACAAGCATCGCCATGATGTCACCATGGATGCAGTCGCTCCGAATCTTTGGCGATAGCGCTCGCAATCTGCGCACGACCCACGCCTCGCTTTTGTTCAAAAATGCCAGGCGTTGCGGCAGATCGGCTATGGCCATGGCTTGCTCATAAAAGACTCCGGTCCGCGTCGAGGGCGTGCCTTTCAATGACAAGATGGCTCTGGTCAGTACACCGCACCAGCGCGCCCCGCCACGATGAATTCCGGTCATCAGCTTGTTGAGGGACGGGTCCTCAATATCCGCGGCGGTTCTCAAGGCCACGCGCAACCCGGCACGCTCCGCCTCGAGCAGGTCGTTCAAGGACACCAGAAGTTCTTCCCGGCCGGCAAAGCCCATATAGACATCATCCATTTCATCGGCCGAACAAGCCGCTGACGCAAATGCTTCGGGTTCGCCGGGAAGCTCAACGCAAACGTCCATGAGTGCCACCGCGTCCGATATCGTGTCACCCAGACGCTCGACTGAGGCAGTATCGATAACCGCCCCCTGTGCGCCCAGCGCCAGCGCCGTTGCCACATCCGCACCGCTGACAATGCCGCCAGCCGCTAATACCGGAACATTCACGCTTGCAACGACATCCGGCAGCAGAGACTGGAGCGGCGTCTCACCGCGCACATGGCCGCCAGCCTCACAACCCTGCGCGATCACGACATGCGCGCCCGCCTCCTGGGCGGCTCTCGCCTCCCATGCTGAACCGGCCTGACACACGACCACAATATTGGCCCTCCGCAAGCTTTGCACGAGCGCCGTGGAGAGACCGGAGAACAGCCCAATGACGGGAACGCCGGTCTCGATGCAGTTGGCAATTTGCGCCTCCAACAGCCCTGCGTCCGTTTCGGCTGGAACCAGATTCACGCCGAAACGGCGCCTGGTTCCGGCCCGGACGCGTTGGATCTCCGAGCGAATCAATGCCGGTGGCTCACGGGCCATCCCGAAGAATCCAAAGCCGCCAGCCTCGGTCACAGCAACAACAAGATCTGCGCGCGACACGCCGCCCATTCCGGCCAGAACGACCGGATAAGTGCAACCAAGTAAATCGCATACCGGCCTATAGAGCGGCATAATCGTTTCTTTGATCCTTTGACAAGTCTTCGACAGATCGTGACGGAGGCAACAGGTCCAGCAGCTTTGCTGTGGCCAGCCCTTCGTCGCCATGCAGAAGATCAGCCAGACTGTAGCGGTCCAGAACGGCAAAAAAGGCTGCCAGGGCTTCGCCCAGCATGCCGCGCAGCCGGCAGGCGGGCGTGATCGCACAGGCGCCGTTGGCGAAGCATTCCACCAAAGCCAGATCCTCCTCGGTCTGCCGGACCACTTGGCCCACGATGATGTCCTCCGCTGGCCAGGCGAGACGCAGCCCGCCCCCGCGGCCACGGCTGGTCTTCACGAAACCAAGCTGTCCGAGGCGATGCGCCACCTTCACGAGATGATTCTCAGAAATCCCGTAGGCCCGAGAAATTTCGGCGATCGTGGCATGCCGGGGCTCGCTCAGTCCGAGGTAGATCAACGTGCGCAGGGCGTAATCGGTGTGCAGGGTCAGGCGCATGGGTCAGGTCTGTTCATTTTAAAAAGGTGTACCACAATTGCATCTTTGCGTCTTTCCCCATTATAAGATGTATATCGTTTACACCTTATAGAGAATCCCATGGCCAAGCCGCTCAGCCCCACCACCATTCAGCTCGTTAAGGCCACCGTGCCCGCCCTTGAAGTGCACGGGGCCGAAATCACGCGACGCATGTACGAGCGCCTGTTCGGAGACGCCTCGATGCGGGAGCTTTTCAACCACGCGCACCAGGGTGGGGCCGGTTCCCAGCCAAAAGCGTTGGCCGACGCCGTCTTGGCCTATGCGCGCAACATCGAGCATCTCAGCGTGCTGGGCGCGGCGGTCGAACGGATCGCGCAGAAACATGTCGCCCTGAATATCCTGCCCGAGCACTACCCGTTCGTGGCGCAAGCCCTTCTTGCTGCCATTCAGGATGTGCTGGGCGCGGCCGCGAGCCCGGAAATCTGCGTCGCCTGGGGGGAAGCCTACTGGTTCCTCGCGGAACTTCTGATCGGACGCGAGGCCGAGATTTTCCGCGAGAATGCGCGCCAGCCGGGGGGCTGGAACGGCTGGCGGGAATTCGTCATCGAAAGCGTCGCCGATGAGAGCGACATCATTCGGTCCTTTGTCCTGCGTCCTGCGGACGGCAAGCCCGTCCTCCGGCATCGCCCGGGCCAGTATCTCGGCTTCCTGTTCGACATTCCGGGCCATGGCACGATCAAGCGCAACTACTCGATTTCCTGTGGGCCGAACGACCGGGCCTACCGCATCACCGTCAAGCGCGAGGCCGCACCCGGCGTGCCGCCGGGTCTCGTCTCGAACTGGCTCCATCAGCAGGCCCAGCGCGGCACCGTGATCAAAGTGACACCGCCCTCGGGGGATTTTTTTCTCGAACCCTGCCATACCACGCCCGTGGTGCTGCTCAGCGGCGGCGTCGGCCTCACCCCCTTGATGAGCATGCTGGAAGCCATTGCGGCGGCCACGCCCAGCCGGCCCACCTGGTATATCCACGGCACGCAGAACGGAAAGGTCCATGCCATGGGGGATCAGGCGCGCGCGCTCGCGGCACAGGCGCCCGGCATCCGCCTCCGCACCTTCTATGCGGACCCACAGGCGGGTGACGTGCACGGTGAACAGTATGACGAGGCTGGCCTGATCAGCGCCGACTGGCTGGCAGAGCATACCCCTCTGAAACAGGCGACATATTTTCTCTGCGGGCCAAAACCGTTCATGCGGACCCTCGTGCACGGGCTCGGCACCAACGGTGTGCCGGACGAGCGCATTCGCTACGAGTTCTTCGGACCGGCGGATGCCCTAAGCACCTGACAGGCATCGTCCGCGGAAGATGGCGTGAACATCGCCTTGTGACTCGGCGGATTTGAACGATCTCGTGAGGGTCGTGCGCGCGGCCAATTAAGCTGCCAAACTGGCCGCGCTACTTCCCTCCTTCTTTTGGGTTGCACGTTCTTCACCCAATCCCATCGTCAGGGCTGTTAGTCCGGCCAGACCTCCGAGCTGCATCGTTTCCAGGGCCGAACTTGGCACAACGACAATCGTAGAATTCTGCTTCAAACCCTCATACAGCATGTTCATGGCCCTGAGATGCAAGGCGACGGGATCATTGATATAGGTCCTGGCCGCTTCCCCAAATTTCTCCGCCACTTGCTTCTCCGAATCGCCGAGAATCACGCGGGCCTGACGTTCTCTCTCCGCCTGGGCCTGCATCGACATCGCATCCTCCAGAGCCGCAGGGATGAGAACGTCCTTGACCTCGACCGAGATGACATTGATGCCCCATGGCTCGGTGCGTATGTCGATGATCTTCTGCAGTTCACTGCTGATTTTTTCTCTTCCCTCCAGCATGTCCGAAAGCAGGGTTTTCCCGATCACATCGCGCAGAGCGGTTTGGGAGGCCCAGCTAATGGCGCTGCTATAATCGGCAACGTCGAGTGCCGCCTTTTTGGGATCCAGAACTTTCCAAAACAACACGGCATCAACATCGACCGGGACCGTATCTTTCGTGAGGGTCTTTTCTGCTTTGAAGGAAGTGGTGATCACGCGCGTATCGATCCAGTAGGGCACCGTTTCGACGATCGGGATAATGAAAAACAATCCAGGACCCTCCAGAGAGCGGAAGCGCCCCAGCCGCAAGACCACCACCTTATTCCACTGATCCGCGATTTTGATCGAATAAGAAACAGCGGTCGCAATGACGAGGGCGACCACCGCGATCAACAGGCTTTCCCCATAAGCCGCGTTTCCATAGGTAAAATACGCGAGTACCAGGCCAATGCCGGCAATGACCACAAAAATTAACCCCGGAAGTGCGTTCCTCATCGTAAATCTCCCCAAACAGGGCCATGCTGGCGATGCCATCGGGAGCGCCAGCGTGGCGGACGTAGAGACAGGGTAAACCTGGAAGTATTTCCAAGCCCGCCCCATTATGCCCCTTCCACCAGATCTCCCAGCGGCTTGCCGACTGGCCGGCATGGCTCCGATCGCTTGGCTCCATAATCATGCTTCTATGCCGATGTCGCCAGGGCAGAATTTCCGCCTTATATATCAGAATTTACGCCTTACATGTAGGTCGGTGAGCCGCCTGCCGTAGCGGGCGAACCCGGCCCTCAGGAAGGGCGATATCCACCGGGGCGCGCGGCGCTCATGGCGTGCTGAGCAGGCGGCTGCAATTTCAGATCACGAAAGTGGACGAAAATGGCTCAAGACGAAGCCAGGCTCAGCGGTCCCGATTTGACGAAGGGCATCGAGCGGGATGAACTTGCTGATGGTGGAAAGCTTATTGGTTATGTCGGGGACGAGCAGGTTCTCCTTGTGCGTCATGGGGCGGAGTGGTTCGCAGTCGGGGCTCATTGCACGCATTATCACGGGCCACTGGTCGAAGGACTCGTCGTGGACGACACTGTGCGCTGTCCCTGGCATCATGCCTGCTTCAGCCTGCGCACAGGAGAAGCCTTACGCCCGCCGGCGCTGACTCCGCTCCCGTGCTTTTCGGTCGAGCCGTCCGAGGGCAAGATCTGCGTACGCCAGAAGCTGGAGCCGATCGTGGCGATTTCCCGCGGCACCGCCGCGGCTAACGTTCCAGAAAAAATTGTGATCATCGGCGGTGGCGCAGCCGGCTTCGCCGCCGCCGAGAGATTGCGGCGGGAGCGATACCAAGGCAGCATCGTGATGTTAAGCAACGATGATACGGCGCCGGTAGACCGGCCGAATCTTTCCAAAGACTATCTCGCCGGCACCGCGCAGGAGGAGTGGATCCCGCTGCGCCCCGACAGCTTCTACGCCGAGAACGGCATCGAGCTACATCTTGGGGAGACGGTTAGTGGCATCGACGTTCGGTCACGCCAGGTCGTGATCGCTAACGGGCGCCATGTACCATACGATCAGCTATTGCTCGCAACCGGGGCCGAACCGGTCCGCTTATCAATCCCCGGCGCCAACCTGCCACATGTCCGCACGCTGCGGACGCTGGCGGACTGTCGGGCCATCATGAAGCGCGCCGAGACGGCACGCCGGGTCGTCGTGCTGGGCGCGAGCTTTATCGGCCTTGAGGTCGCGGCCTCTCTGCGTGCACGCGGGATCGACGTCCATGTGGTCGCGCCAGAAAAGCGGCCGATGGAGCGCCTTCTGGGATCGCAGATGGGCGATTTCGTCCGCGCGCTTCACGAGGAGCACGGAGTCGTTTTCAATCTTGAAAACAGTGCGAGCGCCATCGACGCCAAGCACGTGACGCTCAAGGATGGCCGTACAATTGAGGCGGATCTTGTGATCGTCGGTGTTGGTGTGCGCCCGAGGACCGAACTTGCCGAAACGGCTGGGCTTGCCGTTGATCGCGGCGTGGTCGTGAATGCCTTTCTCGAAACGAGCGTGCCAGGAATTTGGGCAGCCGGTGACATTGCACGCTGGCCCGACCCGCATCGCGGTGAGAACATCCGTATCGAGCATTGGGTGGTCGCCGAGCGCCAGGGACAGACCGCCGCGCTCAACATGCTCGGGCACCGCGAGAGATTTACCGCCGTCCCCTTCTTCTGGAGCCAGCACTACGACGTCCCGATCAATTATGTCGGTCATGCTGAAACGTGGGACCAGCTCGTTATCGAGGGCGACATTGCCGCCAAGGATTGCATCGTCCGCTTCAAACGCAATGGGCGCGTCCTCGCCGTCGCCTCGATCTTCCGTGACGTCGAGAGTCTCCAGGCTGAGGTGACGATGGAGCAGGATGGCGTGCCCCAGGCCTAGGGCATGATAAAGCGGCCGCTTTTTGAAAAAAGCGGCGCAAAAACTTTTGGCAATGCTGGGCCCTGGGCGTTGTCAGCGCCAACGCCCAGGGCCCAGCATGAAATGCGGCGTCGTGACCCAAACTACGGTGGCTCAGAACGCGATTACCTTAGGTCAAATCGGCCCAGGCATGGGAGGCTTCTTTTTGTGAACAGGGGCCTTGGGCATTGTCGGCAACACAGAATCAGGCCCAGCATAGCAAAAGTTTTTGCGCCGCTTTTTTCAAAAAGCGGCCACTTTCCTTCAGGTCGCCAGGAGATGAATCGAACCCGGTTCTATCTCCACGACGGCATCGCCACCAGGAACCAGTCCGAGGTCATGCGCCCCGCGGCGCGTCAGGCAGGCGATCAGCGGGAACCCGCCATCCAGCACCACTTTGCACAGCGCCCCGAGAGCGATCACTTGGACCACGCGCATGGTCAGGCGGTTGACCGCGGATGTGCGCGGCGCGGGATCGCGGGTGGCGCAGAAGGTGACATCCTCGCCGCGGATGCACAGGAACACGTTCGCCGCCGCAGCCATGCGGGCAGCGTCCACATGCAAGAGCCGGTTACCGATCGCGATCTGCCAGTGGGCACCGTCGCGGCTGATCACGCGCCCCGGCAGGCGATTTTCCACGCCGGTGAAATCGGCGACGAAGCTGTTGGCCGGCGCGCGGAATACCTCGGCCACCGGCCCGGCCTGGACGATCTGGCCGCGGTCCATGATGGCGACGCGGTCGGCCAGGACGGTTGCATCCGTCTGGTCGTGCGTCACGAAGATCGTCGGCACCGCGGCTTCGCGGAGGAAAGCCCGCAGTTCCTCGCGCAGCGTGTCGCGCGTGCGGGCATCCAGCGCGGAGAACGGCTCGTCGAACAGGAAGAGCTCGGGCTGCATCGCCAAGGCGCGCGCCAGCGCGGTGCGCTGCTTCTCACCCGAACTGAGATCGTGAGGCAGCCTGTTGGCCAGATGGTCGATGCAAAAGCGGGTGAGCAATTGCCCGACAACGGGGTGCCGTGACCGCCCCGCGCGTCCGCGGATGCCCAGGCCGAGGGCGACGTTCGCCGCCACCGTCAGATGCGGGAACAGGCCGTAATTCTGGAACAGCAACCCGACGCGTCGCAGCTCCGGTGGCAGGAACGTGACATCGCGCCCATTAATGGCAATGCGGCCGGCGCGCGGGCGGTGAAAGCCGGCGATCGTTTCCAGCGTGACCGACTTGCCGGCGCCATTGGGGCCGAGCAGCGCCACGATCTCGCCGGGGGCCAGAGCCAGTGTGACATGCCGGAGCGAAAATGCGCCGAGGCCGAGCGACACATCCTCGACCGAGATGGCCCCGCGCTTCATCGTCCGTACCCGGAGGCTTTGCTTTGTCCGTGGGCGACCCAGCGGAACAGAATCAGCAGCGCCAGCGAGAGTGCCAGCAGCAGCGTCGCCATGCCGGCCGCCTCGGTCAGGCCGAAGCGCAGGAACAGTTCGTAGATCTTCACCGGCGCCGTCATCGGATAATAGACCAGGATCACCACCGCGCCGAATTCGCTGATCGCCCGCGCGCAGGTCAGGACCAGGCCCGTGGCGATGCTGCGTCGCGCCAGTGGCAGCGTGACGTGCCACAGCACGCGCCACGGCCCCATGCCGAGTGTGCGCGCCACCTTCTCCAGCCGCGGATCGACCGCCTCGAAACCGATGCGCGCCGCGCTGACCGTATAGGGCACGGAAACGAACAACATGGCGACCACAATGCCGGCCACCGTGCCCCAGAACCGCAGGCCGAGCCACGCCTCGGCCGGCCCGCCGAAGATCCCCTGGCGTCCGAACGCGAACAACAACGCGATGCCGGCCACCGTATGTGGCACGGTGAGCGGAATATCGACGATCGCCGCGACAACGCCGCGCGCCGGGAACGTCGCATGGGCCAGCGCGTAGGCCAGAGGAACGCCGACTATGGCGGCGATGCAGGTGGCGAGCAGCGCCGCGCCGAAACTCAGCAGGATCGCCTGCTGCACGTCCGGCAACGCCGCGACGTGCGCAAGGCTACCGCCGGACTGGCTGATGGCCAGCCCCAGAAGCGGCACGACGATGAACGCCAGCAGCAGGCTGCCCAGGAACCAGGAGACCAGCAGCACGCTGGTCGGCCGTGCCATGGCGGCCGACCAGCGGGGCCGCGGCGGCCCCGCCGCATCCGGCGTTTCTGAAGCCAGATCCGCAGATCGCATACCCGCTCCTTTCCGGCGTGATGAGCCGCGCTGTAACCGGAGTGGTTTACCACGCCGGCCAGGGCGTCACCGCATTGCGGATCGTGGACGGCATCTTCGAGTCATGCACACCAATGGCTGGCGCAACGCTGCGAAAGCCGCTCTGCGCCATGATCTGTTGGCCCTGCGGGCTGAGCAGCAGGGCGAGGTACTGCGCCGCCAGGGCGGGCTGGGGCGCGTTCGTCGGGATCGTGACCGCATAGACAATCGGATTGCCTGGCAGGTCTCCGTTATGCGTTTGCGCGATCCCAGCCTTATACAAAGCTGCGTCATCCGGGTTACTGAGATCGATTTTCGCCGGCAGCCGGATGTAGTTCAGCTTGTGCTGGATCGCGTCAGAACGGTAAATCGCCAGATAGTCGATCTGGCCCAGTTGCAGCGCGGAGATGAGCGAAGTTTCCGTGTCTCGCATATTGGTAAGCGGCGCGTTGGCGAGGATCCGCGCCTTGAGACCCGGCGCTGCATAGGCTTTCTCCGCCAGGCTCAGCATCTGCAGGATCTGGTAGCCCGACGGGTCGGTATCCGGGTTCGAGCGGCCGATCTCCACGCCCGGTCGGGCCAACAGCTTGTACCAGCTCTGTGGGGTGACGTCCTTCGCGTATTTGCTCTTGTCCGTGTAGGCGAAGGTGATCGCGTTGCCGGCGAAGCCGACATACCAGTTTGCATAGGCTGGTCGGCCATCGGCAGCGAACAGATATTTGGGAATCACATGGTAGTCGGCGACGCCGAGGACATCCACGCTGTGATGCAAGTCGGTGATCTGCCGGGCCAGCATGACACTCCCGCCAAATTCCGGCTGCACGGTGACACCGGGGTGCTGCTGTTCAAACAACACATCCAGTTGCCGGAATGGCACCGCCAGCGTGCCGGCGCCATAGACCGTCAGAACAGATGAACCGGCCGCATTCGACGCAAAAGTGCAAGCGAGCACGAGCACGCCAGCAAATCCAAACAGAATGAGAGAGCGTCTCATGCGGTTGTCCCCGTTCGCATCCGAAATGCGGTTGCTCCCACCAGCCTGTCAGCGATGCGCGATGGTCCCACCACGGCTCTCGAAGGCTTCGCGCTGTCCTGAGAAATACCTGTTCCGCAATGAATACCAACCCTTGGCACAAATCAAGAAATATGGGATCGCTCGAACGAACCAGATGGGGCTTCTGGTCGAGGCCGGCCCCCAGTAGCGAACCGATCCACGACGGCATGCCGGCGATCCTTGATGACGCGAGCTGGCCGCTCTATTTTATGTGATACTCATAAATGTGCGGCGTGTAACGCACAGACGGAGGATCCATGAGCGATCCCGGAAACAACGATGTCAGCAAGGTTCGACGGTTCGACCATCCCGGGCGAGGCCGTGATAAAGCGCGATCAATCCCCAAGGGTCGGCAAGTTGATCCTCGCGCCAGGACGGAGATCGAGGCCCTTCTCGGGACCGGCGCCCGTCAGCGCGATCTCTTGATCGAGTACCTGCATCGGGTTCAGGACAATTTCGGCCAGATCTCGGCGGCTCACCTTGGGGCGCTGGCGGAGGTGATGGGCCTGGCCTTCGCTGAAGTGTTTGAGACGGCAACGTTCTATGCCCACTTCGATGTCGTGAAGGAGGACGAGCACAATGTCCCGAAGCTGACGGTTCGCGTCTGCGACAGCCTGACCTGTTCGATGTTCGGTGCCGAGCCGTTGCTGAAAGCGCTTGAGGCGGAATTGGGAAATGAGGTGCGTGTGATCCGCGCGCCATGCGTCGGGCTCTGCGACGTGGCGCCCGCGGTCGAGGTTGGGCATCACTTCGTTCATCGCGCCGACGTTGAGAAGGTGAAGTCAGCCGTTGGCCACGGTGATACGCATCCGCATGTCCCGGACTATATCGACTACGAGCAATATATCGCCGGCGGCGGCTATCAGACCCTCCGCAGGTTGCAGTCCGGAGACCTCTCCGTGGATGACGTGCTCAAGGTGCTGGACGACAGCGCGCTTCGTGGCTTGGGAGGTGCGGGTTTCCCGGCGGGACGAAAATGGCGCTCCGTTGTCCAAGAGCACGGCCCCAGGCTGATGGTGGTCAACGCCGATGAGGGCGAGCCCGGAACCTTCAAGGACCAGTATTACCTCAATACCGATCCGCATCGGTTTCTGGAGGGCACGCTGATCGGCGCTCATGTCGTCGAAGCCACGGACATCTACATCTACCTGCGCGACGAATATCCCATCTCGCATCAGATCTTGCGGCACGAGATCGCCGCCTTGGCCCCCGGAGGGCCGAAGATCCACCTGCGCCGCGGCGCCGGCGCCTATATTTGCGGCGAGGAATCCGCGCTGATCGAAAGCCTCGAAGGAAAGCGAGGCCTGCCCAGACATAAGCCTCCATTTCCCTTCCAGGTCGGCCTGTTCGGGCGCCCCACACTCATCAACAACGTCGAGACATTGTTCTGGGTACGAGACCTGATCGAGAAGGGCCCGGAATGGTGGAACGGTCATGGACGCAACGGCCGCGCGGGGCTTCGCTCGTACTCAGTGTCCGGCCGCGTGAGGGAACCCGGCGTCAAACGCGCGCCCGCCGGCATTACCATCCAGGAGCTGATCGACGAGTTCTGTGGCGGCATGGCGGACGGTCATAAATTCTCGGCCTACCTGCCCGGCGGCGCGTCAGGCGGCATCCTGCCCGCGTCAATGAACGACATCCCACTCGATTTCGGCACCCTCGAAAAATACGGGTGCTTTATCGGATCGGCGGGGGTGATCGTTCTGTCGGACCAAGACGATGTGAAGGCGGCGGCACTCAATCTCCTGCGCTTCTTCGAGGATGAATCCTGCGGCCAGTGCACACCTTGCCGGGTCGGCACGCAAAAGGCCGTCGCGCTGATGGAAAATAATGTTTGGGACACCGATCTTCTCCGCGAGCTTGCGGCCTGCATGCAGGATGCTTCCATTTGCGGCCTGGGGCAGGCCGCCTCCAATCCGCTGACAAGCGTGATCCGGTACTTTCCCGAGCTGTTCCCAGCCCGCCCCCTGGCCGCGGAGTAAACCGATGAGCGACGACAAGAATCCGAAAGATCTGCAAGCCGACTCCAGGCAGGATGAAGGCGGGAAACCCGGCAAGAGCCAAGCCGGCGGTTCTGTCTATTCACAGGGGGCCAAGGCCGGAGGCAAAGCCGGCGTGATCACGAGCGGCCCCGTCAACGCCAATGCCCTGGCGGGGCCGCCCATCCCATTCGAGTTCGATGGAGAGATGGTCGAGGCACATCCGGGCGAGACGATCTGGCAAGTTGCCAAGCGCCTCGGAACTCACATTCCTCATTTGTGCCACAAGGATGCCCCCGACTACCGCCCGGACGGCAATTGCCGCGCCTGCATGGTCGAGATCGAAGGAGAAAGGGTGCTCGCCGTCTCGTGCAAACGCACGCCCGCGGTCGGCATGAAGGTGAAGAGCCAGAGCGACCGCGCGGTGAAGGCCCGCGCGATGGTCATGGAACTCCTGGTCGCCGACCAGCCCGCCCGGGCAACGTCCCACGATCCCACGTCCCATTTCTGGACGCAGGCAGATTATGTCGGTGTGACGTCCAGCCGCTTTCCGGCGGCCAAGCGGTGGACCGGCGACTTCAGCCATCCGGCCATGCGGGTGAACCTTGATGCCTGCATCCAGTGCAACCTGTGCGTCCGCGCCTGTCGTGAGGTCCAGGTCAATGATGTCATTGGCATGGCTTATCGCTCCCACGGGGCCAAAATCGTATTCGACTTTGACGACCCGATGGGGCAGTCGACATGCGTGGCCTGTGGTGAATGCGTCCAGGCCTGCCCCACCGGTGCCCTCATGCCGTCCGCCTATCTCGATGCCAACCAGACACGAACCGTATGGCCCGATCGGGAAGTCAAGTCCCTCTGCCCCTATTGCGGCGTCGGCTGCCAGATCTCGTACGAGGTCAAGGACGAGAAGATCGTGTACGCCGAAGGCATCGATGGTCCGGCCAATCACAACCGGCTCTGCGTCAAGGGGCGCTTCGGGAGCGACTATATCCACCATCCCCATCGTCTGACGGTGCCTCTGATCCGCCTGGACAACGTTCCGAAGGACGCCAACGACCAGGTTGACCCCGCCAATCCCTGGACCCACTTCCGCGAGGCGAGCTGGGAGGAGGCGCTGGACCGCGCCGCCGCGGGCCTGAAGAAGATTCGTGATGAGAAAGGGCGTAAAGCGTTGGCCGGGTTCGGCTCGGCCAAGGGGTCGAATGAGGAAGCCTATCTGTTTCAAAAGCTGGTGCGCCTCGGCTTCGGCTCGAACAACGTCGATCATTGCACCCGGCTTTGCCACGCCGCCTCCGTCGCGGCCCTGATGGAAGGGTTGAACTCCGGCGCGGTTTCAGCGCCCTTCGCCGCCGCGATGGATGCCGAGGTGATCATCGTGATCGGCTCCAACCCGCCCGTGAACCATCCGGTGGCCGCGACCTTCATCAAGAACGCTGTCAAGAAGAATGGCGCCAAGCTGATCGTCATCGATCCGCGCCGCCAGGCGTTGTCGCGGCATGCCTATAAGCACCTGGCCTTCAAGCCGGGCACCGACGTGTCCATGCTCAATGCCCTGCTCAACGTGATCATCACCGAACGGCTTTACGACGAGCAATATATCGCCGCCTATACCGAGGACTTCGAAGCGCTTTGCGAGAACATCAAGGAGTTCACACCCGAGAGGATGGCTCCGGTCTGCGGCATCGATGCCGAGACCCTGCGGGAGGTCGCCCGCCTCTATGCCAAGAGCCAGGCATCGATCATTTTCTGGGGCATGGGCATCAGCCAGCATGTGCATGGCACCGACAATTCCCGCTGCCTGATCGCGCTCGCCCTCGTGACCGGCCAGATCGGCCGCAAGGGCACGGGGCTTCACCCCCTGCGTGGCCAGAACAACGTGCAGGGCGCCTCCGACGCCGGCCTGATCCCGATGGTGTTCACGGATTATCAGCCGGTCGACAAGGCGAGCGTCCGCAAACGCTTCGAGACGTTCTGGGGCCAGGAACTCGATCCGCAGAAGGGCCTCACGGTGGTCGAGATCATGCGCGCGATCCATGCCGGAGAGATCAACGGCATGTACATTGAAGGCGAAAATCCGGCGATGTCCGATCCCGACCTCAATCACGCGAGGCAGGCGCTGGCGATGCTCGACCACCTGTTGGTTCAGGACCTGTTCCTGACCGAGACCGCCTACCATGCTGACGTGGTGCTCCCGGCATCCGCTTTCGCCGAGAAGTCCGGCACGTTCACCAACACCGATCGCCGGGTGCAACTCTCGCGCCCGGTCATTCAACCGCCCGGCAACGCGCGGCAGGATTTGTGGATCATCCAGGAGATCGGCAGACGCCTTGGCCTGCCCTGGAACTACCAAGGCCCAGCGGACGTCTTCGCCGAGATGGCGATGACGATGCCGTCCATGGCCAACATCACCTGGGAACGGCTCGAGCGCGAAGGCGCGGTCACGTATCCGGTCGATGCGCCGGATCAGCCCGGCAACGAGATCATTTTCTATCAGGGTTTCCCGACCGAGAACGGCCGCGCCAAGATCGTGCCCGCAAACATGCGCCCTCCCGACGAGGTGCCGGACATGGACTTCCCCATGATCCTGTCCACCGGGCGCGTCCTGGAGCATTGGCACACAGGCGCGATGACCCGGCGCGCGGACGTTCTGGACACGCTCGAGCCCGAAGCCGTTGTCTTCATGGCCCCCACGGAGCTGTTCCGGTCGCACCTGAATCCCGGCGACATGATCCGTGTGGAGACGCGCCGCGGTGCGGTCGAGATCAAGGTGCGATCCGACCGGGACGTTCCGGACGGGATGGTGTATATGCCCTTCTGCTACACGGAGGCTGCCGCCAACCTTCTCACCAACCCCGCCCTTGACCCGATGGGGAAAATTCCTGAGTTCAAGTTCTGTGCGGCCCGCATCTCACCTGTTGCGTCGCGTATGGCGGCTCAATAGCAAAGTCAGGGAAAAGGCTTCTTTTTGTGAACAAAAAGAAGCAAAAAAACTTTATTGACTCTGGGCCTTGGGCGTTGTCGGCGACAGAGACTCAGGCCCAGCGTGATAAGAGTTTTTGCGCCGCTTTTTTCAAAGCGCGGCCACTTCCTTTGTCGGGAGACGGAGATGCGGGTCTACGGGGTTACGGGCCTCAAGAATTCCGGCAAAACCACCCTGGTCGAGCGGCTGGTCACCGAGATCACCGCACGCGGCTTTAAAGTCTCAACCGTCAAGCATGCTCACCACAACGCCGACATCGACCAGCCCGGCCGCGACAGCTATCGCCACCGCGAAGCCGGGGCGCAGGAAGTCTTGCTCGCAACCCATCAGCGCTGGGCCCTGATGCACGAACTTCGCGGGACGGAAGAACCGGATCTGACCACGCATCTCGCGCGGCTGAGCCGCGTCGATCTGGTGCTGGTCGAGGGCTTCAAGCGCGGGCCTCATCCGAAAATTGAGACCGTCCGCGCCGCCACCGGCACCACACCCCTGGCACCGGCGTTTCCGACCATTCGCGCGATCGCGTCGGATTATGGTGATCCGGGCCTCAATCTGCCGGATCGCGCCCTGCCGATCTTCGATCTCGACGACATTCCCGCCATTGCCGATTTCATCATCAAGGAAACGGGACTCGATCGCTTGCAGCGCAAAGGGTCCTCCCTGCCGCCGGGCGTGGACTGGACGCCGGTCGGTGAGGTGCTGGAGCGGCTCAAAAGCTCGATCACGCCCCTCGAGAATCGCCTGGAACTGCCGCTTCTGGAGGCCGCCGGGCATGTGCTGGCCGAGGATGCGGTGGCGCGCAGGAGCCATCCGCCCGCGGCGAATTCAGCCGTCGATGGCTACGGATATGCCTTCGGCACCATCGACTTCCGCGCCGGGCCCGTGAGGCTGGCCGAGGGCCGTGCCGCGGCGGGCGTACCTTTTACCGGCGCAGTGCCTGCGGGCCAGATGCTGCGCATCCTGACCGGCGCCGCGCTGCCCGAAGGGGTGGATACGGTGCTGCTGCAGGAACATGCGCGGGTTGAAAACGGGCTTTTGACCGCCGGGCGTCCGCCCAAAAAACCCGGCGAGAATACCCGCCAGGCGGGAGAGGACATGAAGGCCGGGCAGGTTGCACTCAAGGCCGGAGCCGTGCTGCGCGCGCCCGACATCGGCCTGGCGGCGGCGCTCGGGATCCGCAGCGTGACGGTGCGGCCGAAACTGCGTGTGGGTGTGCTCTCGACGGGCGAGGAACTGATCGATCATGCTCAGGCCGAAGCCGCGCCTGCGCTCACACCTGACGCCAACCGTCCGATGCTGCTTTCGGTCCTCTCCCGCCTCGGCTACGTACCTGTGGATCTGGGCATCGCACGCGACGACCGCGCCATGATCCGCGCGGCGCTCAACGGGGCACTGGGGCGCGTCGATGCGATCCTGACCTCGGGCGGCGCCTCACAAGGCGATGAGGATCATGTCTCGCGCCTTTTGCGTGAGGAAGGGCAGCTGCAGGACTGGCGCGTGGCGATGAAGCCGGGCCGGCCGGTGGCGCTGGCGCATTGGCAAGGCGTGCCGGTCTTCGGCCTGCCCGGAAATCCCGTCGCTGCCATGGTTTGCACCATGGTCTTCGCCCTCCCCGCGCTGTCTTTGCGCGCAGGTGCAGGCTGGCGTGAACCCCAAGGTTTCGAGGTGCCGGCGAATTTTGCGAAGGTGAAACAGGCCGGGCGCCGCGAATATCTGCGTGCCCGCCTCACTGCCCAAGGCTGGGCCGAGGTCTTCCCCTCGGAAGGCTCAGGCCGGATCTCCGGCCTATCATGGGCGGATGGGCTCGTCGAACTGTCAGATGAAGCGCGCGACATACAACCAGGCGACCGGGTGCGCTTTATCCCCTGGACCGCTTATGGCCTCTGAGAAAAGCGGCCGCTTTTTGAAAAAAGCGGCGCAAAAACTTTTGGTTATGCTGGGCCATGGCCGTTGTCAGCGCCAACGCCCATGGCCCAGCATCAACAAAGTTTTTTTGCTTCTTTTTGTTCACAAAAAGAAGCCTTTTCCTCCGCTTCCGCCGCTTTTCAGGTAATCCCATTCTAAATATTGAACATCAGGGCTCGTAGACGTGCCCTGATGTCTTCATCTTCGAGCAGCGCGCGAAACTGCCGAACCGCCTCCCGCTCGAATCGGGCCGCCGGAACAGCAAAGTCATAATGCTCCTCCTGGGTCGGGATGAAACCGAGGCCGTACTGAGTCGCGACCGACTCAATGGCCATGCCCCAGTCCGCCCGCTTCTGTGCGACCGCCACCGCGACGGCATTGTGCGACTTGG
>DATJHR010000041.1:0-18972 GCA_035493735.1 Acidocella sp.
GATCGAAGGCGCATTTGCCAATCTCGGCGAGGTGCTGGCGCGCGACGAGACGGCGCGCGCCCGGGTCAACGGCACGGTCGAGCGGCTGGTTGTTAACCTGCTCCCTGCGGCACAGGCTCAGCTGGCGGGCTTCATCGGCCAGGTGGTCAGCGCCTGGGACACGCCGACCATCACCGAGAAGCTGGAGCTGCGGGTCGGCCGGGACCTGCAATATATCCGCGTCAACGGTACGCTGGTCGGCTTCCTGCTCGGCGCGCTGATCAGCCTTCTCCTGCTGGCCCTGCCGGGGCATGCACGCTGACCGCCTCTTCTCAAGCCACCGTCACAAAGAGCACAAGATGCACATTCATATCCACAACGAGCTGGACAATATCGATAAGCCGATGGAACAGGCCGAATGGGACGAGGCCGGCCTTGCCGGTCACCGCGTCACCATCGGCAGCACGGCGGAGGAATTTCTGGCCCAGGCCGAGACCGTCGAGGCGCTCATCGCACCGACGCGGGGCCTGAAGAAGCTGGACCTGTTCGCGGCGCCGAAGCTGCGGCTGCTGCAACTCACCTCCGCCGGGGTGGACGGCCTGCAGCCCTTCGACCGCATCCCGCCCAACGTGCTGATCATGAACAATCGCGGCGTACACAGCGACAAAGCCGGCGAATATGCGCTGATGGCGATCCTGATGCTGGTGAACGCCATGCCGCGCCTGGCCACGGCGCAGCGCGAACAGCATTGGCACCATGAATTATGTGGTGTCGCCAAAAACCACCGCCTCACCGTGGTAGGGCTGGGAAGCCTGGGCGGCGCCGCGGCGATGCAGGCCAGCCGCCTCGGCATGCAGGTTACCGGCGTGAGCCGCTCCGGTGCGCCGCACCCGCATTGCGCCCGCACCGTGACCACGGCGGCGCTCGACGCGGTTCTCCCCGAGACCGATATTCTGCTCCTAGCCTGCCCGCTGACGCCGGAAACCCGCAACCTGCTCTCCGCCGAGCGCATCAAAAAACTGCCCAAGGGTGCTGGCATTATCAATATCGGGCGCGGCCGGTTGGTGGACGAGGAGGCGCTGCTCGACGCGCTGGAGGCCGAAACACTCCGCGGTGCGATCCTGGACGTGTTCCACACCGAGCCGCTGCCGCAAGGTCACCGCGCCTGGACGACAAGAAACCTGATCATCACGCCGCATATGTCGTCGGACGATCCCGGCACCTACAACACGCTGACGCTGCAAGTCTTCAAGAAAAACCTTGAAGCCTTGGCGGCGGGGGAAAAGGCGCCGACGGCGATTGACCGGGCGCTGGGGTATTAAGAAAGAAAGGGCCGCTTTTTGAAAAAAGCGGCGCAAAAACTTTTTTGAAACTGGGCCCGTGCCGCTGAAACCAGCACGGCCCAAACTAACAAAGTTTTTTTGCTACTTTTTGTTCACAAAAAGTAGCCCTTCCTTTCCTTACTTACGCCTTCGGCTTGGCCGGCCCAACGCCGGCGCCCGACGAAGCGATCACCGCGCCGATCTCTTCCATGTCGGCGGCGGAGAGTGCGAGCGTGGAGGCGGCGAGCCAGCCATCCACCTGCTTCGGGCTGCGTGCGCCGACGATTGCGGCGGTCACACCCGGCCAGGCCAAGGTCCAGGCCACGGCCACCGACGCGGTGGAGACGTTGTAGCGCGCCGCCACCTTCGCCATCGCCGCGGCCACAGCCAGGTTCTTGTCGAGATTCTCAGTGAACTCGACATTCCGCGAGCGCCAGTCATTCTTGGGAAGTGCGGCGACACGTTCCTTGCTGAAGGCGCCGGTCAACAGGCCGGCCTGCATCGGGCTGTAGACGATCACGCCGGTATTATGCTGGTGGCACCAGGCCAGCTCCTTGTCGCCGACCTCGCGCTTGATGGCGGAGAAAGGCGGCTGCAGCGTGTCGACATGGCCGAGTTTCTCGGCGGCCGTCAGCTGCTCGACATTATGGTTGGAAAGGCCGGCGGCGCGGATCTTGCCTTCCTTCTTCAGGTCCAGCAGCACCTGCCAATATTCCTCGACCGTGGAACCGTCATTGGCAGGCCAGTGCATCTGGTACAGGTCGATCTGCTCGACCTCCAGGCGCTTCAAAGAGCCTTCAACTTCCCGACGGATGCTGGCGGGGGCGCCGACGCGCTTGGGCAGCTCATTCGGGTTCGCCTTATCGCCGATCAGGCCGCATTTGGTGAAGATGAACGGGCGCTCGGACTTCGGGATGTCGCGCATCGCTGCCGCCACCACCTCTTCGGAGCGGCCAAGGCCGTAGATCGCCGCCGTGTCGATCCAGTTCACGCCACATTTCACAGCATGCTGGATCGCCTGGATGGAATCCTTGTCCTCCTGGTCGCCCCAGCCGACCGCCCAGTCGCCGCCACCAATGGCCCAGGAGCCAAAACCGACCCGGGTAATGTTCATGCCGGTCTTGCCGAACGGAACGGTCGGCAGGTTCGTCTTCATGCTCATTCATCTCTCCTTGAACTAAGGTTCGTCGTATTTAGGCGAGGAAGTGATATTTCCAACCCACCAAAGCGGCAACAGGCTGCTTGTGAGCGCGAGGGCGTTTGCGGTATGGGAATGGCCCATGAAACCGATCCTCTCCGCGCTGTTTTTCCTCGCTCCCACTTTGGCTTTTGCCGCGGGTGGCCCGACGGCACTAGGGCCGAATGACGGCAAATTTGGCAACTGGACAGCCGCGACCTATGGCCACGGCGCCGACAAGGCCTGCTATGCCTTCACCACCGCCACGCATTCCGATCCGGCAATTGCCAAGCGCGGCGCGGTGATGCTCACCGTGACCGAGCGCCACGGCGTGCATGACGAGGTCACGCTGACCGCTGGCTACGCCTATCCCAAGGACGCCAAAGTGACGGTCAGCGTGAACGGCCAACCGATCGATTTCTACACGCAGGGAGACACCGCCTTCACCACCAATGGCCATGGCGCGGTTGAAGCCTTCCGCAACGGCGCGAGCGCGGAGGCCAAAGGCACCACCCCGCATGGCCATATGGTCACCGACGATTTCTCCCTGGCCGGTTTTTCGGGCGCCTATGACGCCATCAGCACGGCATGTCCGTAACCGAACTCACCGCCACCGAGCGGGAACGGATTCTCGCCAAGGCGGCGCTGTTCGCGCCGCCGGCCAATGTGCTGCCGGACGGGCGGCGGGATTTGGTGGGGTTGTCGCGCGAGGAGCTGGCGGCCGAAATGGCGCAAGCCGGCGAGCAAGCCTTCCGCGCCAAGCAGCTCTGGCACTGGATTTATCACCAGGGCGTGCGCGATTTCGCGGCGATGAGCACCATCGCCAAGCCACTCCAGCAAAAGCTGACCGAGCGCTTCGTCATCGGCCGGCCGGAGGTGGCCGCCGACCAGCTCTCGCAGGACGAGACGCGCAAATTCCTGTTCCGCTTCCGCGATCATGAGGCGGTGGAGACCGTCTACATCCCCGATCCGGTAGAGGATCGCGGCGCGGTCTGCATCTCTTCGCAGGTGGGCTGCACCCTTTCCTGCCGCTTCTGCCATACCGGCACACAGCGCCTGGCGCGCAACCTGTCGGCCGCGGAGATTGTCGGCCAGTTCATGGCAGCGCGCGACGCCTATGGCGAGTGGCCGAGCCCGAAAGGCGAAACCCCGCGCCTGCTCTCCACCATCGTGCTGATGGGCATGGGCGAGCCGCTGTACAATTATGAAAATGTCGCGAAAGCCATGAAAATCATCATGGATGGCGAAGGCATCGCCTTGTCGCGGCGGCGCATCACCTTGTCCACCTCCGGCGTGGTGCCGATGATGGACAAGGCCGGTGAAGAGCTGGGTGTGAATCTCGCGGTCTCGCTGCATGCCGTGCGTGACGATCTGCGCGACGAGCTGGTGCCGCTGAACCGCAAATACCCGATCGCTGAGCTGATCGCTGCCTGCCGCCGCTATCCCGCGGCCTCCAATGCGCGGCGCATCACCTTTGAATATGTGATGCTGAAGGGCCTGAACGATTCCGAAGCCGATGCGCGGGCGCTGGTAAAACTCATCGCCGGGCTACCGGCGAAGGTGAACCTGATCCCGTTCAATCCCTGGCCGGGCAGCACCTACGAGACCAGCACCCCGGCGGCGATCCGCAAATTCGCCGACATCGTGATGAACGCCGGGTATGCCTCGCCGGTGCGCACACCGCGCGGCCAGGACATTCTGGCGGCGTGCGGGCAGCTGAAATCCGCGGTGCAACCGGCGGCGTAAGGAAGGAAGCGCTTCTTTTTTGAAAAAAAGAAGCAAAAAACTTCTTTAAACTGGGCCGTGCTGGTTTCAGCGGCGCGGGCCCAGTTTCAAAAAAGTTTTAGCGCCGCTTTTTTCAAAAAGCGGCCTCTTTCTTCATGGAGTCTTAAAATGAGCGTATTCCTCATAACCGGCGGCGCGCAAGGCATTGGCGCCGGCATCGCGGCGCGGCTGGTGAAGGACGGCGCGACCGTGATTATTGCCGACAAGGAGCCCGCCTCCGTTGCCGGCGCGCGCGGCGTCGTCTGTGACGTCTCGCGCGAGGATGAGGTGCAAAGTCTCATCGACGGTATCCATGGCATGGAAAAACGGCTCGACGGGATCGTCTGCAATGCCGGCTTCATGATCCGCAAGCCGGTCGAAACGCTAAGCCTCGCGGAATGGTCGAGCGTGCTCGCCACCAACCTCACCAGCACGTTTCTGCTGGTGAAGGCCGGCGCACAGATGCTGCGCGCGGCGAAGGGATCGGTTGTCACCGTCGCTTCCACCCGCGCCCATATGTCCGAGCCGGATACCGAATCATATGCGGCGAGCAAAGGCGGGCTGCTCGCCCTCACCCATGCCTTGGCGATCAGCCTTGGCCCGGATATCCGCGTAAACTGTATTTCGCCGGGCTGGATCGACACCCAGCATTATCGCATCCGCCCCGAGGACCACGCCCAGCACCCCGCGGGCCGGGTCGGCACGGTGGAAGATGTGGCGAGCCTCGCGGCCTATCTGCTCGGGCCGGAGTCGGGCTTCATCACCGGTGCGGAATTCATGCTTGATGGCGGCATGACGAGAAAGATGATTTACAAGGATTGAGTGCCGTCCTGTTGCGCGCCACCGGCCTGTCGCTGGCCTTCGCGCGAGGGGAATGCTACCGCCCGCCCTGTGAAGAAACTTTTGCAATCCGACTGGCTGCGGGCAGCGGCCGCCTGGCTGGTCGCGCATTATGTGTTGCTGGTGTTGAAGACCGTGCGTTGGCGCATCGCGGGGGAGAGCGAACTGCAGCAACTGGCGACCGGAGGGCCGATGATCGTCGCCTTCTGGCATGAGACGATCCCCAGCATGGCGATCCTCTGGCAGCAGGCGCGGCGGCGCGGCATGGTCCGCCCGGCCGTGGGGCTGGCGAGCCGGCATCGCGATGGGCAGCTGATCGGCCGCATCATCGGGCATATGGGCCTTGGGCTGGTGTCGGGTTCCTCCTCGCGGGGTGGGGCTGCCGGGCTGCGCGGCCTACTCGAGGCGCTCAACGCCGGCACGCACGTGGCGCTGACACCGGACGGGCCACGCGGACCGCGCCGGGTCTGCGCGCCCGGCGTGGCGCAGTTGGCGGCCATGAGCGGACGGCAGGTTCTACCCTGCGCCGCGCTGACCAGCCGCGCCAAAACCTTGGGGTCCTGGGACCGGATGCGCCTGCCTTTGCCGTTCGGCCATGGCGTGCTGGTCTGTGGTAAGCCGATCAGCGTGGCGCGCGAGGATTGGCAAGACGGTGTCGAGACGGTGACGGCGGCGCTGATCGCGGCGATGGACGACGCTTCGGGGCTGTTATGATCAGTGCCTATCGCCTCGCTGGCCGGCTCGCCTCCCCCTATCTGCGCCGGTTTTTGCGCCAGCGTGCCGCGCGCGGCAAAGAGATTCCCGTCCGGCTGCCCGAGCGGTACGGGGTGACGCAGGCACCTCGTCCGGCGGGCAAACTTGTCTGGGTTCATGCCGCCAGCGTGGGAGAAACCATGTCGGTGCTGCCCGTGATCCAGGCGCTGGGCGGCAAGGCGGAGGTGCTGCTGACCACCGGCACGGTCACCTCGGCCCATCTCGCCGCCGCCCGCCTGCCCGCCTTCGCCCGGCACCAGTTCGTGCCATTGGACGTGCCTGGCTGGGGGAAGAGATTTCTCGATCATTGGCGGCCGGACGTGGCGGTGTTCGTGGAAAGTGAGCTGTGGCCGGGCCTGCTCACCGAATGCGACCGGCGCAACATTCCCCGCCTGCTGATCAATGCGCGGATTTCCGCCACATCCGCGCGCAACTGGGGGCGCGTGCCGCGCCTTACCCGCCGCATCCTGGCGCCGTTCCGCCACGTGCATGCGCAATCGGCAGGAGATGCCGAGAATTTTCGCCGCCTCGGCCTGCGTGACGTGCTGGAATGGGGCAATCTGAAGTTTTTCACGCCGCCCTTGCCGGTGGATGAGGACGGGCTTGCCGGCTTTCGCAAGCGCATTCCGGCGTCGCTCTGGCTGGCCGCCAGCACCCATCCTGGCGAAGAGGAACTCATCCTGCAGGCGCATTGCGCGCTGCTGCCGGCATTTCCCGATCTGGTCACCGTCATCGTGCCGCGTCACCCCGAGCGCGGCGCCGAAATCGCCGCGCTGGCCGGCAACGCACCGCGCCGTTCTTCGGGCGAAGCGCCGCGCGCGGGGCAGGTTTACGTCGCCGACACGCTGGGCGAATTGGGGCTGTTCTTCCGCGCCGCCCCTTTCGCCTTCATCGGCAACTCCCTGGTCGGCTATGGCGGGCATAACCTGATCGAGCCGGCACAGCTTGGCCGCCCGGTCATCACCGGTCCGCATAACGAGAATTTTCTGCAAGCCGCGGCCCGGCTGCGCGCCGCCCAAGCGCTGATCGAGGTGACGGATTGCGCCTCCCTCACCGCGGCGGTGCGAAGCTGGCTGCGAGAGCCGGATGCAGCGGAAGCGGCCGGCGGGCGCGCGGCCGCCGCCTTGCGCACCGCCGAAGACCTGCCGCTTCGTCTGGCTGACTTAATCCTCAAGGAAGCAGAATGAAGGCACCGGGATTCTGGGCGAAGCGCGGGTTGCTCGCGTATCTGCTTGCACCGTTCGGCGCCATCACCGCCGCCATTACCGCACGCCGCGTGAAAAAGCCTAGTTTCGCGCCGGGCATCAAAGTGATCTGCGTCGGCAATGCCGGCGTCGGCGGTGCCGGCAAAACAGTGGTGGCGCTGGATCTTCTGGCCCGGCTGCCGGGCCGACGTTTCGCGCTTACCCGCGGCTATCGTGGCCGACTGGCCGGGCCGGTGCTGGTCAATCCCACCTTGCACACCGCCGAGGACGTGGGGGACGAGGCGCTGCTTCTGGCCGCCACCGCCCCCACCATTCTGGCCCACGACCGCGCCGCCGGAGCCCGGCTGGCCCTGGCGGAAGGTGCTACCACCATCATCATGGACGACGGGCTGCAAAATCCCTCTCTGGCCAAGACCTTGTCTCTGCTCGTCATCGATGGCGGCTACGGGTTCGGCAATTTTTTTCTCCTCCCCGCCGGGCCATTGAGAGAGCCCGTCGCCGCCGCCGCCGCCCGCGTGCAGGCGGCTGTGCTGATCGGCGAGGATGAAACCGGCGCGCTCTCCCGCCTGCCGGCCACGCTGCCGGTGCTGCGGGCCCGGCTGGTGCCGGCGAGTGAGACGGAACTGCGGGGGCGAAAGGTCGTGGCCTTCGCCGGGATCGGCCGTCCGGAGAAATTTTTCGCCTCGGTGCGGGCGCTGGGGGGAGATCCGGTCGCCACCCATGAATTCCCCGACCATCATGTGTATAGAGCGAGCGATGCGGCGCGGCTTCTCGGCGCGGCCGCTTCTGAAGGAGCGCTATTGGTGACGACGGCAAAGGATTTCGTGAAACTGCCTGACACGCTCAGGGCGGCTAGCGCGGTGGTTACGGTGCGCCTGCACTGGGACGACGAGGCGGCGCTGGAGCGCCTGCTGGCATGAGCGCCCCTGAAGTGAAACCCGTGCCTCTGGCGCATAAGGCCGAGGCTGCTTTGGTGCGTGCGGCCTTGGCGATTTTTCGCGCCTTGCCGCCGGCCTCCGCGTCGCGCCTTGGCGGCGGTGTCGCCAGGACGATCGGCCCGCTGATCCCGGTCTCGAAAGTGGCCGACCGCAACCTGCAGGCGGCAATGCCCGAACTCGACGCCGCCGCACGCAAGCGAATCGTCGCCGAAGTGTGGGAGAATCTCGGCAGCACGGTCGCCGAGCTGGCGCAGATCGGCAATCTGCACGAGACCGCGTCCGGCCCCGGCTATCACGTCACCGGCTGGGACGAGAATGTCGCCCCGGCGCTGGAGCCAGGCAAACCGACAATCTTTTTCACCGGCCATATCGGCAATTGGGAGATCCTCCCGCCGGCCGCTTATAAGCGCGGCGTCGATGTCGGCTTCATGTACCGCGCCGCCAGCAATAGCCTGGTCAACGACATCATCCTGCGCCTGCGCGAAGCGAATTTTCAGCGCAAGGTGACGATGTTTCCAAAAGGCAATACCGGCGCCCGCCAGGCCTATGCGCATATGATGCGCGGTGAGAGTCTCGGCCTGCTGATGGATCAGAAACTCGATAACGGCATTTCCGTGCCGTTCTTCGGCCGCCCGGCGATGACCGGGCCGGCGCTGGCAAGCTTCGCCCTCAAATTCAGATGCCCCGTCTTTCCCTCGCGCGCGCTGCGCGTCGGCCCGGCCCGGCTGCATGTGATCTTCGAGCCGCCCATGGCGCTGCCCGACAGCGGCGACAAGGAACGCGACGTGCTGACCATGACCACGGATATGAACAATATTCTGGAACGCTGGATCCGCGAGACGCCGGGCGCCTGGTTGTGGCTGCACCGGCGGTGGCCGAAAACGCCGGGCTAAGGAGAAAGGGAAGATAGAAAGTGGCCGCTTTTTGGAAAAAGCGGCGCAAAAACTTCTTTGGGTTTGGCGCTGGGGCGCTGAAACGGCGCAGGCCAAATTTAACAAAGTTTTTTTGCTACTTTTTGTTCACAAAAAGTAGCCTTCCTTCTCCGCGAGAGCGATAGGTCTAAGGTATAGGGTAGCGAGCGATGGGATTCTGGCACGACAAAACCCTGGCGGAGATGAGCAAGGCGGAGTGGGAATCCCTCTGCGACGGCTGCGGCCGCTGCTGCCTGCACAAGCTCCGTGACGAGGATACCGACGAACTCAGCTTCACCAACGTGGCCTGCGGCCTGCTGGACGTGAAAACCGCGCGTTGTGGCGATTATGCGCGGCGGAAGACCAAGATCCCCGACTGCGTGCAGCTGACCCCGAAAAAGCTGAAAAAAGTGGACTGGCTGCCGCCGAGCTGCGCCTATCGCCGGTTGCAGGAAGGCAAGGACCTGCCTCCCTGGCATCCGCTCATCACGGGGCGCGCGGAGAGCGTAATCGAGGCCGGAGCCAGCGTTGCGGGGCGGGCGATCAGTGAGCGCGATGCCGGCCCCCTGGAGCATCATATCGTCGAATGGCCCGGCCAGCTGCCGCGCCGGCCATGAGCACGCCACTTACCACCGAGCTGGTGCCGATCCAAGGCGCGCTGGCGCAGGTGGCTTTCCGTCGTTCCACGCGCGCGCGCAAGATCTCGCTGCGCATCGACCCGACCCAAGGCGGCGTGGTCATCACCTTGCCGCTGCGCGCCTCGCGCCGCGCTGGACTGGCCCTTCTGCAAACGCATGAGGCCTGGGTGGCGGAACGGCTGGCGTCCCTGCCCAGCGCCCTGCCCTTCGTGCCCGGCGCGGTGGTGCCGGTGCATGGGAAGCCGCATGAAATCTGCCCGGTGCCAAGTGGTCGTGGCGGCGCCTGGATCGAGGACGGGCGCATCCTGGTCACCGGCCAGCCGGAATTTTTGGGCCGCCGCGTCGCCGATTGCCTGAAACGTCTGGCACGCCAGGAACTGACCGCCCAAGCCGCCGCCAAGGCCAAACTCGCCGGGCTCAGCCCCAAATGCGTGCGCGTCAAAGACACGCGGACACGCTGGGGCTCCTGCGCGCCGGACGGCACCCTCGCCTTCTGCTGGCGGCTGATCTGCGCGCCCGATTTCGTGCAGGATTACGTGGTCGGCCACGAGGTCGCGCATTTACGGCATATGAATCATGGCCGGCATTTCTGGGCGCTGACCGACGAGCTGACGCCGCATCGCGCCGCAGCCAGCGCCTGGCTCGACCGCGACGGCCCCGCCCTATTGAGGATCGGCTGACCGCTCTTATCTGTCCAGCGAAGCGAACGACCGAACCGTTCGCGTCCGCAAAGAGAGAGTATCCGTTCATGAAAGCCGTCGCCTTTACCCATTCCAAGCCAATTACCGACCCTGAATCGCTCCATGATCTCGAGGTCGCCGTTCCGGTGCCGCGCCATCACGACCTGCTGGTGGAAATCAAAGCGGTGTCCGTCAATCCGGTCGATACGAAAATCCGCCTGGGCGGGGAGCCTCTGGGCGAGCCGCGCGTGCTCGGCTTCGATGCCGCCGGCATCGTCCGCGCCATCGGCCCCGAGGTGCAGAATTTCGCTGTGGGCGATGAGGTGTTTTACGCCGGCGTGCCGACCCGGCCGGGCACGAACGCGGAATTCCATCTGGTCGATCATCGCATCGTCGGCCACAAGCCGAAGACCCTGAACTTTGCCGAGGCGGCGGCGCTGCCGCTGACCACGCTCACCGCCTGGGAGATGCTGTTCGACCGTTTTCGCATCCCGCGCAGCCCGGACTCGCACGGCACCTTGCTGATCGTGGGCGGCGCCGGCGGTGTCGGCTCCATGGCCATCCAGCTTGCCGCGAAGCTCACCGGCCTCGACATCATCGCCACGGCCTCACGGCCGGAAACCGCGCAATGGTGCCGGGAGCTTGGCGCCCACCATGTGATCAACCACCATGAGGACATGGCGGCGCAGTTCACAGCCTTCGGCCTGCCCGCGCCCAACTATGTTTTCTGCGTCACGAATCAGCGCATGCATTTCAAGAAGCTGACCGAACTGATGGCCCCCGAAGGCGCGATCGGGATCATCGAGTCCAGCACCGGCACGGTCGATGTCTCCACGCTGATCCGCAAATGCGGCACGCTGCACACGGAATATATGTTCGCCCGCGGCGTGTTGCACACCGCGACCATGGAAGAGCAGCATCTGATCCTTGAAGCGGTCGCGCATCTCGTGGATAACGGGACGTTAAAAACAACGATGACCGCGCATCACGGCACCATCAATGCGGCGAATCTCAAACGGGCGCATGCGGCCATCGAAGCGGGAAGCGCCCGCGGTAAAATTGTTCTGGAAGGGTTTTAAAGAAAATGCGGACGAAAGAACTGGGCCGGTCGGGGCTGAGGCTGCCCTCCATCATGTTCGGCGGCAACGTGTTGGGCTGGACTGCCGATACCGCGACCTCGTTCCGCCTGCTGGACGCGCTGATGGATGCCGGGCTGAACGCGATCGACACTGCGGATGCCTATTCGCGCTGGGCGCCGGGCCATAAAGGCGGCGAGTCCGAGGCGATCATCGGCGTGTGGATGAAAGAACGCAAAAACCGCGACAAGGTGATCGTGGCCACCAAGGTCGGCATGGATTTGGGCGAAGGCAAAAGTGGCCTGTCGGCCAAGCGGATCGAATATGCCGTGGAAGCCTCGCTGATCCGGCTCCAGACCGACTATATCGATCTGTACCAGGCGCATAAGGATGACGAGGCGACCCCGCTGGAGGAGACGCTGGAAGCGTTCGGCAAGCTCGTGAAAGCCGGCAAGGTGCGCGTGCTCGGTGCCTCGAACTACACGGCGCCGCGGCTGCGCAAAGCTCTGGAGGTCTCCGAGAGGCTCGGCCTGCCGCGCTATGAATCGCTCCAGCCGCATTACAACCTGGCCGAACGGGCGATTTTCGAGGATGAGCTTGGCCCGCTCTGCCGGGAGCAACAGGTGGGCGTGATCACCTATTACAGCCTCGCCTCGGGCTTTTTGTCCGGCAAGTATCGCAGCGCCGCCGATGCACAGAACAAGCCGCGCAGCGCCGGCGTGCAGAAATACCTCAACGAGAAGGGCTTTGCCCTGCTGAAGGTGCTCGACGCGCAGGCGGCGCGGCTCAAAGCCACCCCGGCACAAATCGCGCTGGCCTGGCTGATCGCCCGGCCGGAAGTGACCGCGCCCATCGCCAGCGCCACCAGCCTCGAGCAATTGCAGGATTTGGCGAAGGCCTCGCGCCTGAGCCTGGATGCCGAGGCGATCCAGGCGCTGGATACGGCCAGCGCCGGTTTCTGATTCAGCCGGGCCCTGGGCGTTGTCACGGCAACGCCCAGGGCCCAAACTAACAAAGTTTTTTTGCTTCTTTTTGTTCACAAAAAGAAGCCTTCTTTCTTCCTTCTCTAAGCGATGTGCATCAGCCGGATCAGCAAAAGGCTGATAGCGCCCAGCACCAGCAGCGAGAGCGTGACGGCGGAGGAGACGCGCACACCTGCCCGCGCCACGGTGCGGACGTCCACACCAAGTCCAAGCGCCGCCATGGAAATCGTCGTCAGCACGGCGGCGACTTGGTTGATCGGGTGGAGCAGCACCACCGGGACCAGCCCGGCCGAGCGGATCACCAGCAGGAGCAAAAACCCGACGATGAACCAGGGCACCATCTGCTGAAGCTTCGGCATGGCCGGTTTGGTCCGCCCGCCGCTGGTGGGTTGCGCCGTCCCGCTCCCCTCTGCGCGCAGCCTCGAGGCCAGCATTGCCAGGATAAACACGACCGGCCCCAGCATCAGCACCCGCACCAGCTTCACCACCGTGCCGACCTGGTTGGCGAGCGCGCCGATGGGCAGTGTCGCCGCCAGCACCTGCGGCACGGCGTAGACGGTGAGCCCCGCCAGAACGCCATATTGCGTGAGGGAGAGCAGCAGCACCGGCGCCAGCAGCGGCAGGAGCAACACCACGATAACGCCGAGCACCGCGGTGAAGGCGATCGAGGCGGCGATGTCATCCGCGGCGGCGCCGATCACCGGCGCCACGGCAGCGATGGCGGAATTCCCGCAAATGGAGTTGCCGCAGGCGACCAGCAGCGCCATGCGCGGGGGCAAGCGGAGAAACCGGCAGATCGCGTAGCTGGCGACGATCGACAGCGCGACGACAACGATGATGCCGATCAGCAGCTTCGGTCCCAGCGCCATCACCGTGCGGGCGCTGACCGCAGCCCCCAACAGCATCACCGCAACCTCGAGCAAAAATTTGGCGGCCATGGTGATGCCAGGCTTGTACGCCGCCCCCGGCGCCCAAAGCGTACGCACGATGAGGCCGAGCAGGATGGCGAGCACCAGCGCCTCAAGATAGGTTTGGCCAGTCAACGCCACCTCGACGGCCTGCAACGCCGTGGCCGCGAGGGTGACAAGGAGGCAGAGGAGCAAACCGGGCAGGTATTCTGTCTTAAAAGTCAAAGTCATGGGCGGCGATATATTCCTCCCCCTTCCATTACCATCCGATATTTTTTGTCATAATAATCATGTTTATCGATCGTTTTTTCTAGAAAGCCGCGTTTCCTCAGCGTAAACATTCTCCATGACTCTTGATCAACTCCGGATTTTCATCGCCGTGGCGGAACGCCAGCATGTGACGCGCGCGGCGGAAGCACTGCATCTCGGCCAGTCGGCGGTGAGCGCCGCGATCGCGGCGCTGGAGGCGCGGCACGATACAAAGCTGTTTCACCGCGTCGGGCGGGGAATCGAACTCACCGAGGCGGGGGCTTTGTTTCTCAGCGCGGCGCGTGGCGTCGTGGCCCAGGCGGAGGCGGCCGAGCTGCTGCTGAGCGAACTCAGCGGCGGCAAGCATGGCACGTTGCTGGTGATGGCGAGCCAGACGATCTCCAGTTATTGGCTGCCGCGCCATCTGGTGGCGTTCCGCCGCCGGCACGCCAGCATCGATATCCGCCTGACCACCGGCAATACGGCCCAAGTGGCGCAGGCGGTGCATCGCGGCGAGGCCGAGTTGGGCTTCGTCGAGGGCGCGGTCTCCGATCCGGCTCTGATCAGCCAGCGGGTTGCGCGGGACAGGATGATCTTGGTGGTCGCCCCGGACCATCCATGGGCGCAACGCGACGAAGCCCTTGCGCCGGAACAGTTGCTGGAAAGCGACTGGGTGCTCCGCGAGCCGGGCTCCGGTACCCGCTCGGAATTCGAGCAGGCGCTGACGCAGTTTGGCGTGCCGATCAAGTTGCTGCGCGTGGCGCTGGAGCTGCCCGCCAATGAAGCAGTGCGCGGCGCGGTCGAGGCCGGACTCGGGGCCACCGCCATCTCCGCCTCGGTGGCGGCCCCCAGCCTCGAAGCCGGCTTATTGCACCATGTAAAACTCGCTTTACCCGAGCGTGATTTCCATGTCCTGCGCCATGCAGACCGCTATCAGAGCCATGCCGCCACGGCGTTCATGGCCATGCTCGGCGGGACCTAGAGCAAGGGTCGCCCTCTAATCCACCGTCACCCCGCCTGGCGCATGCGCCGCGAGCAGGGCCGCGAACCGGCGGAACTGGGCTTCGCGCGGGTCGCTGGCACGCCAGATCAGGCTGATCCGCCGCCCGGTATCGGGCTGGTCGAGCGCGCGGCAGTCGATCAAGGAGGCGATATCCGGCCGCGCCCGCACCGCCAGGGCTGGCAGCAGCGAATAGCCCTCCCCGGCCGCGATCATGTGCCATAGGGTCTCCAGGCTGGTGGCGTGACGGGTGGCCCGCGGCGCGCCGGCACAGAGATCCAGCGCCTGGTCACGCAGGCAGTGGCCCTCATCCAGCAGCAACAGATCATCATGCGGCAGAGCATCCAGCCTGATCTGCGGCAACGCACTCAGCGGATGCCGCCGCGGCGTGGCCAACATGAACGGCTCGAAAAAAATCACCTGGTGCGAGAGGCCCGGCATCTCCGGCGTCAGCACCGCGAGGATGACATCCAGCGCCCCATGTCTGAGCCGCTCGATCAGCGCCGAGGTGCGGTTCTCCGTCAGGCGCAGCGACACTTCGGGCAGTTCGTCCCGCAGCAAAGTGAGGACCGCCGGCAGATAATAAGGCCCCAGCGTCTCGATGGCGCCGAGTTGCAGGATCCCTGCCAGATCCGTGCTTTGCTGGCCCAGGGCCAGCAAGTGCCGCGCCTCGGCGAGAATCCGGTCGATATGCATGAGCAGGACCTCACCCTGCGCGGTCACCGCGACGCGGCGCTTGGTGCGCTCGAAAATCGGCATGCCGAGATGGGCCTCCAGCTTGCGCACCTGCTCGGACAAAGCCGGCTGGCTGACCCCGCAACGTTCCGCGGCGCGGCCGAAATGCTTCAGCTCCGCGACCGCTTCCACATATTCGAGATCACGCAGAGACAGGCCGGCGAGAGATTTCGACATCGCGCTTCATTAGTAGGTTCCATCGATCACTGGAATATGCGCTTTTCACGCTAAAAGACCCCGCCGGTGAGCTGCAGGCTGATGCCGACGTAATGCATCGTGCCGGCGACCAGGACCAGCAGATGCCAGACCGGGTTCTGGAATTTGACCGGGAACAGCTGCAGCATCACGCCCGCCGTGTAGACGACCCCGCCGCCGACGATCAGCGCCAGGACCCCGCCATGCAGCCGGGCCACACAATCCTGAAGCACCGCCAGGAGCATCCAGCCCATCGCCAGATAGAGGCCCAGCAACGCGCGCTCGAAACGCCAGGGATAACGCACCGTGACGACTATGCCGAGCGCGGCGAGGCTCCAGACCAGCAGGCACAGGGCCAGCCCGTGCCGGCCATACAGCGCGACGAGGCTGATCGGCGTGTAGGTGCCGGCGATCATGACGAAGATCATGGACCGGTCGAGGCGCCGCAGATGTTCCTTCAGCCTGCCACCACCAGGACAAAGCTGGTAGGCGGCCGACGCGCCCAGCATGCCGACAATGCCGGCGGCATAAAGGGTGATGGCAGCGGTGGTGAGAGCCCCGAAAGCGGTGGCGCGTTCGATGAGCGCGATCGCCGCGATGAGGCCGAGCGGCACACCGACGGCATGAATGGCGGCGTCGGCGGCCCGCTCAGCCACGCTATAGGACGGAAATGCGTGGAGTTCCGTCAAAAAACGGGATCGAGCGGCGATGTTGGGATGCCACCCGCTTCGAGCACCTCGCCCGCCGCCAGCAGCAGATCCTCACGGAACCGCCCGGCCACCAATTGCACCCCCGTCGTGGTGCGTCCCACCTCTGCGGTGGAGACCGCCAACGCTGGCAGGCCGGTGAGCGGGAGACCAATCTGCGTGAGCTGCGCCCGCCAGACCCGGGAAAAATCCGTCCGGTCCAGCTGGTCCGGGAATGGCAGCTCCGCCGAGACTGGCAGCAGCAACACCGGATGTTTTTGCAGCAGCAGCTGATAGTCGCGGATGATGGCGCTGCGGCGAACCAAAGCCCGGAGACAAGCCTCGGCCGAGACGTGGTTCAGAAGCGCTTTGACCTCGGCAATGACGGCGATGGCGCCAGGATCGCCATCCTGAGCGGTCATCTCCTCCCAGGGCGCAAAATCCTCGCCGATCCACAGGCGAACCAGCAGTTCCACCGCCTCCTCTAGGGCGGGAATGTCATCCAGCTCGGTCACCTCCCAGCCGGCATCGCGCAGCCGCCCAGCCGCATCGACCAGCGCCTCCTCGACCTCCGGCACGATGTCCAGCCCACCCGGGCGACGCACCAGGGCCGCGCGGCGCGGCTGGTCGGAGAACTCCAGCGGGGCCGGCACCCACCACGGGTCACGCGGATCGAAACCCGACATCGCGGCAAGGCCGAGGCGCAGGTCCGCGATCGTGCGGCCGATCGGGCCGGAAACGGCGGTGAGTTGCGGGCCAATCGGCCGCTCGGGGCCGCTGGCATTGAAGGCGGCAACGCGGCCGAGGCTGGGGCGCAGCCCATGCACCCCGCAGGCATAGGCCGGGTAACGGATGGAGCCGGCAATGTCCGTGCCATGCGCGAGATGGCCGATGCCGGCAGTGACGGCGGAAGCCGCACCGCCCGAGGAGCCGCCGGGGGTGCGCGACGGATCACGCGGGTTTTTCGTGGCGCCATGGAGCAGATTGTCCGTGAACCAGCGCAGCGAGAAAGCCGGCGTGTTGGTGCGGCCGAGAATCACCGCGCCGGCGCGGCGCAGATTCGTCACCACCGGGCTGTCCGCCTCGGCGATATTGCGCGCCTGTAGGCGCGTGCCGTTGGTGGTGGAGAAGTCTTTCTGGTCCAGATTGACCTTGACGGTCACCGGCACGCCGGCCAGCAGGCCTGTCTCCTCGCCACGCGCGCAACGTGCGTCCACCGCGTCCGCCTGCGCCAGCACCTCCTCGGGCCGGTAATCGATGACGGCATTGATCGCGGGATTTACCGCCTCGAGCCTCTTGAGCGCTGCCTCTGCGGCCTCGCGGGCAGAGATTTTGCGGCGCCTTATGCTTTGCGCCAACTCGGTTGCGGACAGCTGCCAGATTTCGCCCACGGCATTCTCCTGATCGACCGCGACATTCGTTTCGGCAGTCTAAGAGGATTTTGCCTCGGCACGCCAGCCGATTTCCCAAAACGCCGCCTCGCATTGGGTGGCCTGGGCAAAAATGGTCAGCAACGCATCATAGCGCGCCGCCCCGCCGCGGCGCACCGCCAACCGTTCCAGCATGGCCATCGCCTCGGCGACCGAGCGGTTATATTCGGGGCCGGCATAGGCCGCGATCCAATCGGCGTAGGGGTTCCCCGGGCGCAACCCCTCATTCAGCATGGCGCCGATTTCCGCATAGCCAGCGATGCAGGGGGCAAGCGCGACCATCAAATCCAGCGCATCCCCGGCCTGTCCCAGCTCCAGGACATAACGCGTATAGGCGATCATCTCCAAGGCCGCTGGCGCCGCCCGCATTTGCGCCTCGCCAAGGCCCCAGCCGGCGCAATAGCGCACATGAAAAGGCATCTCGCCGCTCAGCAGCGCATCGGCGGTGGCCAGCGCGGCACGCATGTCATCCGGCTCGTCCAGCTTATAGGCGAGCAGGACATAGGCACGCGCATACTGGATCAGGAACAGATAGTCCTGGACCAGAAAATTCCTGAATTTATGCGCCGCCAGCGAGCCGTCACCCAAAGCCAGGACAAAGGGATGCCGGATGTAGCGCGACCAGGGACCGGCGGCGTCGGCGCGGAGCCGATCAAAAAACGGTGTGTCTGTCATGCCGCCAACGCTAACGCATGACGGCTTCAGATCAATCATGCTTCAGCGCGGGAGAGATGCCCGCTCACGCAATCGGAAACGACATGCCCGAACTCGGGTCGACGAAAATCAGATGGTCCTGCACCTCTTTCACCCCGGGCGCGTTCTCGGCGATGACGATCACCGCCTGGCGCTCCTCGTCGCTGAAAATCGTACCTTCCAGGTTCACCACCTTTTCCTTCACCTCGACCTTGATGCTGGATTTCGGCGCCCATTTCGCGTGGGCGATTTCGTTTTTGATATAGGCGCCGATCTCCTCATCGGTCCGCTCTTCAGGCACTTCCACCAGCTTACGCGCCAGCGCCCGCAGCACGTCTGAACGGCTGATAATGCCGACCATCCGGCCCGCCTCCAGCACTGGCAGGCGCTTCACATGCTTGTGCAGCATCAGCCGCGCCACCTCGGCCAGATCGGTCGTAGGGCTGATCGCGATCGGGTTTGGGGTCATCACCTCAGAAACATGCCGCCCATGAGTGGCGACATAATCGGCGGCCACGCGGGCGGGCATCAAAAACACTTTCAGCCAGCTCGGCTGCTTGCCCTCGCTCTCCAGCTCAGTGCGGCGCAGCAAATCGCCTTCGGTGATCATGCCGACCAGCCTGCCGTCGCTCTCCAGAACCGGCAGGCCGCTCACACGATTGGCGATCATGATGCGAACCGCATCAGCCAGCGTCGTCGACGGCAAAACGGAAACGATGTTGGTGCTCATCAGAGCGGCAACGTTCATGCGATCCTCCTGTCGTTGCGGGGGATCATTGCGGCATTTGCCGCCGCCGCACCTTGACGAAA
>DATJHR010000042.1:0-29918 GCA_035493735.1 Acidocella sp.
GAGCATTTTCTTGATGGGTAACTGCACTGATCCCCTCCTATTCTGATTGCGCAATTGGCGCGCGAGGTACCAGTCATTGATACGTAATTCAATTGCAAGCCTTCTCAAAAATGCAAACCTCGTTAGGGCGCAGCCTGCGTCACCAAACGTTAGAGGGACCAAGGCTAGGGGAAGGCTTCTTTTTGTGAACAAAAAGAAGCAAAAAAACTTTATTGACTCTGGGCCGTGGGCGTTGTCCGCGCCACAACTCAGGCCCAGCATAATAAAAGTTTTTGCGCCGCTTTTTTCAAAAAGCGGCCACTTTCTTTGTCGAGAAGCAGATTGGAGCACGAGTGGACCTACGGTAACCATGCGCCCAGAACAAGTTGAAGCAGGATTTGGCCATTGCCGGATTGAGCCGTCCCATGCATGACGCCTCTCACATGCGCTCGCCTCAGCTTTGAGCGATCTGCCTTACCACAAAGGAATTTTTTAGAGATGAAGCTGCAACATGTCGCACTGCAAACGCCGATCGAGTTGCTGCAACCTGCCGAGATCGCTTTTGGCGCTGGAGCGCTGACAGCGCTGGCGCAGTTTGCGGCGCGCCATGGCCTTCGGCGCAGCTTGGTCGTCGCGGATAGCTTCAACGCCGCGCGCGTGGAAAGCCTCGGCCTGCCGGGCGAGGTGGCGGTGTTCGGCGAGGTGAAGCCGGAGCCGGATATCCCCAACCTCGAAGCCGCCTTGCGGCTGGCCGAGCGCTTCAAGCCGGATTTCGTGATCGGGTTTGGTGGCGGGAGTGCCATGGATTTGGCCAAGCTGGTGGCCGTGCTGCCGGGCAGCGGGCAAAATCTCCAAGATATCGTCGGCCCGAACAAGGTGCTGGGCCGGCGCGTGGCGCTGGCACAGGTCGCCACCACGTCCGGCACGGGCAGCGAGGCGGGAATCCGCGCGCTGGTCACTGATCCGGCAACGCGCAACAAGCTGGCGGTGCAGAGCCGGCATATGCTGGCGGATCTCGCGATCGTCGACCCGGAGCTGACCATGAGTGTTCCGGCCGCAGTGACCGCGGCCACCGGCGTCGACGCGCTGGCCCATTGTGTTGAGGCTTTCACCAGCCGCAAAGCACATCCCTTGATCGATACCTACGCTTTGGCCGGCGCCCAACTCGTTGGCCGCTATTTGCCCCGCGCTGTGGCCGATGGCTCTGACACCGAGGCGCGTGCCGGGCTGGCGCTCGCCTCGCTCTATGGCGGCTTCTGCCTCGGGCCGGTGAACACCACGGCCGGCCATGCCGTGGCCTATCCTCTCGGCAGCCGGCACCATCTGCCGCATGGCCTCGCCTGCGCCCTCATCTTTCCTCACACGCTGGCTTTCAATGCGCCAGCCGTGGAAGAGAAAACGGCCGCTGTGCTCGAGGCGCTGGGACTGGCCCCGCAATCGAACCAGGGCGGGATTTTGGAAAGCACCCGCGACTGGTGTGCCGGGCTTGGCATCGATATGCGCCTGTCCGCTCACGGTGTGCCGGAGAATGACCTGGGCACCATGGCGGCGGAAGCCCACACCATCCGGCGCCTGCTGGACAACAACCCTTGCGATATGAGCCCCGCCGACATTCTCGGCATCTATCGTGCAGCATTCTGAGCCGCGGGAGTTGACTGTTCTGGCGGGGAGCCCGACGGCCCAGTTTAGGGAAGCGGCCCCGCTTTAATTGCCGCGGACAACGAGGGAGCGTGGCCCGACATCGCCCATAGACGAAGATGTCGATCACCGCGCTCCTTCAAGCCGGCGCCCCGCACGCGGCCGCTGACCACGACTGTCGGCCGCCGGCAACCGACATGCAGCCGCGAACGACGAAGCGCGGTCGCGCACCATTCACGATTGCATAATTGGATCATACTGGTCCGTCGTCAGACCGAATGTCCAGGCAACTGCCGCCCGTGCCGTGGTCATCCCTGGCGGCACGCGTAACCAGAACTCACGAAAGCTTCCGTCCGTCTCGGGCGTACCATTCCTCACGCGGACGACAACGATAGGCTCTCTCCGGGGGCGCTGCAGCCGATAGAGGCGGCCGCAATCGTCGCGGTGAATCTCGTCCGCTCCGGCCTCCAGCACGAAGCGGCCAAGTCCGTAGCGTCCGATCAAGATCTCCTGCCGGTCCGGGTCTCTCTCCCGCAGGATGCGGGACATGTCGATCGGGTCGTTCCGTTCGATCAGTTCCGGAGAGACGAGCCGGCCGTGCCAGGCGAACGCCGCGGTGCCATCCGCCCAAGTGAGCGCAGCGGCGTCCTCGCCGTGGGGTCTTTGTTCGGCGTCCAGCCTCGCCGTCGCAACGGGCTCCGCGGCCACCACAAGCGACTGGAAGGCGAAAAGTCGATCGACGTAGAAGGCAAGGTCCACGAATGCCCTGGCCGTGCCCATACTGGCACAAGCGCGATCGATCCCCGCGGCCAGTCCCGCGTCCGCCAAACCGTCCAGATGGGGCGGCAGTTCTCCGACGGTTTCCCACAACGTCAACAGCATCCGCCCGATGTCACCAGCACGCCCCCCGCGGCCCTCGCCGGCTGCCAGCCGGTGTGTGCGGCCGAGCCTGATCCCGTTGATGCCGGGGTTGCCCGCCCGGCGGGTATAAGCCTCATGATACGCGGCGCGGTGGACCTCCAGCAGCGTCCCCTCGGCCCGAAAGCGGTTGACGCCTTGCGGTGGAACCAGGCTCCAAGCGGTCGCCCTGCCCCCCCGGAGCCGGTCGAGAACAGAGTGCTGGACAGGAAGCGTGCGCAGGTCGGGCGGCAGGCTCGCATAGGTGAGGTGGATACGTGCCGCGAACAGCAAGCCCGGCAACGCGCCCACCGTGGCCGCGAAAGCCAGCGTGAGCATGCGGGCAAGCTGATGTTCCGGCAGGCCGCCCATCCGCTGCACGGCGAACAGAAATGCCGCTTGCGAGACGAACACCGGCAGCGCCAGCCACCTTATGGCGCCCTGATCCGGGATGGCGCCTTGATCCGGAAGGGTGCCATGGGCTGGGTCTTGCGGCAGCCTCGGCCCGTCCGGCACGTGCGGCCAGCCGGACGCAAGCCCCAGCATTGCCACGGCCAGGCTCACAATGAGCGCTTCCATCCAGGTCTCGCCGGTAAGGCGATCGACGTCGACGGCAAGAGCCAAACCGACCCAGATGCCCGCGCCCAGGATGATCGTGAGCAGCGCCTTGACCCGGCTCCGCGACGGCGGAGATTGCGCGAAGGCCACGGCCTCGGCAGCCTCCGTCGGACCCGCGGCCCAGATGATCCGCGCCGGGGCGGGTAGACCGCTCGCCCGGTAGGCCGCGCCGATCGCGGCCTCGGCGGCGGTCCGGTTCCGTGGCGCTGCCCCAGAAAGCCTCAGGCGCCAAAGCGCATTGGAGTAGGCCAATTTTCTGTCGCCGGCAGAAGACGATCAGTCGACCACGGTGCGCGGTGCAGACCTTGGTTGGTATTCCCGTTGCAGGACCACGCGATATGTGCCGGGTTGAACGGTAAGCGGCGCGTGTTCCTCATGAGTCAACGCCACCGGCTCTTCCGAGTTGATGCGCAGAAATGCCTGCCCGTTGCCATCGTCTCGAAAATAGCTGACCCGATCGGCGGGCATGATGTGCGCATGTCCGGTCCGCTCGCCATGGGCGAGCACCACACGTCCATCCTCCGCTGTTTCCTCCTGAGCCGACCTGGGAATAGCGCCGCACGGCATGAGCAGCACGTCCCCCTGCCTATAGGATTGCGGAGCCTGATATTTTGCTGCGGTCATGAAATATCTCCCCCATCGTTTGAATCAAATGGAAAGCCGCGCAAACCGCGTAGATCAATTTAGACCAAATCCCCGCCGGATGTCATCGTCAATCGCATCCGGGAACTGTGCCAATGGACGGCGCTGGACCTCCGTGTAGAACACACGGAAGTTACAGAATACAGGGAAGTTGAAGAACACACGGAAGTTGTAGAACGCGATCACATTCGGCGGCGCGTATCGCAACCCAGCGCAGATCAACGATCGCTGCCCCGCGGACATGAGATCCTGGCGGGTCAGCACCACGAGACGTTGCCGCTGCACGTCTGGATGGCGGGCAGCGGCGTCCAATTCAACATGAACGGTTAATGAAATAATCTCCAACCTCTGCAGCCGGCTTGCCGGCACGGGGCTCGGCAGCCACACGCCCGTCCATCCCAACGATCACATCAACATGGCGCAATCGTCGAACGATTCGTTTCCTTCGGCGATGTGCATCGCGACGGCCGTGAACGTGACGCGGCGTCTCGGGCATCACGCTTGCAGGCCTAATCAATGCGGTGAAGCTCAAATCTTCTGGTTCTGCGTTGGTTCAGCAGGGGATGATGCTGAAGGACCCGCAGTCGCAGGTCTACATGTTCGACGTCAACGGCCTGCTCGAGTCAGCACGCGCCGATCTCGTCGATTTCCAGAAACCCTACGCTCACAAGCACGCGCCGACAGGGCACTTGGTCGCCGCGATCGAGGGGCACGCCTGGCCCAGCTCATATTGCCGGTCGATTTGTGATCCCGAAGCTCGACGGCAGGGTCTAAATTACCTATTAAATCGAAAAGTTTTATCATTATTTTGAATTTGCTTGGCTTTAAAAGTGCATTTTTGTTGCTTTGTTGACACGTTTTTGGTCATCTTGCCGATGCATGACCGGCAAGTCATGCCATCACAACTGACATGCTGCGCTTCAGAGTGACAGGATAATCTTACTATCATCGTGCCACGCCGGGATGCCTGTTCCATTTTCCTGAGTCTTTGGTGAGTAATCTCATTGACCCTGAACGTCCGGGCGGCTGTCGGAGCGATGCGTTTGTTGCCGGCAAATATATGATGACATTACGAATGTTTATCAACGGACGGTTGTTCCTGCATGCCCCATCATTCTTCTGTTGCGACGCAGAAGCCGGCCTCCGTGGAAATCCCCGGCGCGGGGCTCATTGATCAGGCATTTCGCCGTCATGCCGCAGCCACCCCGCACGCCACCGCGTTGCTGTATGAGGGGGAGGCCTTCTCCTACGCCGAGGTCGAAGCGCCCTGGCCCGCTTGACCAAGCTGCTCGCCGTGGCCCGTTTCCGGGTTTCTCTTCGGCGGCATGCAGCTGAAGGAGGTGTTCCGCCGTGGCGCGGCCGTACGGATCCTGTTATCCGCCAAAAACATCCCTGATCCCCACGCTTTTCTTTCTCCTGCTCTACACGGCCCCGCTGCGTTGGATGCGCGTTTCCATCTGCTGTGGGGCTATGGGACGAAGAAGCCTCGACGCCGGTGGCAGCGGATAGAGCGCGATTACGTCAGGTTTATTAGGTAAGCGAAGGGTGAAGGCTTCTTTTTGTGAACAAAAAGAAGCAAAAAAACTTTTATCGTTTTGGGCCGTGCTGGCTCTGCACCACAGGCTTCATGTGAGCAAAAGTTTTTGCGCCGCTTTTTGCAAAAAGCGGCCGCTTCCCTTTATCTGAATTGATCTCAGTCACCACCGGAGGGTGGGGGGCATGTGCAATCCTGCGATGGCGAGCGGAGACAGGTTCAGCGGAGATCTCGTCCATCTCACGGCAAACGCGGCGGGCTCTAAAATGATCCGCATTCTGCCGGGACAGCCGGGTATGTTTTTTAGCATCAGCGGGTTGGACAACAGGCTGTTGGTGGCTTGCGCCATGAGATCAGGCCTTTTTGGCGGCACCCGTTGGCGCTCTGTAATCTCATCATTAAAATTATAGAAGTTCCTTGTCCTTCGACAGCAACTTCCCAATTAGCCGACTGGTACTGTCGCTAGATTGATGCGCCTTTCGGCAAGCGGGCGGCGCTAATAAGGGTTGCGCTGCGGCGACGTGCCGCCAAGCGCGGGACAATTTGAGGGAAAACGACATGGCTCAGGCACAGAAAATCACTGACCACGAAAAAATCAAACGCTGGGCGGAGGCGCGCGGCGGCCGGCCGAGCCGGGTGAAGGGAACGGTCAAGGGGGACTCCGCGGTCCTCAGGTTCGATTTCGGCAGGGACGACGAGGCGTTGGAGCCCCTCGAATGGGATGAATTTTTCAGTGTTTTCGAGGAAAACAACCTTGCCCTTCTCGAGCAGGAGGAAACGGCCTCAGGAAAACCAAGCAGGTTTTCAAAATTCGTTCACCGTTGAGGGGCATGGAGCGCCAAAGGACCCCGCCAATGAACCCGATTGGTGGAAGTGATCCCAGCGGGACGCACCGAACAGGTACGTCCTCAAGTGGTGCGTGTAGGGCGCCGTGGCCGTCTACCGCTCTGCATGCATCCGCTTTGCATGCACGAACATCCGGTATCGTGAAAATGACGTGATCTTGTCATTGGATATAAGAAATAAGAACTCTTTGATTCTTATGATATTCAGCGCGCCATTGCTTATCATGTTAACGATGACATTATTAAAGCGTAACTGAGTTGGCGGAATTCTACGAAGAGTTTCCGTCCGTTTGTGGATAGTCATAAATCTAACGGTCATGCGGTATTTTTTGTTCTTTAAACCTGCGGACAAAATGATTTATTCGTAGCTTCTACAACATCAGCTTCCACAACATCTTCTCGTTCCCATTCAACTCGTTCCCCTTCAAGGAGCAGGATGCCATGATCATCCTGATCACGGGTGGCGCTGGGTTCATCGGCAGCCATCTCAGTCGGGCCTTGACTCTCAGGGGTCACAAAGTCCGCATTCTCGACGCGTTTATCAGTCAAGTGCATGGCAGCGGACCGCGCAGGATTTCTGATGAGATAGAGAGTCTCCAGGGCGATATCAGGGATCCAGACATGCTCCCCGCCGCGCTCAAGGGCGTGGATGCGGTGATCCATCTTTGCGCCGAGGTCGGCGTCGGGCAGAGCATGTATGAGATAGACCGTTACGTTGACGTCAATGAGCGCGGCACCGCGATCCTGCTCAAGGCACTCTCCCGGCGGCCCGTGGAACGGCTCATCGTTGCGTCGTCAATGAGCATCTATGGCGAGGGATTGTACAAGACCAGGCAAGGCGAACCCGTTGAGACCGCCACGCGTGACGGACAAAAAAGCTGGGATCCGGTGGATATGAAGGGTGAGAGCCTGATCCCGGTTCCCACGCCGGAATGGAAACGCCCGGCTCTCGCCTCCGTCTATGCGATTACGAAATATTGTCAGGAGCGTCTGTGTTTAAGCGTCGCCGCTGCCTACGGGATGCGCGCCGTGGCGTTGCGGCTGTTCAACGTCTACGGCCCCGGGCAAGCGCTTTCCAACCCTTATACGGGCGTGTTGGCGATTTTCGCCGCGCGCCTGCTGAACGGTCAGAGGCCGCTGGTGTTTGAGGATGGCGGCCAGCGGCGGGATTTCGTGCATGTCGAGGATGTCGTCCACGCCTTCATTTTGGCGTTGGAACATCCCGAGGTGAATGGCGAGGTCTTCAACATCGGCAGCGGCCGGTCCTGCACCGTGGCGCAGGTGGCGCGGCTGCTGGCGCGGCATCTCGGCCGGTCCGAGTTGGAGCCGGAAGTGCTGCACAAGGCCCGCGTCGGCGACATCCGGCATTGTTTCTCCGATCTGCAAAAGGCGCGCGAGAGGCTGGGCTATGTTCCGCGCTACGGGCTGGAGGAAGGCGTGGCGGCGCTTGGCCCCTGGCTTGCCGGGCAGAGTGCGACGGACGGCAGCCAGATCGCGCGGCGCGAGCTGGAGGAGCGGGGGCTGGTGGCATGAACGCACCGCCGCAGGCCCCGCCGCCGACGCTTGGTTTCGTGCAATGGTTCAGGGTCGGCGAACGCCAGAAAGCCTTGGACGTTGCTGAGGCTTTGCAGAAGATGGGCGTGCGGCATCTGCGCACGCATCTCTCCTGGGCCGATTATCATAGCCCTGCCGGGCAGAGCTGGTATGATTGGCTGCTGCCGATGCTGGCGGAGCAATTCGAACTGCTCCCCTGTCTGCACTACACGCCGCCACGCCTCGCCGAAAACGGGCGCACGTCGGGCCCGCCTCGCAATTTAAAGGCGCTGGCGGATTTCGTCGATCATGTCATCACCACACACGGTCCGTTATTTTCTTGGCTGGAATTGTGGAACGAGCCGAATAATCTGCTGGACTGGGACTGGCGGCTGGACCGCGACTGGCTGAAATTCTGCACCATGGTCGGCGCCGCGGCTTATTGGGCCCAGCAACGCGGCAAGCGCGTGGTCCTGCCGGCCACGTCGCCGACGGATTTGAACTGGCTGCGGCTGATGGGCCAACGCGGCGTGTTGGGCGTGTGCGATGCTGTCGGTGTGCATGGGTTTCCGGATACCTGGGAGTCCAGCCATGCCGGTGTCTGGCAAGGCTGGGAGGGGTTGATCGGCGATCTACGTGCCGAAGTGGCGCCCTTCAATCCGGCACTGGAATTCTGGATTACCGAAACCGGCTATTCGACATGGCGCAATGATCCGGTCAATCAACTGAACGCGTTCGACCATGCGCTGAAGGCGGATGTGGAGCGTGTCTACTGGTACAGCCTGCGCGATCTGGACGAGGAGGTGGTGATCCAGGAGGGGCCGCATTTCGACGAGCGGCATTATCATTTCGGCATCGATGAAGCGGACGGCACGCCCAAGCTGCTCGGCCGGCTGCTGCGCGCCGGTTGGGGGAAGGTCCAGGACGTGGCCGCGCCGCTCGCGGCGCCGGCATTGGGCACGACAAAGCCGGTGCTCGTGACCGGCGGCGCCGGCTTTATCGGCGCCAATCTCGCCGACCGTCTGGCGGCTGAGGGCGAGCACGTTCTGGTGCAGGACACGCTCGCCCGGCCCGGCGGGGAGCTGAACCTGGCCTGGCTGCGCCGCCGCCATCCGCAGCATATCGGGTTCTTGCCGGGCGACGTGCGCGACAGCACGGCGGTGCGGCAAGCGGTGGCGGATTGCCGGGCCGTGTTCCATTTCGCCGCCCAGGTGGCGGTGACCACGAGCCTCGCGGCGCCGCGTCAGGATCTGCAGACGAACATCCTCGGCACTTTCAATTTGCTGGAGGCGTTGCGCCGTCGTGGCGGCGGGGTGCCGCTGATCTTCGCCAGCACCAACAAGGTCTATGGCGATCTTGAGCAGATCGACCTGGAGCTGCGGCGGGAGCGCTGGGTGCCGCGCGAGGCGGACCTGCTGCTGCGCGGCTTCGATGAGGAGCTGCCGCTCGCCTTCGCCACGCCCTATGGCTGTTCAAAGGGGGCTGCCGAGCAATATGTGCTGGATTACGCCACCAGCTTCGGCGTACCCGGCTGCGCCCTGCGCATGAGCTGCATCTATGGTCCGCGCCAGTTCGGCACCGAAGATCAAGGCTGGGTCGCGCACTTCATCATCCGCGCGCTCCGTGGTGAACCGATCACCCTGTTCGGCGACGGCTGTCAGGTCCGTGATATTTTGTATGTCGGTGATGCGGTCGCCACCTATCTCGCGGCCTGGCGGCGCATCGGTCAGGTCAACGGCCGTGCCTACAATCTCGGCGGCGGGCCAACGAACGCGGTGAGTCTGAATGAGTTGCTCGCGCATCTTGCCGGGGTGCTCGGCCGCAAGCTGCAACTGCACCGCGCGGCGTGGCGGGCTCATGACCAGCGCTATTTCGTGGCGGATGCACGGCGCGTGCGCGAGGCGCTGGCATTGGCGCCGCCGCTGCCCTGGCGGAAAGGCGTGCGGCTTTTGTTTGAAGACCTGGCGGGGCGTGAGGACATGCCCGAGAGCTCCCGCAGAACCGCCGCAGCGCGGCTGACCGCATGAAAGTCGCGCTCATCAATCCTGCGTGGGACTACCGGCACAGCATCTATTTTGGTTGCCGGGAGGCGCATCTGCCGCTGGAGTTCGGCTATGCCGCGGCGCGGCTGCGGGAGGCCGGTCACGATGTGCTGATGCTGGACTGCCAGCTCCAGCAACTGACCGCCGCGCAGGCCGCCGCCTGCGTGGCTGATTTCGCGCCGCAGCTCAGCGCCATCACCACCGCGCCGACTTATTTGTTCTGGCGTTGCGCCCCCCCCGAACTGAAGGTGCCGATGCGCATGCTGAACGCGCTGGGCCGGGCAGGAGGGATGACTGTCGCCGTCGGGCCGCATGGCTCGGTCACGCCCGGCAGCGTGCTGCGCAAGTTGGGGGTGGACGTCGTCATCCGCGGCGAATGTGAGGAGAGCCTCACCGCGCTGGCGAATGATCCTTCCCGCCGCGATATAGACGGCTTGGCCTTCCTCGACGGCGCAGGCCAGGTGCAGATGGCCGGTGGGCCGGCGGCGGTGGCGTTCACGGATGCGCCGGCCCTGCGCTGGCCCCTTGGCTGGCTGCAGCGCCACGGCCACCATCACCACCGGTTCGACAGCAGGGCGGATGGCCCCGGGGCGGAGGTCGAGGCGTCACGCGGCTGCCCCTATTCCTGCACCTTCTGTGCGAAGATCGAATTCCGCGACCGCTATCGCAAGCGCGCTCTGCCGATCCTGCTGGAGGAGATCGACCACCTGATCGCGCAGGGCGTGACGTACATCTATTTCATCGACGAAATTTTTCTGCCGCGCGCCGACCTGCTTGAGGCGTTACGCACCCGGCCGGTGACCTTCGGCATCCAGACCCGCATTGACCTTTGGCAGCCGGACCTTCTGGATCTGCTGGGCGCTGCCGGGTGCGTCTCAATCGAGGCGGGCATTGAGAGCCTGACGGTGGAAGGGCGCGCCTGGCTTGAGAAGAAATGCCGGCTGGAAAATGACGAGCTGGCAGCGCGGCTGATTCGCGCCCGGCGCAGCGTGCCGTTCGTGCAGGCGAACCTGATCCGTATGGAGGACAACGAGGCCAAGCTGGTCGCCGCGTGGCGGGAGGCGCTGCAGGCGGAAAAGGTCTGGGCCAACGACCCGGTGCCGCTGTTTCCTTATCCCAGCGCGCCGGAATACCGGCGCCTGTGGGGCGCGCCGGACGAGTTGGCCTGGGAGCGGGCGCTGGACCATTACCTGCGCCATTTCTCGAATTTCAGCGATTTGCAGGAGAGCGAACCTTGGCCCCTGCATGAGCTGGAGCGGCCATGAGCCGGGCGCCGGCACGGATCCTGCTCACCACCGATGCGGTGGGCGGCGTGTGGACCTATTCGCTCGACCTCGCCGCCCTGCTGGCACGGCGCGGCATGGAGGTGGAGCTGGCACTGTTGGGCCCGGCCCTCGCGTCCGCCCAGCAGCAGGCGGTGGCCGCTCTACCGGGGGTGCGGCTGCATGAGACCGGGCTGCCGCTGGAATGGTTGGCGGACAGCCAAGCGCTGGCGGCGCTGCCGGCGGCACTGGCGGCGTTGGCCCGATGCCTGCGGGTGGAGCTGGTGCAGCTGCACAGCCCCGCCTTGGTCGGCGATGTGATTTGGCCGGCGCCGGTCCTGGCGGTCTTGCATTCCTGTCCCGGCACCTGGTGGCGGGCGGTGCGCGGCACGGCGCCACCTCCTGAAGAGTTCCTATGGCGCATGGCGGCGGTGCGGCGTGGGCTGGCGCGGGTAGAGATCGTCATCGCGCCCAGCCGGGCGCTGGCCCGGTTGGCCGCCACGGTTTACGGGCTGAGTCGGGAGATCCGCGTCGTGGCGAATGCCCGGCCGGATGTGGCTCTGCCCGGCGGCCCGCGCGAGGGCATTCTCTGCGCCGGCCGGCTTTGGGATGAGGGCAAGAACATCGCGTTGCTCGACCGGGCCGCCGCGCTGGCCCGGCTGCCGGCCGCTGCCGCCGGCCCGTTGCAGGGCCCGCATGGCGCGGCCATCGGGCTGACCGGGCTGCGCTGGCTCGGCGTGTTGGCGCCGGCGGCACTGGCGCGGGAAATGGCCCGCGCCCGGCTGTTCGCGGCACCCGCTTTGTATGAACCTTTCGGTCTGGCGGTGCTGGAGGCGGCACAGCAGGGGGCGGCTTTGGTGCTTTCCGACATTCCAACCTTTCGGGAATTGTGGCGCGGTGCGGCCCTGTTCCTGCCGAGGGACGACGCCTCCGCCTGGGCCGCAGCACTGGCGCGCCTTCATGAGCAGCCGGAGACATGCGCCGCCTGGGGTGCCCGGGCGCGCCGCCGCGCCCGCCGCTATGCCGCGGCGCGGTTTGAGGCGGCGATGCTGAGCCTCTACGGCTTGCCGGCTGTCCCTCCCTTGATCCGTGCCGCGGGCTGATCCGATGCGCATCATCTATTTCACCCATTCCGTCACCTCCTGCTGGAACAACGGCAACGCGCATTTTTTGCGCGGGGTGGCGCGGGCGCTGCGCCAAGGCGGCCATGAGGTCTGCCTGTGCGAGCCGGCGGTGAGTTGGAGCCGGGAAAATCTGCGCCGCGAGGGGCCGGCGGCCGAAGCCGCCTTCGGCACGCAATTTGCGGATCTTCTCCCCGCCGTGCGGCGCATGCCGGCGCAGGACGAACAAAGCCTGGTCGCCGCCGTGGCCGGGGCGGATCTGGTCATCGCTCATGAATGGAACGAGCCGGCATTGGTTGCGGGCCTCGGCCGGCTGCGCCGCTGTGGCGGCCGTTTCCTGCTGCTGTTCCACGACACGCATCACCGCATGGTGAGCGACCCGGCGGCAATGGCCCGCTTCGACCTTTCCGCTTATGACGGCGTGTTGGCCTTTGGCGAATCGCTCAGCGCTGCCTACCGGCGGCACGGCTGGGGCGGCCAGGTTTTCACCTGGCATGAAGCCGCGGACACCACGCTGTTCCGCCCCCCGCCTTCCATCCCGCCCCGGCGCGACGGCGCGGTATGGATCGGCAATTGGGGTGACGGCGAGCGCGGCGAGGAATTGCACGACTATCTGCTGGCGCCGCTGGCGCGCGCGGGCATTCCGCTCACCATCCACGGCGTGCGCTACCCGCAGCAGGCGATGGCGGCGCTGCGGCGAAGCGGCGCGGAACATCGCGGCTGGCTCGCCAATGCGGCGGTGCCGGAGGTGTTCGCGCACCATCTGTTCACAGTGCATGTGCCGCGCCGCTTTTACGTCACGCACCTGCCGGGTATCCCCACCATCCGCGTGTTCGAGGCGCTGGCTTGCGGCATCCCGCTGGTCTGCGCGCCATGGGAGGACAGCGAGCGGCTTTTCACGCCGGGCCAGGATTATCTGCAGGCGCGCGATCCGGCGGAAATGGCCCGGCTGATGCGTGCCTTGTACCACGATGCCGGACTGCGAGCGGCGTTGGCGGCGCATGGCTTGGCGACGATCCACGCCCGCCACAGCTGCGCGCATCGGGCCGAGGCGCTGCTGGCCATCGCCGCCCGGCTGCGCGGTGCCACGGAGGAGGCCGCATGATGCGCATTGCTGTTTACGGCTCCAGCCTGGTGTCCAGCTATTGGAACGGCGCCGCCACCTATTATCGTGGCCTCCTGCGCGCCTTGGCCGGGCGCGGTCACGCCATCACGTTTTACGAGCCGGACGCGTTCGAGCGGCAGCAGCACCGGGACATTGCGCCGCCGGACTGGTGCCGGGTGGTGGTCTATCCGGCCCAGGTGGCGGCGGTGCGGGCGGTATTGGCGGCGGCGCAAGCGGCGGACATCGTCATCAAGGCCAGCGGCGTCGGCGTGTTTGATGGTGAACTGCTCGAAGGCATTATGACCGCCGGGCGCCCCGGCGCCATCCGGTTGTTCTGGGACGTGGACGCGCCGGCGACACTGGCTGAATTACGGCGCAACGAGACGCACAGGCTACGCCGGCTGCTGCCACTTCTGGATGGCGTGCTGACCTATGGCGGCGGCCCCGCGGTGGTGGAGGCTTACCGCGCCGCCGGGGCGGCATTCTGCCTGCCGGTCTATAATGCGCTGGACCCGGCCACCCATTATCCCGTGGCCAAGCAGTCGCGCTTTACCGCCGATCTGACCTTTCTCGGCAACCGCCTGCCGGACCGGGAGGCCAGGGTGGAGGCGTTCTTCCTGGGCCCCGCCCGCCTTCTGCCGGAACGCCGGTTCCTGCTCGGCGGCGCTGGTTGGGAGGACAAGACAATGCCGGCGAACGTGACCAGGCTTGGCCATGTCGGCACCGCACAGCACAACGCTTTGAACAGCTCGGCGCTGGCGGTGCTGAACATTGCGCGCGATGACATGGCCGCTATGGGCTTTTCTCCCGCGACGCGCATTTTCGAGGCGGCGGGTGCCGGTGCCTGCGTGCTGACGGATGCCTGGGAGGGCATCGAGCTGTTCCTCCAGCCGGGGGAAGAAATTCTCGTTGCCCGGGACGGGGCGGACGTCGCCGCGCAGCTGCGCGGGCTGACGCCTGAACGCGCCAGCCATATCGGCCGTGCGGCGCGCAGGCGGATTTTGGCGGAACACACCTACGCACAGCGCGCCACCCGGCTGGAAACGCAGCTGCTGCAGCAATTGCAACGGCGAAAGGAGGCCGTTTCGGCCTGAAGGCCATGGGAGGGACGGAATGAAAATCGTCGTGTTTGGGCTAAGCCTCAGCTCCTCCTGGGGCAATGGCCACGCCACCACGTTTCGCGCTTTGCTAGGAGTGTTGGGCAAGCGCCACGAGATCCTGTTCCTGGAGCGCGATCGCCCGTGGTACGCCGCCCATCGCGACCTTGCGGAACCGGAATTCTGCCGGCTCGCCTTTTACCGGGATTTTTCGGAACTGTCCCCCTTCCGGCCGGAGATTGAGGCGGCGGATGTGGTCGTCATCGGCTCCTTCGTGCCGGAGGGGGCCGCGCTCATTGGGCAGCTGCGTCCCTGGGTCCGGGGCTTGTTCTGCTTCTACGACATCGACACGCCGGCCACGCTCGCGAGCATGGCGAAGGGGGGCGCGGATTACCTTGCGCCCGCCTGCATCCCGATATTCGACCTGTATTTCTCCTTCACCGGGGGCCCGACCCTGGTTCGCCTGGAGGATGAGTTCGGCGCCCGCCGGGCGGCGGCGCTTTATTGCAGCGCCGACACGGATTTCTACCGCCCTCTTCGCGTGCCACGGTGCTGGGATCTCGGCTATCTCGGCACCTACAGCCCGGACCGCCAGCCAGGGCTGGAAGCTCTGCTGCTCGCCCCGGCGCGCCGTCTGCCGGAGCGGCGTTTCGTCGTCGCCGGCGCCCTTTATCCGCCGGACATCGACTGGCCGGCGAATGTGGCGCGTATCGCGCATCTGCCGCCGGCCGCGCATCCAGCCTTCTATGCCGCCCAAAGCTGGACCTTGAATCTCACCCGCGCGGACATGGCGGCCGCCGGATACAGCCCGAGTGTCCGGCTGTTCGAGGCTTCGGCCTGTGGCACGCCGATCCTCAGCGATGCCTGGCCAGGGCTGGAAGGTTTTTTCGCGCCCGAGAGCGAGATCATGATCGCCGCCGGCACCGAGGCCGTGTTGGACGCCTTGTCCTGGCCCGAGACCAAGCGGGCGCGGCTGGCCGCTTCTGCCCGGCGCCGCTGCCTGGAATGCCACAGCGCCATGCGTCGCGCCGCGGAATGGGAAGCGTTGATCAGCGCCTGCCTCGCCGAACGCGCCGCCGGACGGGCCAAGCCGGATGGGGTGCGTGCATGACCACTTACCGGACATCGCCTCGCCGCACCGCGCTGGTCACAGGCGGCGCCGGCTTCATCGGCTCACATCTTTGCGAGGCGTTGATCCTGCGCGGCTTCAAGGTGATCTGCCTCGACAATCTGCAGACCGGCAGTCTCGACAACCTGCATGCGCTGATGCGCGAGGCGCGTTTCGATTTCGTCACGCATGACATTACCGCGCCGCTGCCGCGCGGGCTGGCGGCGGGCCTCGTTTGCAATCTGGCCTGCGCCGCTTCGCCGCCGCTCTATCAGCGCGACCCTGTGCATACGCTGATGACCAGCGTCGTCGGCACCAACCATCTGCTCGCTTTCGCGTCCGCGCAGGGCGCGCGCCTGCTGCAAGCTTCAACCAGCGAGGTTTACGGCGACCCGGCCGTGCATCCGCAACCGGAGAGCTATCTTGGCAATGTGAATCCGATTGGCCCGCGTGCCTGTTACGACGAGGGCAAACGTGCCGCCGAAACATTGTGCTTCGATTACCAGCGTCAGCATCGGACGGATGTGCGTGTCGCCCGCATCTTCAACACCTATGGCCCGCGGCTGCGGGCGAGCGATGGGCGGGTCATTTCCAACATGATCGCGCAGGCGCTCTCCGGGCGCCCGATCACGATCTATGGAGACGGCACCCAGACCCGCTCATTTTGCTATGTCGACGACCTGGTCCAGGGCGTTTTGCGCCTGGTGTTTTGCGAAATGCCACCGCCTCGGCCTGTGAATCTGGGGAATCCCGAGGAACATGCGATTAGCGAGCTTGCCGCCATGGTCCGGCGCCTCACCGGTTCGGCCTCGCCTGTGGTGTTCCGGCCGCTGCCGATGGATGACCCCTGCCGCCGCCGCCCCGATATCAGCTTCGCCCTGACGCATCTGGGATGGCGGCCGGGGGTCGGTCTGCGCGAGGGCTTGCTGCACACCATCGCCTGGTTCAACGAACGCGCCACGCCAACAGGGCAGTGTGCGGTCCAATAGGATGATTAGGTAAGCAAAGGCTTCTTTTTGTGAACAAAAAGAAGCAAAAAACTTTTATAGTTTTGGGCCGTGCTGGTTTCTGCGCCACAGGCTTCATGGGAGCAAAAGTTTTTGCGCCGCTTTTTTTAAAAAGCGGCCGCTTCCCTTTATTTAAATATTGAGCTCTTTCTTCACCTGCCGCTCAAATATTCCAAACCACCGCGAAGGTCGCGAGACCAAAAGCCGCCCAGGCGACATAATCCCGCACGTCGCCGCTGTGCGCCGCTTGCAGGTAACGGAGCAGCGGATTTTTCATTTTATCGACCATGCCGACGAACCAGGCTGGCAGCCGGTGCCGCATCAAATCGAACGCCGCCAAAGCCAGCGCGGCGGGTAAGCCAAACCAGGCCGCCGGATCGTGCGGGGGCTTCTGAAGCATTGGAGCGCCCGTGGTCAGATTTGCCGATTCTGGAGGCAGCCAATCCCGGACAAGCCCCGTCAGAAATGCGTTGGCGCCGTTCGGAACGATCAGTGACAGCAGAAGCAAGATCACCGCAGGCCACAGCATGAGCCAAAGCGGCCGGTCGGCTTTTTCTGCCTCCTCGTCGGTGGGCCCACGTTCTTCCTCGCCGGCCACTGGTCCCAGCCCGAGAAAAATCCGCCCCGCCGCGCGCAACACGGCACCGGCTGTACACGCGGCGCCGAACACGATGGCGAACGGCACGATGCCGCCGAGGGAATGTCGGAGGGGCGCGCTGATATAGTCATCCCCTTGCCCCATGAGGCCGAAAGGCAAGCCGGCCAGCAGCACGCCGCCCGCCGCCATGGCGAGGCCAGCCGGCCATATCGGCCGGCCCGCGCCACGCAGGCCCAATTCGTCAATGCCGCCACGGGTCGCGAGCAGAATGCCGCTGATCATGAACAGGGCGCCCTTCACCAGCCCATGGCCAACCAGATAAACGAACAGCCCCGCCAACCCCTGCGGGCGGAATGAAGCCAGCCCGATCAGCAGCATGCCGGTATGCGAGATTGTTGAAAAGGCCAGAAGCCGTTTCAAATGACGCTGGCTCAGGGCCATGAGGCCGCCCAGCAGCACCGTCACAATTCCCATACCCAGCAGAAAATGCCGCACGCCTTGGGTCAACTCCCCCGCCGGCAGGAAGACGGTCCAGCACAATTTGGCGAGGCCAAACATGCCAAGCGCCACCATGACACCGGAGAAAATCACCGAGACCGGACTCGGCGCCACCGCATGCGCATCTGATAGCCAGAAATGAAACGGGACCTGCGCCGCCTTGATCAGCAAACCCGTCGCGACCAGCACGAATCCGCCACGTGCCACCATGTCCGGCGTCGCTTGCCTCATGCCCTGCTCCAGGGCGGAGAAATCCAGCGCGCCGATGCGGATATAAACCAGCCCGATCCCCGCGAGGAAAAGATAGCTGCCGATGCTGTTGACGATGGTGAAATTGATCGCGCCTTCGAGTGCTGAGACGCGAAGCTGGTAACCGGTGAGCGCGTAGGCGGCGACGCTGATCACTTCGAACCAGACAAACATGTCGAACAGATCATGGGTCAGGCAGAAGCCGATCATGCCCGCCAGAAACAGCAGCATCAGCACATGGAAATGCGCATGTACCTCATCGTAATAACCCCAGGAAAACACCAGAGCCGCAGTAAACAGCACGGCGATGAAGACGCCCATCGCCGCACTTGGCGGGTCGACATAGAAGCCGATGCCGATCGGGAAGCCATGGCGTGGCACCCAGCCACCAAACCAATAGACCAAGGGCGCGTGCAGGGCCGGCCCGAGCATCGCCAGGCAAACGCCACCCGCCATCACTGTAGCGAAGAGCGCCACGGCATCAGGAACCGGCCGCGGCAGAACGTGGCTGAAGGCTAACAACAAGGCGGCGATCGTCAGCGGCATCACGACCGGCAAAGGCGGCAGCAGGGGCAACATCATCGATGCAGCGCGCGCAGTTCGTCAGGCTTCAAGGACCCGCGGCGCTTATGCAATTGCAGAGCGAGCGCCAGCAGCAAGGCGGTTACCGCCCCGCCGATGACGATGTCCGTAAGCACCAGCGCCTGAACGACCGGATCAACGGCCGGAGTTCCCGGCGGGTGGGTGTAGAAGATCGGCGCCCCCGCGCCATGCCGGTATCCTGCGGCCAAGAGCAGCACGTAGGTGGCGGATTGCACCGTGGAGAGGCAACCAATGAGATGCACGATGTTGCCGCTGGTGATCATGCCGTACAGGCCCGCGAGCATCAGCCAGGCGACGACAATCCAGGGCAGCAGGTTCATTCCTGCTCTCCGTCGGACATGACCCGCGTTTCCTCAAGAAACTCGATCAGCAGCACGACGAATCCGCCGCACACCGCGAGCGCCACGGCGAGATTCTCGATGATCATGAGACCGCCAGAAAATACGTTCCGCGGCTGGCCGTAGGGAAGGATATTGGTGAGAAAGGGCAGACCGAGCGGCAGCGCCGCGAGGCCGCCCAGCGCGTACAGCGCCACGCCCAGCCCTTCCAGACCATCGAACAGCCAGGACCGCATGAGCCGCCGCCAGCCGCGATAATCCTCGGCGAGGAACAGCAGCAACAGGCCAGAGGCGATGATGACGCCGCCTTGAAACCCACCGCCTGGCGTGGTCATGCCATGCAGCGCGACATAGGCGCCGAACAGGACCGTGAGCGGGGCGGCCAGGCGCCCCACCAACAGCATGGCTTCGCTGCGGTGCGGGATCGGCCGGTTCTCAACCTGTCCCGGGTGGGCCTCAAGCTGCTCCCCGCGTTGGCCACGCAGCAGGACCGTCGCGCCGGTGACGGCACAGACCAGCATGGTCTCCTCGCCGAGTGTATCAATGCCGCGATAATCGAAATTCACCGCGCTGACCATGTTGGTGACGTGCCGCTCCGCCGGCGCGGCCGCATTGATCAGATCGGCATAGGGAAGCGGATGAGCGCCGAAGGGGGGCATGGCAAGAACGAGCTGCCAGACAATCGGGATCAGCAGCAGGCACGCGAAAGCGAACAGGCCGAGCCTTCCCGTCGCGCTCATGTCTCGTCCTGGCCGGAGCTGGCGCGGTCCATCCTGCAGCTTGCGAGCATGACGAGGAACATCAGCGGCAATACCGCCGCGCCGACGACGATTTCAGAAAACGCCACATCCGGCGCTTGCAGGGCCATGAACAGCAATGCCAGAACCTGACCGTTCACCGACATGGCCAATACCTGCCGGCGCGGCTTGCGCGAGAGCGCGACCGCCGTACCGGCAACGGCCTCCAGCAGCAATAACAGGCCAATGAGCGGCGTCATCGCGCCTGTGCCCGCCATTTCATGGCCCGCAGGGTCGCGTGAGACACCAGCGCGCCGCTGATCAGCATCAGCAGCCAGATCAACAGGATTTTGCCCACGCGATCCGTGGCGCCATCCTGCAACAGGGTGGCCAGCAGAATGACGGCGCCGCAAACCGCATTGACGAAGGTGACGCAATGAAGGCGGTCTGCCGGGGCGCGCAGACGCACAAACCCAACGCTGCCCAACCAGGCCGCCAGCATCGCCACAGCGAGCAGCAGCAGGATGAAGATGTGCTTCACAGCCAGCGCTCCAGAACCAGCGCGATCAGTAACCCCGCCGGCAGGTTGAGCAACGCCGCGCAGAGCGGGAGATCGATGAAGGACGGCTGGTCAAAGGCGAAGCTGAGCAGCACCAGGACAAGCGTGGCGAGACTGGCCGCCAGCTGCAGGGCCAGGAAGCGTTCCAGCGTTCCACGAAATGCCGCAAATGATACAGGCAGTGCCAGCGCGGCCGTGAAGCCCATGGCTGCAACCCCCCACGCGTTCATAAGGGCCAAACAATGTCCGGAACCGGCGGCGCGGGAACCAGACGGTGCAAGACCAGACTTTCCTTCTCGGGAAGCATGTCGAGCACCACCCCGTTCGGCGCCAGCGACGCACCCAGCGTGACCAAAGCGCGCCGTGTCGCATCTGCCCGGCTGCTCCCGCCAGGCGCGAACGGTTGCGTCTCGAAATGCCCGATCTCCCGCACGGGTGTGCGCCCTATGGCGGCCAGCAGGGCGCACATGACCCTGAATGAGTCGATCGCCAAGGCGCGCGAGAGGCGAAGAAGAATGCTTGGCCACGGCACGTGCAGATTGAACGGCTGACGCGTGACACCATACCATCGGGTGGCCAGCCATGTCGCCGTGAAAATCGCGGGCAGGCAGGCCACGGATTCGGCCGGTGACACTTGGCCCGCGAGGAAAAAATAAAACCCGGTCAGCAGCAGAACGAGCCACGTCATGGCGGTCAGGGGTTGGCCCCTTTTTCTTTTCGTCGTTCTTTTCATCGGGATCATCTCTTGCATCCGCGTGATCCTTGTTCGTTCTGTCTTCCTGTCGAATAGGCCGCGACCAAACGGACGCTCAAGAAGAATTTCAAACATTGCACGGATTTTACGAAAATGCTTCGTGGGCCTTTTTGTTTTTTTGGCGATGGGCTGTAACACACCTCTGATTGTACGACTTATGACGCGAAAGGGGGGGGGTTACCTCGTGCATGTCTCGAAAGCGCGGCGAATGGTCTCTGCGCTTCGTTCCAGGGCGGCGGATTCCTCCGCGGTCATGTCGGGCATCAGCACATCGCTCACGCCTTCGCGCCCGATCACACTCGGCAGAGAAATGGCCGTACCATAGTGCGCGTTATAGGCGCTGGCGGGCCATACGACTTTTTCATCCTTCAGCACCGCCTCGGCCATGCGTGCGGCGACGATGCCGACGCCGTATTGGCTGGCGCCGAGGCCTTCGATGATGGCGATGTTGGCCTGCCGCACTTCGGTTTCCAGCCGCGTGCGAAACTCATCGAACGCGATCTTTCGCCGGGCCAGCAGCTCCTTGACCGGCTCGCCGCCGATGCGCGCGGAAGACCATAGAAAAACGCTGGAGGTGCCGTGCTCGCCGACCACGTCGGCATGGATGCTCGCAGGGTTCACCGAGAGATGGCGGCCAAGATGGGTCTTGAAGCGCAGACTGTCGAGGGCCGTGCTGGTGGCGAAAACATGATCGTGCCCCGCATAATGCCGGGCGACATCGACGAGGGGGTCCGGCGGGTCGGTCAACACGAGAATTGGTGTGGCCGGCGCCGCCTTCACCATCTCCGGAACGATCTCGGCAAACACTTTGACGTTCTGTTTCAGCAGGCGGAGTCGTCCCGCCGGGTCGCTCCGGTCTGTGGCGCCGCCGGCCTGTTCATTGATGCCAGCGGTTAGAATCAACAGCGCAGCGTCGGCAAGGGCGTCGTAGTCGCCTTCCATGATCTCGATGGCTGGGCAGAGCGGTGCCCCGTAACTCATATCCGCCGCCATCGCCTTGGCGCGTTCGCGGTGGCGATTCACAATCACCATATGCCTGGCCTTGCCGCCGTTCACCACGGCCATCGCGGTCGCGGCGCCAACCGCTCCGGCGCCGATAATGCCGAGCTTCATGTCCATCCCCCCACGTTTCATGATTTCGCTGACCCGTACCGCGCGAGCAGGGCCACGCCCCCCAGAACGGCCAAGGTTAAGGCCATGCCCGCCGCAGCCTTACCGGGTGCCAGTGCCGCCGCGGGCTCCAGATAGTGTGTCTCCGGCACCGGTTCCGGCGGCGGTTTGGTTTCCAGCGCCCAGGCCAGAAGCTCGGCCGGGTGTATGGCCCAGCGGCCGGTAGCGTCTCTGATCTGTTGGCGGCAACTGAAACCGTCGGCGATGATCAGCGTGTCTTTATCCGCCTTGCGCACCGCCGGCAGCAGCACCTGCTCGCCAATGATTTGTGAGATGGCATAATGTTCCGCCTCATAGCCGAAGGCGCCGGCATGGCCGCAGCAGCCGGACTTTGGAATCTCCAGATCCAACCCCATGCGGGTCAACAACTCACGCTGGCGCGCCTCGTTCAGCACGGACTTATGGTGGCAATGGCTTTGCAGCAGCGCCTTATGGTTAAGGCGCGGCGGCGTCCACCCCGGTGTTTCCAACAAAAGCTCCGGCAGGGTCTTGACCAGGCGGGCGGCATCTTCGTTATTGGCCAGAAGATTTGGCAGCTCGTCCCGAAACACTGAGACGCAGCTTGGCTCGAGGCCGACGATTGGCGTGCCGGCATGCAGCGCGGGCTTCAGAATATCGAGGATCTGTTCGAGCTTTTCGCGCGCGAGGTCGAGAAAACCGTAATCATAGAGGGGGCGACCGCAGCACAAAGCAACCTGCGGCACGGTGACGCGGTAGCCCGCCCCTTCCAAGACCTTGACGGCCGCCTTCGCCGTGCCCGGCAAAAAATAATTATTGAACGTGTCCGGCCAAAGCAGGACTTCCTTGCGCGCCAGATCGGTTTCGACCGGCCGGCGGCGCCACCATTCCTGAAAACTTGTTGGCGCGAAAGCCGGTGCTTCCCGCTCACGGGTGAAGCCGGCGGCATATTTCAGAAGCCCTCCCAGACCGGGGGCGCGCAGCGCGCTGTTCACCAGTCCGGGTGCCCGCATGGCCAGGCGTGCCCATAGGAAAATCAGCCCCATGCTGTAGGCGGCGCGCGGGCGTAAGCGGCCCTTGTAGTGATGGGCGAGAAACTCCGCCTTGTAGGTGGCCATATCGACGGAGACCGGACAATCGCTTTTGCAGCCCTTGCATTGCAGGCAGAGATCGAGCGCGTCCCGCACGGCTTCGCTGCGCCAACCATCCTTGATCGCCTCACCGCGCATCATCTCGAACAGCAGATGCGCACGACCGCGGGTGGAATATTTTTCTTCACGTGTGGCCTGGAAACTCGGGCACATCACCTGCCCGCCGAGTTCCCGGCATTTACCCACACCGAAGCAGCGAACCGTGGCATGGGCGAAGGAATTGGCGTCCTCTGGAAAATGAAAATAGGTGGTGACCGGGATCGGATGATAATCCGTGCCCAGGCGGAGATTCGTATCCAGCGCGTAGGCATCGATCACCTTGCCGGGATTCATCCGCCATTCCGGGTCCCAGATCGTCTTGAACTCGCGAAACGCCTGGATCAGCTCCGGCCCAAACATCTTCGGCAACAACTCAGCCTTTGCCTGACCATCGCCATGCTCGCCGGAGAGCGAGCCGCCGAAGGAGAGGCAGAGATCGGAAGCCTCCTCCATGTAGTCCCGGAATTTCTTGATGCCATCGGCCGTGCGAAGGCCGAAACTCATGCGTGTATGCACGCAGCCATCGCCAAAATGGCCGTAGAGCGTATAGGCATAGCCATAACGTTCATTCAGCGCATCGAGCCCGCGCAGATACTCGCCGAGCCGCTGGGGCGGTAGCGCGGCATCTTCCCAACTCGGCCAGGATTCCTCCACCTCCGGCACGCGGCTGGCGCCAACGCCGGATTCCCGCACATCCCAGATCGCGGATTGCTCCTCCGGTTTTTCATAAAGCCTCATGGCGGACGCCGCGGATTTCATGCGACGCAGCTTGGCGAAGGCGTTTTCGACCTTGCCATTGGCTTCCTTCTGAGTGTCGCCGCCGAATTCCACCAGCAGATAGGCGCCATCCCGCTCCAACAGGTCCATACCGGGCAAATGTTTGCCCTTGCGCAGCATGTTGTCGATGAGGTGATGGTGAAAGCCTTCGATCGCGCTCGGCCGAAATTCGCGGATATGCGTGACCTCATCGGCCGCGGTCGCCGGGTCGGGATAGCTCAGCACCATCAGCGCGCGAAATGCCGGATAATCGATGAGCCGCACCGTGGCGTTCAGCGTCAGCGCACAGGTGCTCTCGGAACCCACAAGGGCGCGGGCGACATGAAATCCTTTTTCCGGGAGGAGGTCATCGAGATTATAGCCGGAGACGCGCCGCGGGATGTCGGGATATCGGCTCCTGATCTCCGCCGCATAACGTTCGGCGAGGTGCTTCAGATCGCGGTAGATTTGCGCCCGGCGGCCGCCGCCACGCTGGATAAACTCCAATTCGTGATCGTTGGTCGCGCCGACATGCAGGCGAAGCCCGTCATAGGTGAGGATGTCCATCTCCTCGACGTTATCGACCGTCTTGCCGCCCATGACCGTATGGGCGCCACAGGAATTGTTGCCGATATTGCCGCCCAGCGTGCAGTAGCGATGCGTCGCGGGGTCAGGTGCGAACGTGAGCCCATGGCGCTGCGCCGCTTCGCGCAGCTGGTCGTTGATGAGTCCGGGTTGCACCTTGGCGCGTTTGCCATCCGGGTCCAGTGCCAGCAGCCGGTTCATGTATTTCGAGAAATCCAGCACGACCGCGACATTGCAGGCCTGCCCAGAAAGGCTGGTGCCGCAGCCGCGCGGCGCATCGCGCTGTCGGCAGGCTTCGACCGTGGCAATCACGTCCTCTTCGGAACGCGGAATCACGACACCGATCGGCACCTGGCGGTATATGGAATGGTCCGTCGCATAGAGCGCGCGTGAGCCACCATCGAACCGCACTTCGCCTGTGATCCGGCCTTTGAGTGCGGCGCTAAGTTCGCGCGCCGCCTCGTCTTGCCGGCGATCTGTGTGGCTGGGCCGGGAGTCCTTCCGGTTTCGAAAGCCATTCATGATGTTCACCGGTTTGCAACTCCTTTTGTTTTCTTCTTGTTGTTTCGAGATGGTCTTTGTTTGGGGGCGGCGGCCCTCGCCATTGGGATAACACTGCTTACAAATTCGTGACGCCAGGGGCGGGTTCCAAGCGGTGCGGCACAGAATTTTATTAAAGAATGAATGGCATTCGGTAACATTTATCTCATCGCGTTTTTTTCAAAAGCGTCTGCTGTATCAGATGAAGAGCGCGGTACGCGTCGCGTTTTTCCGTGTTGTCGTTTATCGTTAATGTTGCGGGCTCCTGGTTGTGCTATTGAACTGCAGCTTCTGAACGCGATCCCACAAATCCGGAACTTACCCATGAAAGCTGTCGTATTTCATGCGATCGGAGACATTCGTCTTGAAGATGTGGCGGACCCGGTCATCCAATGCCCAACCGACGCGATCGTCAGGCTGACCTCATCGGCGATATGTGGCACTGACCTTCATTTTGTCCGAGGCACGTTCCCTGGCATGAAGCCCGGGCAAATACTGGGTCACGAGGGGGTGGGCGTGGTCGAAAAACTGGGGCCGTTGGTCCGGAATTTTTCGATCGGAGATCGGGTGGTTATTCCCTCTACCATTGGATGCGGAACATGCAGCTATTGCCGTGAGGGCTATTATGCCCAATGCGACAACGCCAACTCTGGCGGCAAGCGCGCCGGCACGGCGTTTTTCGGTGGCCCTGAAGCTGCGGGCGGTTTCCCGGGGCTACAGGCGGAAAAGGCGCGTGTGCCCTGGGCAAATGTCAACCTCGTGAAATTACCAGACGAGATCACGGACGATCAGGCGATCCTGATGAGCGACATCTTCCCTACCGGCTGGTTTGGCGCGGATCTCGCGGATATTGAACAGGGGCACACGGTCGCTGTGTTCGGCGCTGGGCCGGTTGGACAATTCGCGATCGCCGCGGCCTTGATCATGGGGGGCAGGGTTATCGCGGTAGACCGGCTGGAGGACCGGCTTGACATGGCGCGGCGGCAGGGCGCGGAAACCGTGAACTTCGAGGAAGAAGATCCGGTGCAGACCATCCTTGAACTCACGGGCGGTATCGGCGTGGATCGTGCCATCGACGCGGTAGGCGTGGATGCGCAGCACGCGCATCATGGTCCGGCTGCGGCCGGGTTCCATGAGCACGAGGCCGAGCAGAAGAAGATCGTGCCGGAGGCCAAGACAAGCGGCGACAAATGGGTGGCTGGCGATGCGCCGGCACAGGCGCTGGACTGGGCGGTGGAGGCGCTGTGCAAGGCCGGTCAGTTGTCCATCATCGGCGTGTATCCGCCCACCGACCGGGTTTTTCCCATCGGCAAGGCGATGAACAAAAATCTCACGGTGAAAATGGGCAATTGCAACCATCGCCGCTATTACGCCACACTGATTGATCTGGTACGCTCCGGCACCATCGATCCGGTTGGCATTCTCACAAAGGTAGAGCCGCTCCAAAGCGCAATCGAGGCTTATGAGGCCTTTGACACGCGGGAGCCGGGCTGGATCAAGGTCGAACTCAAGCCCAAGGCGGCATAAACCGGCAGTCCCCCTCCGAAAAATTCTGCCGTCTTTTAGACAAAAGAAAGTGGCTGCTTTTTGAAAAAAGCGGCGCAAAAACTTCTTGCGATTCTGGGCCTGAGTCTGTGTCGCCGACAACGCCCACGGCCCAGAGTCAATAAAGTTTTTTTGCTTCTTTTTGTTCACAAAAAGAAGCCTTCCCCTTGTCTTGGCCGATTTGACCTAACGGCGCCCCGAGACATCCGGGATAGCCGGAGCGGAGGTCTTTTGCACTCCGGCAGTAATGGCCCCTGGCTGCGATAAAGGCTATTTCTTAGAAAAGTTCAGGCGGATTTTTTCAGAATCGACGACTCGGAAAGTTTCGTCAATTTGGCGTCCGTCGCTTTTTCCTCGGAGAGCGTCTCCTCCAGCGGTTGGACAAGGTCATCATGGCCCAGTCGCCGCGCAAACGCGATCAGCGTGCCATAGCGGCTGATCTCGTAATGCTCAACCGCCTGGGCGATCGAGGCTAAGGCAGCGTCCTTCACTTGGCCGTCACGAATATCAGCCAGTTCATCGGCCTCCTCGATAATGCCTTCGATAGCGGGACAAGTTGTTCCCTTCGCCGGCTTGCCGAGCGATTTGAAAATGCGGTCAAGTCGTGAAACGTGATCCTTTGTTTCCTTCAGATGAGTTTCGAATCCGTGCTTTAGCTCTCCATTCGTTGCTTTTTGCGCCATTGTGGGTAACGCTTTGACGATCGCGTTTTCGGCGAAATAAATGTCCTCCAGAGTATGAAGGAAAAGCTCTTCCAGGTTATGGATTTGGTTCGGCGATGTCATTGGTGGGTTCCCCTTGTCATGTCGTACGGTCATCATAATGCCTGGGTGTGGAGCTATCTATGCTTTTGATATGAGGAGTTGGTTAAGTCGCACTTTCACGAACTCTGCTGGTCACGCGGGTTTCGTATCACTGATGACGTTTCGGTTATAAAAAGTACAGGTTTTCGACTTGGCAGGACGAAGCTGAAGGTGATCACGATAAGCACAGCCACTCAGGCGACGAGGCGAACTTGACGGGGCAAGCTTCCTCTCATCATCGCGGGCGGACGGCGTACGGGATACCTGGACGAACTGGGCCGGCTATCGCCGGAGGGCCTGCTCTAGCTCTGCTTTCGACATTTTCGAACGGCCGGCAATATGTTGTTTCTGTGCCGTGGCATAGAGCGCCTTCTTCGTCTGGCCTTTTGCCGCGCCCGTTCTTCCCCTGCCGGTCGCACTCTTCAATGTCCGCTCTTGCGCCTTTTTGCCTTCGGTCTCGGCCTGCGCCGTTTGTCCTCTTGCTTCCTTGGCTTTGGTTCTTTGGAAATTGCGCCTGTTCTTCTTCGGGCTTTCTCGGTTTGTCGCTCCCGCTTCATGCAGTGCGATGGCGATCGCCTGCTTCGGGTTCTTCACCTTCGGGCCGTTGCCTCGGCTCTTCAGTTCGCCGTGCTTGTATTCGTGCATCACGCGCTTGACCGTTTCCTTCTGCGGCTTGGATTGCTGGACCATGTTTCTCTCCATCGGACTGCCAGCGATATTGAAGCGATGGATCATGTATGCGACGGCGCCCACCGATCAAGAGAACCAAGCCGCAATGAAACGATGTGGGCAGGGCGAGGTGATGAACGCCTGGGTCGAATAGCGGCGGGCCCTGCGTTCCGCACAGCCCTGGGCGATGCGGTTTATTTCATACCCATCCCCATTTCAGGTCGTGATGGTACCTGGAGGATCGTAAGGTTTGGGATCATCATTAAGGCTTTTTGATTATTCCTTCTTTGTACGACCTTCGCCGCTGCTTCATTTGCCTGGGCGAGTTCAAAATTGGCTTGCTCCAGGGTGATCTTGCCGGCATCAGCTTGATTCGCAATGTCTTGGCGCTTCGCGTGAACATGCTCATAAACATCTAAGTAAGGGAAGTAGGGCTTCACCGTCTCGTCTTCGGCGTGATTGCGGCATCTTTCATAAGCCCCCATCGTGGGAGGTTGAGCCGGGTATTTTCCGGCACAGTTGGCCGCCAGTGCGATGAATTTTTGCTGAGCGACGGCGGCGGGGCTGGGCCCGCATGAGGCTAAAGCCAAGGTGGCCAGGATGATAAAAAGGTGCTGGCTTAGGAAGGTGGAACGTTCCGCCATTTTCTTCTCCCCGTGCTCGATTAATCCCTTGGATGGCTTGCGGATAGTGCCGTCAGGGACAAGAAAGCCGGCACGGCATGGTGCGGCGCACGGTTCGTGGTTCGCCCGCGCCCGACATGTCTTCTCCACGCCCCAGGACCGGCGCTTCGCGGCTCCAGGAAGGCGATAAGAGACGCGCCAGCAGACTGGCAACAGGCTATACAGATTGTTACAGATCGTGGGGTTGGTAGCTATTGGGCCACGTGATGAATGGTGGGCCATGTCGTGCCTTCGCAAATCTCCAGCCGGAGACGCTGTATACGCTTCTTCATCCATAAGTTGAAGATTACGAATCAGAAGCTGAAACGGCTCGGAGTGGATTGCAGGCCGAGTTTCGGGGGCTGCCGACGCGTCTCCCGTAAAAAGCCGGCCTCGGCGCACCAGATTGCAGCCGATTTATCTGGCGACTCCCGGCCCCCGGTTGTGATCGACCTGGATTTCGGCCTTTACTGCGAAGGGGGAGTCCCCGCATGCCCAGCCGCGTAACCCTCCTGGTACGACTGCTGCTCACTGTTCTTGACGTGATTGTAAATCGCGCCGCCCGCGAGCCCGACACCTGCGCCGATAAGGGTTCCAAGCCCGGCATTTCCGGCCACGGCCCCCAGCACCGCACCACCGGTTGCACCAGCCGCGGTGCCGCCCAGGAGCCTGTTCTGCGTCGGCGTGAGATTCTCGCAGCCAGCCAGCGTAAAAATGCAGACCGAAAGAGCGAGCACCGCCTTCATCGCAACCACCTCCCTATGAAATCATTGACGGCTGCATGGGTAATTCGCAGCAAGAAACCCGGCGACACCATCGGTCGCCGGCATCGACATCCGTGAGGGATCGGCCGACGCCCACTGGACAAATTGGGAGACGGCCTGGTTCCTCGAGACGCCGTTTGCGGGAAGACAGAACATTGGCCTGGTGCCAGGATTGGCCGCGTCCTCCTCCTCCAGCACGCGCGCCACAGCCACGGCAAAGCCATGGCAGAAGTTCACGGCCGACGTCGCGAGCGGATCGGTTGGTGGAGCGGAGCACAGAGCCACGAGTTGGCCCGTGGTACGGGCCAGAAAATCGTCACTCGACACCGCGGCCATGCCGTGCGCCGGCACCAAAGTGGCAAAAGGGAGTGACAGAAGAAAGGCAAATGGACCCAGCTGGCGCATTGTTGAATCCTCCCAGATCATCCTACGCTCCGATGAAACTCGATGCAATCAGAAACGACGATGATCGATCCAAACCGTTGCGATCGGCGTATGTTCTGTTATCTCGC
>DATJHR010000043.1:0-11138 GCA_035493735.1 Acidocella sp.
CCACCGTTGCGCCACCGAACCCGCAACAGTCCGAAACGGGCGGAAGAGCTATGTGCGGGGGGATCGATCTACTGGGTGATCGGCGGCGTGATCCTCGTCCGCCAGAGACTTCTGGACATCATCGAAGACCATTGGGATGACGGCACACGCTGCGCCGGGCTGGTGTTAGATCCGGCTTTGGTCCGCGTGCAGGCACGCGCCGTGAAGGCCTTCCAGGGCTGGCGCTATCTCGAACCGGCTGACGCGCCGGCAGATCTCGCCGCTGACAGCGGCACAGGCGGCGCGGACATACCCGAGGAAATGCGCCGGGCACTGGCCGCTCTCGCCTTAATTTAGCCACTAACTTTGACTCACGCCGGGCTCATGCTAGGTGCGCCCCCGGACTTGGATAAGCGATCAGGCGCGGCGCCGGATTCGGCGCCGGCGGATCTTTAGGAGACGATGCATGGCGGTTCACGCCTTTATTTTTCCGGGACAAGGCAGCCAGGCCGTGGGCATGGGCCGGGATCTGGCCGCGGCCTTCGGCGCGGCGCGCGAAGTGTTCGAGGAAGTCGACGAGGTTCTGAAACAAAAGCTTTCCAAGGTCATGTTTGAGGGGCCGCTCGAGGAGCTGACCCTGACGGAAAATGCGCAGCCGGCGCTGATGGCGACCTCGCTGGCGGTGCTGCGAGTGCTGCAGGCCGAAGGCGGCATCACGCTCAAGGACAAGGCGGCGGCGGTGGCCGGGCATTCACTCGGCGAATACAGCGCGTTGGCGGCGGCGAATGCCTTCTCCGTGGCAGAGACCGCACTTTTGCTGCGCCTGCGCGGCCAGGCCATGCAACGCGCCGTGCCGCCCGGTCAGGGCGCCATGGCGGCCTTGATCGGTGTGGAAATGGAGCAGGCGCAGGAAATCTGCACCGCCGCGGAAACCGGCCCGGAGGGCCGTGAGATCATCGGCTGCGCCAACGACAATGGCGGCGGCCAGGTGGTGATTTCCGGCCATAAGGGGGCGATCGAGCGGGCCATCGAGATCGCCAAGGCCCAGGGGGTGAAGCGCGCGCTGCTGCTGCCGGTCTCCGCCCCCTTCCACTGCGCGCTGATGGCACCGGCCGCGGATGCGATGGCGGAAGCCTTTGCCAACACCCCGCCGCGCATGCCGATTGTGCCGCTGGTGGCCAATGTGAGCGCCGCCAAGGCAACCGACCCGAACGAGATTCGCAACCTGCTGGTGCAGCAGGTCACCGCGACGGTGCGCTGGCGCGAAAGCGTGCAGGCGATGGTGGCGATGGGCATCAACAGCTTCATCGAACTTGGCACCGGCAAGGTGCTGGCCGGGCTGGTGCGGCGCATCGCCCCGGACGCGACCACCCATTCCGTCGGTTCGCCGGCAGATATCGAAGCTTTATTGAAGGTTCTGTGATGTTTGATCTGACAGGCAAGACGGCGCTGGTCACCGGCGCCTCGGGCGGCATCGGGGCGGAAATCGCCCGCGCCCTCCACGCCCGGGGCGCCGTGGTGGCGCTCTCCGGCACGCGGCGCGAAGCGCTGGACGCGCTGGCCGCGGAGTTAGGCGAGCGCGTGCATGTGCTCCCCGCCGATCTGTCGCAGGCGGACGCCGCAGCCGAGCTGATCGCCGCCGCTGAAGCGGCGATGGGCAGCGTCGGCATCCTCGTAAACAATGCCGGCCTGACCAAGGACGGCCTGACGCTGCGCATGAGCGATGCGGACTGGGAGAAGGTGATCGACGTCGATCTCGCCGCCCCGTTCCGCCTCAGCCGTGCGGCGCTGAAATTCATGCTGCGCCGCCGTGCCGGGCGAATCATCAATATCGGTTCCGTGGTCGGAAGCACCGGCAACCCGGGCCAGGCCAACTATGCCGCGGCGAAAGCCGGGCTGATCGGCCTGACTAAGGCACTGGCCCAGGAAGTGGCCTCGCGCGGCATCACCGTGAACCTGGTCGCGCCCGGCTTTATTGCCACAGCCATGACCGATGTGCTGAGCGACGCGCACAAGACCGACCTGGCCGCAAAAATTCCGCTCGGCCGACTCGGTACGCCTGCCGACATCGCCGCCGCGGTGGTATATCTTGCCGCCGACGAAGCCGCCTGGGTCACCGGCGCCACGCTGCATGTCAATGGCGGCATGGCCATGATTTAACGAGTTGGCGCGGCGCAAGGAACCATGCTAAGCGCCGCCTCGTTACAGATTAACCACACTCGCCGATGGCGTCCTGGCGCGCCATCGGTATTCGCCACACCAGATGCATGAAAGTGAAACTAAATGAGCGAAATCGCCGACAAGGTTAAGAAGATTGTTGTCGAGCATCTCGGCGTCGACGAAGGCAAGGTCACCCCTGAAGCCTCCTTCATCGATGATCTGGGTGCCGACTCCCTCGATACCGTCGAGCTGGTGATGGCGTTCGAAGAAGCCTTCGGTGTGGAAATCCCCGAAGACGCCGCCGAGAAGATCACCACCGTCAAAGACGCGATCGAGTATATTGAAAAGCAGAAAGCCGAGTAATCTTCCGACTTTCTGAAGCCGTCCAAGGAGTTCGCATGCGCCGTGTTGTCGTAACAGGTATGGGGATCGTCAGCCCGTTGGGGGTTGGTGTCGAACATGTCTGGAAGAGGCTGATCAACGGAGAGTCCGGGATCAGCGCTATTGGCTCCTTCGACACCACGGAGCTGACGGCCAAAATTGCCGGCCAGGTGCCGGCCGGTCCCGCCGCCGAGGGCGGGCTCGACCTCGCCGAATGGATTCCGGTCAAGGAACTCAAGAAGATGGATCGCTTCATCCATCACGGCATCGTCGCCACGGCACAGGCGATGCAGGATTCCGGCTGGGAACCGCGGACCGAGGAAGAGAAGTATGCGGCCGGCGTGATGATCGGCTCGGGCATCGGTGGTCTGCAGACCATCTACGACGCCTCGATCACCGTGCATGAGGGCCGTGCCCGCCGCCTCTCGCCGTTCTTCATCCCCTCGGCCCTGATCAACCTGATCTCCGGCCAGGTCTCCATCAAATACGGGCTGAAAGGCCCCAACCATTCCGCCGTCACCGCCTGCGCCACCGGCGTGCATGCGATCGGTGATGCGGCCCGCCTGATTGCCTTCGGCGATGCCGATGTGATGGTCGCAGGCGGCGCCGAGGCTGCAGTGAATCCGCTCGGCATTGCCGGGTTCTGCGCCGCCCGCGCGCTTTCCACCGCCTTCAATGACCGCCCGGCCGAAGCCTCCCGCCCTTGGGACAAGGACCGCGACGGGTTCGTCATGGGCGAAGGTGCGGGTGTTGTCGTGCTGGAAGAATATGAGCACGCCAAGAAACGCGGCGCGAAAATCTACGCCGAGATCGCCGGCTACGGCATGTCCGGCGATGCGCACCACATCACCGCTCCGGCCGAGCACCATGACGGCGCCTTCCGCGCCATGAAAGCGGCCTTCAAGCATAGCGGCCTCAGCCCGGCCGATGTGCAATATGTCAACGCGCACGGCACATCCACGCCGATGGGCGACGATCTGGAACTCGAAGCCGTAGAAAACTGGTTCGGCGACTCGGCCAAGGGGCTGGCGATGTCCTCCACCAAATCCGCCACCGGGCATCTGCTCGGCGCGGCCGGGGCGATCGAGACGATTTTCTCGATCCTGGCGATTCGCGACGGTGTCGCGCCGCCGACCCTGAACCTGCATGAGCCGAGCCGGCCCAGCGTGATCGACCGCGTGGCTCTGACCGCGCAGGAACGCAAGATCGACGTGGCCTTGTCCAACAGCTTCGGCTTCGGCGGCACCAACGCCTCGATTCTGTTCAAGAAGGCTGTCTAACGAGGTTGCGTCGAGGCTATCTTGTTCTGCTGCTGGCGGCGCTGCTTGTCGTCGCCAGACTCGGCCGGATGGAAGCCGACCAACTCTATAACGCCCCTGGGCCGTTGCCCCGGGGGCAAAATATCGTCATTCCCGCAGGCCCGACCCTCGAGACCGAAGCGGTGCTGCGGCGCGCCGGCGCGATTCGCCATGGCCTGATTTTCCGTGCCGCCGCCTGGTTCACCCGGCAAGACGGACCGATCCATGCCGGCGAGTTTCGCTTCCCCGCCCATGCCAGTTTGCGCGCGATCCTCGACATTCTGCGCCATGCGGCGCCAGTGGAACATCAGGTAACTTTCCCCGAGGGGCTGACCGGCACGCAGATCGCCGCAATTCTCAATGCCGCGCCGGACGCCAGCGGCCATGTGGCGCCGCCGCCCAATGGCGCGGTGTTGCCGCAGACCTATGATTTTACCTGGGGAACGCCCCGCCAGGCGATTCTGCGCCGGGCCGAAACCGCGATGCGCCAAGCTCTGCAAACCGCCTGGGCGGCACGGGATCCGTCCATCCCCCTCGCCTCGCCGAAGCAAGCTTTGATTCTGGCTTCGATCGTGCAGCAGGAGCCCCCTCTGGCGGCCGAACTGCCGGAGGTCGCCACCGTGTATGAGAACCGACTGACCCGGGGGATGAAGCTACAGGCCGACCCGACGGTCATTTTTGCCGCCACCGGCGGACGGGTTTCAGGCGGCGCGACGATCACCCGCGCCGACCTTGCCAACCCCTCGCCCTACAACACCTATAGGCATGCCGGGCTACCGCCGGAGCCGATCTGCATGCCCGGACTCGCGGCGATCAAGGCGGTGCTGCGCCCAGCGGAAAGCGAAGCGCTGTTTTTCGTCGCCACCGGCGACGGCGGGCATGTGTTCGCCGATAATTTTCAGGAACAGCTGCAGCATATCAAGCAATATCAGGCCGTTCTGGCGGCGCGGAAGTAAGATCTAAGAAAGTGGCCGCTTTTTGAAAAAAGCGGCGCAAAAACTTTTTTGACTTTGGGCCGGTGGCGGTGAAACCAGCACGGCCCAAACAAAAAAGCGCCCCGAGAGGCGCTCTTTCCATCTTGGCGGCTCGCGGCGCTTAGCGCTTGCGGGTGCCGATCGAGGCGAACTTCTTGTTGAACTTGGCCACCTGGCCGCCGGTGTCGACCATGCGCTGCACGCCGGTCCAGGCGGGGTGGGATTTCGGATCGATGTCCAGACGCAGGGTCTCGCCTTCCTTGCCCATGCAAGAGCGGGTCTTGAACTCCGTACCATCGGTCATGATGATCGTGATCTCGTGATAGTCCGGATGGATGTCTGGTTTCACCGTATCTGCTCCAAAAGAAAACGGGCCGCCGATCCGACCGGCAGCCAAAGCCAGGGGCAGGATTTACGCGCGGGCGGTGCCGGATGCAAGGGCGGATTTGGCAAAACTTGCGGCCTGGTCGAGTGCAATGCGCGCTTCGGGCAGGAAATACTGCGCCACGTGCCAGACATGCGGCAGGTTGTCCCAGATGCTCAGCTCCACCGACACCCCGGCCGCCTCGGCACGGGCGGCGACGCGGGTGGAATCGTCGAGCAGGATTTCCGTGGCGCCGACCTGGATGAGCAGCGGCGGCAGGCCGGTGAAATCGCCATAAAGCGGCGAGGCCAGCGGGTTGGTCGGGTCCTGCCCCTGCAGATACAGCGCCGCGGCGTCTTTTATTTTCGGGCCGTACAGCAAACTCTCCCGCCCGGCATTGCGCGTCAGCGAGCCGCCGGTGGCGGCCAGATCGGTCCACGGACAGAACAAGGTGGCACAGGCCGGCATCGGCAGGTTCCGCGCCTTGATGGCAAGCAGCAGCGCCAGGGCGAGGCCGCCACCCGCGGAATCGCCACCGATGACGAAACGTCCCGGCGCCTGGGTCAGCAACGCCTGATAGGCGGCCAGGGCATCGTCCAGCGCCGCGGGAAACGGATGCTCCGGGGCCAGCCGGTAACGGGGTGCGAAAACCGTGAAACCGCGCAGGGCAAAGGCCGCGGTGATCGCGCGGTGCGTGACGGGCGAACAGGAAAAATAACCCCCGCCATGCAGATAAAGCAGCAGGCCGGCGCTGTTGTCTTCGGCCTGCACCCATTCACCCTCCACCCCGCCCAGCGCGCCGGGGGTAAAAGTCGCACCTGCCGGCGGCGGCGGCGGGGTGTTGCCCAGAACCGCGCGCGCCGCGATTGGCGTGGTGATCCGCGCCAGCCTGCGCTTGACGGTGAGACGCAGCAGCGGGTTGATCACATAGGATTGCCAGCTTGGCATCGCGCCCCCAGACGGCTGTCACAGGCTGAAATGGCATCGCCGGGCCAGAGCCAAAAGCCCGGCGCGCGCTTGCCCGGCATCATTTTCCCGCTACTCTGAGCGCTCGGCTTTCACGCCCGCGCTGAGGGAAAAAACATGCACTCAAAAAAAGCAACAACCGTGGCCGGACTCCTCACCTTGCTGCCATTTGCCGCGGCCGCCCAGCCGATGACCATGGAACTGACCGCCGGCAATATGCTCGCACAGACGCATTCCCACTCGCTGATCATGGGCGTGACCGGAACGTTCCGGAAACTCTCAGGACGGCTGGACTTCGACCCGACAGCGAAAACCTGCCACATCGATGTGACGCTGGTGGTGGAAAGCCTGGCACTGCCCAACGCGCTGATCCGCTCCCAGACCATGTCGAAGGATTTTCTCGATCCGGCCGAATATCCCACCCAGCATTACAGCGGCACCTGCGTGGGGGACCGGCTGCAGGGCGCGCTGACGATGCGCGGCCAGACGCATCCGTTCGACATGCGGGTCAGCTACATCACCACCAACGGCCAGGTCACGGCGATCCATACCGAAGGCGTTCTGAACCGCTATCAATGGGGGCTGAACGGGCTGCGAATGACCGTGGGCAAGATGATCCGGGTTACCAACGACATTTCGCTGAACGGCCGCCCGCCCAAGCCGGCAAGTTAAGGAAGAGGCCGCTTTTTGAAAAAAGCGGCGCAAAAATTTTTGGCCACGCTGGGCCATGGCCGTTGTCGGCGCCAATGCCCATGGCCCAACTCATCGCGGATCGTCGACCCGGAGCGCTTCAATGTCACGGCGGGGCGGTCCTCCAAATCTGCGCGTATAGTCGCGACTGAAGTGAGAAGGACTTGCGTAGCCGACCTTGAAGGCAGCGGTCTCGGCCGACACGTGATCCGCGATCATCAGGCGCCGCGCTTCCATCAGGCGCAACTGTTTCTGATATTCCAGCGGTGTCATTGACGTCATCGCTCTGAACTTGCGGTGAAACGCCGAGGGGCTCAGGCCCGCCACGGCCGCCAGATGATCCAGCCGGAGCGGCGACGCGTAGTGTTCCCGCATCTGACGGATCACCGCGACCAAAGAACCGGCTTTTCCGGTGCCGGAGATCATGCGCGCAAACGCGCTGGCATGCGGCCCGCGCAGAAGCCAATAGCACAATTCTCGCATCAGCCCGGGATAAAGGATCGACACGGCATCGGCTTCGTCCAGCGTCTCGATCATGCGGGTGACGCAGGAAAACAGCGCCTCATCAAGTTCCATGACAAACGCGCCCTGACCTGGAGCGTCCATGGCGTTCGGTGGTGTGCTCATGGTCTCATAGACTTGGCGCAGCACCGCCAAATCGAGTTGGATGATCACAGAATAATAGGGGGCACCGTCAGTGCCCTCGACGACCTGGCTGAAGCCCGGCATTTCAATGCCGACGACCATGGCTTGGCCTGAGCGGTAGTCGAGACGCTGGTTTCCAAAAGTGGTCCATTTCGCGCCCTGCACAACGACGCAGAGCGCTGGATTATGCACGAGCGAGGTGGGATGCCTTTCAGTCCGCGCTTCGAGCAGGATCAGGCCATCAGCTTTTGTGTAGTATGGGCTCCCACCCGGAAGCCGGGACATCACATCGCGAAGTTTTTCCTTAAGTCTCTTGAGATCAGGCATATCCCGCTCCGGCCTCCGCCACGCCTTGCTTTAGACCCCGGAAGTAAGATCGGGCAAGAAAAAGGCAAGTCCGGGCATGGTTTCCGGGAGGGGATCAGCCCAAATTTCGCGGCATCCATCATAAGGAGGCACGCAATGTCCGATACGACCAGAATCCGAATTGCCCTGATCACCGGCGGCAGCCGCGGGATTGGGCGCGACACGGTCCTGCGCCTCGCAAAGCGCGGGGTCCGTTCGATCTTTACCTACAACGCAAATCATGCGGAGGCCGACAAGGTCGTCGCTCTCGCTACCGAAGCCGGCGCGCCACCGGTCGCCCTCCAACTCGATACCGGAAAACCCGGTTCGTTCGACGATTTCATCGTGCGCGTGAGGGAGGCGCTGGCCGACATGGGCGCGCCGCGCTTCGACTATCTCGTCAACAACGCCGGCACTTCATCGGCCGCGAGCTTCACGAACGCTACGGAAGCCGAACTGGACGCGCAGTTTGCCGTCCATTTCAAGGGCGTGTTCCTGCTGTCGCAGAAGCTCCTGCCGCTGATGAACGATGGCGGCAGGATCGTGAACATCTCGTCCGGGCTCGCCCGCTTCGCTTATCCCGGACGCGCCGTTTACGGTCCGATGAAGGCGGCCGTCGAAGCGCTGACCCGCTATATGGCGCTTGAGCTGGGGCCACGCAGGATTGCAGTCAATGTCGTTGCACCGGGTGCGATCGCGACGGACTTCAGCGGCGGCATGGTGCGCGACAATCCAGAAGTGAACAAGGCTATCGCCGACCACACCGCGCTTGGTCGCGTCGGTGTGCCCGAGGACATCGGCCCCGTTATCGCTGGCCTACTCTCCAACGATTTCGGCTGGGTCAACGCCCAACGGATCGAGGTCTCGGGCGGGATCCACATCTGAGCGACAAAGTTTTTTTGCTACTTTTTGTTCACAAAAAGTAGCGCTTACTTCCCTCCTACCACCGCTCCAGCCCGGCAACCGCAGCGCGCCGGGCGACGTAAAACGTCCAACCGAGCTGCACCGCCAGCGGCAGCAGCACAACAAACAGCCTGTCATTGGGCCTGACGGCCAGGACGACGATCGCATCGACGCCGCCGAGCAAAGCGAACCCCCAGTGCCAGAGCGCCACCGCGCGCGCGTCCATGCCCGCCCGGCGGACCACCTGATACAGGTGCCCGTTATGCGCGCGCGCAATATTTTCGCGCGCCAGGATCCGGCGGATCAGGGTGAAGGTGACGTCGTAGAGCACGCCGGAGAGCAGCAGCGGCACCAGCAGGAAGGAGAGCGGCGCGCCGTCGAAGCGCGCCGCGGCGATGCCGAACAGCGCCAGCATGAAGCCGCAGAACTGGCTGCCGACATCGCCCATGAAAATCTTGCCGCGGGGGAAATTGAACGGCAGGAAACCCAGCACCCCGCCGGCGAGCAGCAGCCCCGCCGTATAGACGAAGAAGCCGCCATAAAGGCCGGCGATTCCGGCCAGAAACACGCAGGCGATGACGGTGACGCCGGAGGCAAGCCCGTTCAGACCGTCGATGAAATTCATCGCATTGGTCACGAACAGCAGAAAAAACATGGTCAGCGGCGCCCCGAGCCAGCCGATATCGATGGTGCCGAGATAAGGCAGCGCCAGCAGATGCACCCAGAGCCCTGACGCAACCGCGGCGGCGGCGGCAATCAGCTGGGTTAAAAGTTTGATAACATAAGAGATTTCCAGCAGGTCGTCGATGAACGAAATCGCCGCCATCAACACGGCGGCGGCGATCACGCCGATGAAATACCCCTCCGCCAGGCGGGAGACCTGACCATAGCGGTAGAGCAACAGCACCCCAAGCAGAAAGGCGCAGACGATGCCGACGCCGCCCGATTTTGGCGTGGTCTGGGTATGCGCCTTCCTGGCGTCCGGGCGGTCCGGGACGCCGATGGTGATCATGACCCGGACGATGATGCCGGAAAAAATGGCGAGGCCGGCCATGAGGGCGAGGTGACGCGGCAGAGCCAGCAGGCCGAGGGAGGTTAGGGAATTCATGTGCGGCGGACCATGGCCGAAACGCAACCGAATTTGAAGATGGCCCGGCCGTATTCCCCTATCGCCCGTGCCATGAGAAACAGGACCTGTCTGCCCTCGGCAGCCCCGCGACAACCGGGGTAAACCAACTTTTGGAGATGGCATATGAAGATTGCGATCATCGGCGGTGGTTATGTCGGCCTGGTATCGGGCGCCTGCTTCGCCGAATTTGGCGTGGCGGTCGCGGTGGTCGAAGCCGACGAAAGCAAGCGGCGCATGCTGCTGGAAGGCAGGATTCCCATTTATGAGCCCGGCCTCGACCGGCTGGTGGCGGACAACATGGCGGCCGGGCGGCTGACATTTCCCGCCACGCTGAAAGAGGGCATCGCCGCGGCGGAAGCGGTATTCATCGCCGTCGGCACCCCGGCGCGGCGCGGCGACGGCCACGCCGACCTGACCTATGTGTTCGCTGCCGTCGAGCAGGTGGTGAAGAACTTGGACCATCCCGCGGTGATCGTGACGAAATCGACCGTCCCCGTCGGCACCGGCCGGAAAATCGCGGCCCTGGCGCGGGAACTGCGGCCGGAGCTGAGCATCGAGGTCGCCGCCAATCCGGAGTTCCTGCGCGAAGGCAGCGCCATCACCGATTTCATGCGGCCGGACCGCGTGGTGGTCGGCGCCGACAGCGAACGCGCGCGCGAGGTGCTGCGCCGGCTGTACCGGCCGCTTTACCTGATCGAGACGCCGATCGTGTTCACCGGGCTGGAGACGGCGGAGCTGATCAAATACGCCGCCAACGGCTTCCTGGCGATGAAGATCACCTTCATCAATGAAATGGCGGATCTGTGCGAGAAGGTCGGCGCCGATGTGCATGGCGTGGCGCGCGGCATCGGGCTGGACGGCCGCATCGGCCGCAAATTCCTGCACCCGGGGCCGGGCTTCGGCGGATCGTGCTTCCCCAAGGATACGCTGGCGCTCATGCGCATCGCCGAGGAGGCCGGGGCGCCAAGCCGGCTGATCCAGTCGGTCGTGGCCGTGAACGACCACCGCAAGGGCGGCATGGCGGCGCGCGTGGTGAAAGCCTGTGGCGGCGATGTGAGTGATAAAAACATCGCGGTGCTCGGCCTCGCCTTCAAGCCCGGGACCGACGACATGCGCGAGGCGCCCTCTTTGCCGCTGATCGAGGGGCTGGTTTCGCGCGGCGCCAAGGTGACAACCTTCGATCCGGCGGCGATGGACGTGGCGAAGCCGATGCTGCCGGCGGGCGTGACCTTCGCCAAGGATGCCCCGGAGGCGGTATCAGGCGCGGACGCCCTGGTCCTGATCACCGAATGGAACGAGTTCCG
>DATJHR010000044.1:0-18828 GCA_035493735.1 Acidocella sp.
TTCTTCTGCAAACTCAAGGAGTTCAAACGCATCGCCATGCGCTCAGACAAGACGGATCAGGCCTTTAGCGCCATGATCCATCTCGTCGCAGCCATCATCAATTCACGATGATTCCCAACAGGCCCCAAAAAAGAAGCCCTTACTTACTGCTGCACCAGCCCAATCACCGTAGTCTGTGGCGGCATATTTGCCCGCAGGGTTGGCCAGCGCGTGGCCGGCGCGCCAAAGCTGGCCTGCGGCGTGGCGCCGGGATGCCGCGCCACGCTGAAAATCGTTCTGGTGTTCGAGTCGAACGCCGCGCCGCCGATGGCAGCGCCGATCGGCGCCAGATAGGCCGCGCTGAGCAGGAACCGGTTCGGCCCGGTGGTCTGCAGAGTGAACAGCCCGTCCGCCGTGTCGGACACGTGCCCCCTCTGGTCGGTGCCGATCCAGAGCTGGCCGTAAGGATCGAGATTCAGCGTGCGCGGGTTCTTCAACCAAGCGGTCGAACCGGCACCATATTGGGTGAGCGGCGCGGTCGCCGGGTTGCCGGCAACGAGCGCCAGCCTGCCGGCGAAGCTTTTGGCCGTCACATCCCCATTGGGCGGCGTGAAAAACAGAATATGGCCGTTATCATCGCCGGTCCGGGGATTTAGCGCATCGGCCGAATCGCGGGCCGGGTTGCCGCGGCAGGCGAGATAGAGGCCGCTATTGCCGGGCGCGATGGCGATGCCGCCAGGCCCGTCGAACCGTGAGCCGCCTTGGTTGGCGGCGGCGCTCACCGTGGCGACGAGGGTGGGAATGTCGGTGCCGAGATCTACCCACTCGATGCCGCTGCCGTTGATTTGCGCCACGGACAGTGTGCCGGCATCCAGGGCTGACCCGTCGGTCGCGGCCGCAGCGGAGATGAAGCGGAACAAGAAACCGGCAGGATCGTCCTGGCTCATGAACACCACCGCACGGCCGTCCGGTGTGGTGGTCAGGGCGATTCCGGCCCGCGCGAAGCGGCCGAGCCCCGTACGTTTGACCGGGAACGCGCCGGGATCGAACGGGTCGAATTCCGCCACCCAGCCGAAGCGCGGGCCGTCAGCCGGGTCGCCATAGCCGTAATCGGTTGACGCCAGCCTTGTCAGCCAGGGTGTGACCCTGCCTTCGGCCAGCAAAGCGGTGCCCCAGGGAGTGGCGCAGCCAGCTTGCGGTGCGAGCACGCCTTGCACCGTGCTGCCGATGGCGGCGGCGACAGGGCCGGAAATCTGGCACAGCGTGCCATCGGTGATGCGCCGGTTCTGGTAACCGCCATCCACCATCATCCAGCGGCCGGACAGATATTGCAGGTTCAGCACCGTGGCGCCCTGCAGGCGCCCGGCGACGGAAGGATGGTCAATCCCGCCCGGAAACACCATGCGCGCCGGCGCGTCGGGATTGGCCAGAACCATCACCAGGCGCGGAATGCCATCCTGCGCCGGAGGCGGGCTGATCAAGGCGGTGATCGCCGCATCATAGGGAAACTGCGTGCCCGCTTGTTGCCCCGTGAGCGGATACGGGTCGAAGGGCGGCGCGTTTGGTACCACGCCGTCGCCCCAGCGGGCGATGACGAGGCGTTGAAAGTTCCCTGCTACCGTGTCGTCGCGTTTCGGCGCCTGCGGGGAGGGCGCAGGATCTATGGCCACAGCCGATTGCGCCCGCGCCGCGCCGACGAGCGCCAAGGTCGATAAGCCGCCGAGCAGGGCACGGCGGTTTATCGCGAGGTTAGAGGCCGCCATCGCTGTTGACACCGCCAATATTGTTCGAGCCGCCTTCGCCGCCCAGGCCGCTCGCGCCGCCCAGCCCGCCGGCGCCGCCGCCGAACCCGCTGGGGCCGATGCCCGGATTGTAGTGGCCCACGCCGCCGATCAGCTGCTGCACGAAGCCGGCATGGCCACCAGGCACCGGCGTCTGCGCGCTGTCCATGGCGACATGCACACCATTCTTCAGGTCGCGCTGGGTGACGGATTTCAGCACGCCTTGATCGGTGAAAGCCAGCACCACGACATGCTGCTTGTTCACGCCCAGCGTGCTGCCGATGCGCATTTTCGTCATCTGGCTCACATACACCCAGTTATTCGGCGCGAACTGTTCCTCGAAGGTCGGCGGCCCCAGCAGGGCCTGCGCATCGGCTTGGGTCGACACGCCGGGGACGAGCTGGCCGAGTTGCTGTTGCGAAATGGCGATGCCGCGATATTGCGGCGGGGCTGAGAACAGGGCGCAGCCCGGAAGGGCGAGCAGAGCGCAGAACAGGCCGAGCATGGGCAGCGGGGCAGGGCGCACGGGAAATCCTTCGAGACGGTAATCCACGGTTGGGTCTCACGGCTGGGGCTTACGTGTCAATGTGGCCTGTCTATATGAGAGTTATGGAGCAGGTTTTCAGCCGGACGATCAGGGCCGGACATATTAAAGAGACGGCGCAGGAGCATGTGGTGGTGGCCGACGAGGCCGCCCGGGCGGCTTTGGCGGCGGCGTACGGGCTCAAGGGAATCGCGTTGCTGCGCGGCACCTTCGTGCTGCGGCATGAGCGGGCTGGGGTCATTGCCGCCACGCTGGAAATGCAGGCGAAGGTGACCCAGACCTGCGTGGTCACGCTGGAGCCCTTTGAGGCGCGGCTCGAGGAGCGCAGCGTGCTCCGATTCGTGCCGGCACGCAGCTTGCCGGAGGAAGAGGAGGAACTGGATCCCGAAAGCCTCGAAGGGCCGGATGAAATCCCTTATGTAAATGACGTGATCGATCTCGGCGCCGCCCTCGCCGAGCAATTGGCCCTGGCGCTCGATCCGTACCCGCGCAAACCCGGCGCCGAGCTGCCGGAGGAATATCGGGGCGAGCAGGACAACCCGTTCGCGGCGCTGGCGGCCAAGTTGGGCAAGCCGAAGAGCTAGACGAAAGAAAAGGGCCGCTTTTTGAAAAAAGCGGCGCAAAAACTTTTTTGAAACTGGGCCCGTGGCGTTGAAACCGGCGCAGGCCCAAATTAACAAAGTTTTTTTGCTACTTTTTGTTCACAAAAAGTAGCCTTCCCCCTTACTCTTTGGCGTGGTCGCGGGTGGCGAAGGCTTTCTCGTATTCGTTGGCCGGTATGACTTGCGGCACGGCGATGGCTCTGCTACGCCGCGCGACTGTATCGTTTTCTATGTCCTTTTAAGGTGTCTAGCAGCCATGGCCGTTCCTAAACGTAAAACTTCCCCGTCGCGCGCCGGCATGCGCCGCAGCCACCAGGCCCTGCGCGCCGAAGCTCACGCGGAATGCGCCAATTGCGGGGAGCTGAAGCGCCCGCACCATGTGTGCAGCCATTGCGGCCATTACGACAATCGCGAAGTTGTCGCCTCTGGCAAGACTGCCAAGGGTGTTGTTCGCGTCTAAACGCGTTATGCTGACGACTCCGGCAGCGGGAACCGTCCTCAAGGGTATGCAATGAGCCGGAACCAGATACTGGCCGTGGATGCCATGGGTGGGGACCACGCGCCGGCAGCGATCATCGCCGGGCTGGATTTGGCTGCCGAGCGGCATCCGCAGGCGGCCTTTCTCCTGTTCGGTGACGAAACGGTTTTGCGACCGCTGGTGGATAAGACCAAGCGGCTGCGGAACCAGGCCACCTTGCGCCATGCAGCGGAGGCCGTGGGCGGCGACATGAAGCCGACCGTGGCGCTGCGCCTGCGCGATTCCTCCATGCGCCGGGCCATCGATGCGGTGCTGGACGGTGAGGCCGCCGGCGTGATCTCGGCCGGCAATACCGGCGCGCTGCTCGCGCTTTCGAAAATTGTCCTGAAGACCTTGAAGGGCATTGACCGCCCGGCGATGGCGGCGATCGCCCCTTCGTCGAAGGGCGATGTGGTCATGCTCGACCTGGGCCTGAATGTTGTTTGCGATGCCCGGAACCTGGTCGAATTTGCCCTGATGGGGCAAATGTTCGCGCGCATTGTGCTGGGCCTGCCATCGCCCAGTTTTGGCCTGCTGAACATCGGTTCCGAAGAGGGCAAGGGCCACGAGACATTGCGCCTGGCCGCTTCCACCTTGCGCGAAAGCCCGATCGGCAAGCAGTTTTACGGGTTCGTTGAAGGCCACGACATTGCTGCCGGCACGGTGGATGTGGTGGTGACCGACGGCTTTACCGGCAATGTGGCGCTGAAGACCGGGGAGGGGGCGCTGAAGCTCGTCGGCGAGTTGTTGAAGCGCGTTTTCACCGCCGGCCCCTTCGCGCGCGCCGGCTATGTCCTCGCCCGCGGCGGCCTCAACCGCCTGCGCGAATGGCTCGACCCGCGCCGCTATAATGGCGCGGTGCTGCTCGGCCTCAACGGCGTGGTGGTGAAATCCCATGGCGGCACGGATGCGATGGGCTTCGCCCATGCCGTGGACGTCGCGCTCGACATGATCAGCAACGATTTTAATCGCCGTATTGCGGAAGGCTTGGCCGCCATGGACAGTGCACTGCTCTCCGCCGAACCGGAAACCAGCAATCATGACTGAGCCGCGCCGCGCTGTTCTGGCCGGGACAGGGGCGTACCTGCCGGAGCAGATCGTCACCAACGCCGAGATGGCCCAACGCGTCGATACGTCGGACGAATGGATTACCGAGCGCACCGGCATCCGCCAGAGGCATTTCGCGGCGCCCCATGAGACGGCGGCCTATATGGGGGCGGCCGCGGCACGCCGCGCCCTGGAACAGGCTGGCATGGCGCCCGAGGAAGTCGGCGCCATCATTGTTGCGACCTCCACCCCGGACCAGGCTTTCCCGGCCACCGCGGTGCACATTCAGGCCGCGCTCGGCGCCAAAAACGCCTTCGGCTTCGATCTCGCCGCCGCTTGTTCGGGGTTCATTTACGGGCTTTCCACGGCCGATGCGATGATCCGCGCCGGCCAGGTGAAGGCGGTGCTGGTGATCGGCACGGAAGTCTATTCGCGCATCATGGATTTCAACGACCGCACCACCTGCGTGTTGTTCGGCGACGGGGCCGGCGCGGCTTTGCTGCGCGCCGATGAGAGCGGCAGCGGTGCTGGGCTGCTTTCCACCCATCTGCATGCCGACGGCACCCTGGCGGACATCCTCTATGTTGACGGCGCCACGGGCCAGCGCGACAAACCTGACCATCTGGTCATGAACGGGCGTGAGGTGTTCCGCCACGCGGTGACGTTGCTGGCTTCCGCCGTCAACGAAGCTTTGGCGGCAAACAATCTGCGGCCGGAGGATATCGATTGGCTGGTGCCGCATCAGGCCAACCGGCGGATCATCGACGGTGTCGGCCGCAAGCTGGGGCTGCCGGCGGAGCGGGTGGTCGTTACTGTGGACCAGCACGCCAATACGTCGGCGGCCAGCATTCCCTTGGCATTGGACCAGGCGCGCCGCGACGGGCGCATCCGGCCCGGCCAGCTGGTGCTGCTGGAGGCGCTGGGCGGCGGTCTTACCTGGGGGTCCGCGCTGCTGCGTTTATGACCAAATCGTAAATCGGGTTGACCCCCGAAAAACGCGTGCTAATCTTTGAAAATGAACACTTTGACGCGCGCGCAGCTCACTGAGGCGATCTACGCTACCGTTGGTTTGTCGCGTAACGAATCTGCCGATCTTCTGGAGTTGATGCTGACCCGCATCTCCGATGCGCTGACGGTTGGTAAATCCGTAAAAATCAGCGGGTTCGGGACCTTTTCTGTGAGGCAGAAGGGACGGCGCATTGGCCGTAACCCGAAGACGGGCGTGGAAGTGCCCATCTTGCCGCGCCGGGTGCTGGTGTTCCGTCCTAGCCAGATGCTGCGCGAGGCGGTGAACGCCGCGCCGGCTTCGGCCCATCAGGATTGACCTTATTTTATGGTAGATGACGATTTTCCGGGCGACGAGGAAGAATTTCCCGACGCCCATCCGGAGGCGCCGCGCGGGAAGCCGCGCAAGACGGCAGACGCGTTTCGCACCATCAGCGAGGTCGCGGACGAATTGCATGTGCCGCAGCATGTTCTGCGTTTTTGGGAAACCAAGTTTCCGCAGGTCCGGCCGCTGAAGCGCGGTGGCGGTCGGCGCTATTACCGGCCCGAGGACGTGCTGCTGCTGCGTCGCGTGGCCGATCTGCTCTATACCCAGGGTTACACGATCAAGGGCGTGCAGCGCCTGCTGCGCGAAGGCGGCGGGGCTCTGCACGAGCATATTCCGCCCGCCTCTGAGGAGGAGCGTCAGGCCGCCGCCGCAGAGCGCCATAGCGGCGCCGCCGAAGCCGCGCCCAGAAGGCCGCATGTGCCACCGCAACCAGAGATGCCGGGGCTGCTGCCGGAGCCCGAACCCGAAGATATGCTGGAGGAGCCGCGCCAAGCTCCGAGCCGCGCCCCGAGCCGGCAGAAAATCGAGCAGGAAAACGAGCGGCTCCGCACCTTGCTCACCGAAACGCTGCAGGCGCTGGAAGAACTGCGCCGGATGATCGGCTGAGCGGGATTCGGCTCAGGTAAGGAAAAGAAGGACTCCTTTTTGTGAACAAAAAGGAGCAAAAAAAACTTTTTTAAATTGAGCCTGTGGCGTTTCAGCGCCACCGGCTCCCACGAGCGAAAGTTTTTGCGCCGCTTTTTTCAAAAAGCGGCATTCTTTCTTTTCTGCGCGATCCGAGGCCGGCGCCTCTTGGCCTGCGGCGCCAGAGTTGCTACAGGCTCCACACGATCGGAGCGTAGCGCAGCCTGGTAGCGCATCAGTCTGGGGGACTGGGGGTCGTGGGTTCGAATCCCGCCGCTCCGACCAAACATGAACAGATTAATCGGTTGTCTGCATTCTGGCCTTAGGGCTTTAGCCTGGGCGTATTGCCCAGACCCGTGCACCGGCGACATCGCCCCTTGAAGGTGTTACCAATCGGGCGGCCAGCAAACGCATTCTTGGTTTGAGTTACAGGCGGTGCGGTGAACACCATTCGGCGCGATTTGAGCAACGGGCGAAACTGGGTGGTTTGGAGCATCCCGCAGCTCTACCAGGCAATGGATGGCATTTCACCACGTTGACGGGAGGGAAATTTTCCCGTTGGCAAGCCGCCGGACGGTAGTCCATTTGAATGTCGTAATTGCATGGTGGCTGGGATTGGTTCTGGTGTGGCGGGCGGTACTCCAGGACGGAATGTGGGCGGACTGGTGCTGTACTGTCGGCGCCAGGCTTCGGTGAGGATTTTGGCCTCCCTTAGCGCGTCGGAGATTTCGTCATAGAGCAGCTCGTCCCGCAGGCAAGCATATCAAACGTCTGAGGTCATCGTGACGTCCTCGAGGGTGGTCAGGCGGTTCTGCATCTTGAAGGAAAATAGCTTATCTAGTGACAAACGGTTGTACTGTACGTGATGGCCGCGTGTGGCGTCTGCCAGCAACAACCCGGTCGTCCTGGCCAGCCGGGCATTGGAAGCAGCGAAGACGTTCTGCAGTCCCTCCTTGAGAGCAGGCGAGAGGTCACTCGCTGTTGCTCTGCCCTCTGCCGGGCAGGACGCCGAACAGGTTGGTATGTGCCTACGCATATCGAGGACGCGATGACCCCTCCAGCGGCATTATGGAGTAACATTGCAGTTCCCGGGATCATCACCCTCAGTGGCGGCGCGACCACCATGCCTTCATGTTGGTGACGTCGAACGGTGTGGCGACAATGGATTCCATTCCTGGTTGCAGGAAGCGCTTGGTTTTATTATTTAGACATACTTATGGCGATGTTCGTGTCGCAAGTAGCTTGTTTAAGGTTGTCATGAGGTTGTTGCTTTGACTATCCATCTAATATCCGTCCATTTTCCTAAGGCTGGCGGATCTTCAATTCGAAGTTCTCTATTTGAAGCGTTCGGACACGAAAATTGTCTGATGAAATACGATGAAGATCCAATGGATCCTTCTAATCCATACTGGACCTACCCAGAATATTTCCGCGATAACCGACCAAAGACGATTGCGCCGTTCAAGGTTGTGCATGGGCACTTCCATATTCAGAAATATGAAAACATTTCCCGGGCTATTCGCATCGTCATGCTGCGGGATCCTGTCGATAATTTGTTGTCAATTTTTTTCTTTTGGAAAAATCTTTTTGAGGCGGGGGTTTCTGGGCACGGTCTATATGAATTTGTCCGGAAGGAACGTCTCTCTATTCTAGAGTTCGCACAGATCCCGCGAGTGAAGAACCTTATGTCGGAAACCTATTTTGGCGGTTTTGATATGGGAAGATTTGATATCATTGGAACTCATGATCAAAGAAAGTCATTTTTTGACGCTCTATCCATGTCTCTTGGCATGTCTTTTTCAACCATGAAGCGGGAAAATATCACGCCGTTGTCGGAAGAGCGAGGTAACATCATGTCAGATAGGAGAACTATGCTAAAACTTCGGAATACGCTCGCCGATGATATCCGTTTTTATGAACATTTTTCGGCCAAGAAATCGCAGTTGCGACGTTTCATCTCTATACCGTTTAAATTTGTCGGCAGGTAATCCTTCGGACTGTGCGCGATCAGAGAAGCCAGACGCTGGGATTCTTCCAATGCTGTTAGGGGCGCGGTTCGGCGGCCAGCGCGAGCGGCCGCGCGAAGATCGCGCGCAAACTTTCATCATCGCGGTTCTTGCGGCCGATGTCGCGGATGACGCGGCCAAGCTGGGTGCGCAGGGCGCGGTTGGCGCGCTTGAACTGCTTGGTATGGACGAAGCGCTGGTGACGGATCAGGGCGATCTTGCCGACGCGCGCGTAGGATTGACGAAGCGTCACGCCGTGCTGGTGCGCGAGCCGCACCAGGCACGCTCGTGCGCGATGCAGCAGCTTGGCGTCGGTCGGGAAGGCGATCGCCTTCGGTTGCACCGTGGTGTCGACGATGACGCGGGTGAAGTCCGCCGGCTTGGCCGCCCCCAACCTGGTCGCGGCGTGCAGGCTCTCCTGCAGCAGGGCGGTGAGCTTATCTTCCCCCATGCGCTGGCGCCAACGGGTGAGCGAGGAACGGTCGATGGGCAGACGGTGGCAGAAAAACTCCTCGCCGCAGAGCAGCTGATAATACGGGTTCTCCAGCCAGCGCTCACACAGCACCTCGTCAGACAGGTTGTGCATGTGCTTGAGGATGGCGAGCCCGGCCATCAGCCGGGTGGGGAGCGGTGGCCGGCCAGGCCGATCGGTGTAGACCGCACCCAGCCGCTGCGCGAGGAAGTCCCAGTCGATCGTCCGCGCCAGCTTCACCAGTGCATGGCCGGGATCAACGATCTGCTCCAGCCGGGACCGCAGGAGACCGTGCTGGCCGCTGTCGCGTCGCTCCTTGGGGCGCATCACCTTGCTCCGAACGGCCTGGAGCGTAGCGAATCACACCTCACCGCGTCGGATCAATTTGCAAGCAAACGGGCCGAGACGCACCGGATTCCGGCAGATGCCGTTACTCGCCAACGTCGGAAATCCTTTGGCCGATCAAGGGATTCCGGATTCTTCACGGGCGACTAATTGGCTCTTGGTTGGTCCTGCCCACGCACATCTTCTCACTCCCCAGGAATCGTGGCTCACCATCGGTGGTGTACTAATGCTTCACACACCTATTGAAAAATTAGGATCGTTCTGATGAAGGTTGACATTATGATATGGGTCGCGCCGCAAATAGTGCGGATGCTTTTCAAAAAGACGGAGCCGATCGGCGGTCAGCCGCTGCATTTTTTGTTCGTTTTCATGATCGTTGCCGCGCGTTAGCGACTCATGATGAAAAAGTTCAACCGCTGAACAAACCACATTGAACAGCCCGTGCTGCAGCACCCTGAAGCATAGTTCGACATCGTTATAGGCAACAGGAAAAGCTTCATCAAAACCGCCTATTCGATCGAATTTCGAACGCTCGATCATCAGGCACGCCCCCGTCACCGCAATCCAGTTATGTTCCAAAAGATTTCGATTAAAGTAACACGGATCACGTGCATCGGAGAGCAGGAAGGCATGACTTGGGCCGCACGCAAGATTTACGACGCCGGCGTGCTGAATTTTCTGCCCCTGCGGATATAACAGCTTCGCCCCTACCGCCCCGATATGATCAAGCTGGGCATACCCCGCCATGGTTTCGAGCCAGAATGGTGAGATGACCTCCGTATCGTCATTCAAAAACAACAAAATGCTGCCCTTGGCAGCACGCACGCCGATATTATTGATCTCCGAATAATTAAATGGTGCGTCATGCTGTATAATATGTATCTTGGGTGACACCTGCAGAGTCCGCAGAATTTCCAGAGTAACTTCGTCAGTTGAGCCATTGTCGAGGACAATGATTTCAACGTTCGAATAGGTCGACCGGCCAACGATGGTGTCGACGCAACGCTTCAAGACGATTCCATTATTTTTGCTGGGTATAATGATCGATATCAGAGGTTTCCCCCGAAGTGCATAGTGGATACGAAAATATCCAGGTAATTCCGTTACGGCCTGAACCGTGCCGACATGCCGCCGACGTTCGAGAGCCGCAACACGCGCACGGCGGGCCGCATCTACGGCATAAGGCTTGGCGGTTATATCACGAGCAGCCGATGAAGGAATCATGCGCCAGTGATAAAGAACCTTAGGAATATGGGAGATGCGTTTGGCCTTTTCGGTGACGCGCAGGACAAAATCCCAGTCCTGACTCCCATCGAAATCTGACCTAAGTCCTCCCACATCCTCTGCTAATGTTCGGCGAACGCATGAAACATGGCACGTATACATCGTGCTCATGAGCGTGTCTGGCGACCAGTCGGGTTTGAAGAACGGTTGCTCATATCCACCATCTGGACGGATCTTGTCTTCATCGCTGTAAACATAATCGGCGTCCTCCGCCTCTATGCAACGCGCCAATTCGAACAAACAGTCATGCGTCAGCTCATCGTCATGATCGAGGAAGACGATATATTCGCCGCTTGCCTTTGCGAGTCCTGCATTGGTCGCGCCCGAGATTCCGAGATTGGCGTTCAGTAATATCGTCTTTATGCGTCGATCAGTCAGCCCCCCTAAAGACTCCCGCACGGATTTTTCAGGACTGTTATCATCGATGAGCACCAACTCCCAGTATTCGTACCATTGGGACAGGACGGACTCCACCATCTTTGAGAAGAGTTCGGCTGGTGTATTGTACAACGGCACTACGATGGTGAATGTTGGCCGATGCGTCATCCGGGCGATGATTGTTTCAAGGTCGTCAGGCTTCTTCCGCGGGACGAATGTGTAACCCCCCAGATTTCCAAGAAGTGGCGCAGCCTCCAAATCTACAGGGGACCTATAACGCAGGTAATGTTTATATGATTCCGGACGTGCGGCAACGGATGCCAATTTCCGTAGAGTCCCCACAAAGCCACGACGCTGCAGCTGAAGGAGCAGAAGACTTACAGTGCCGCGGACAAAGCGGCCGCTCTTACGCAAGCTTCCGCTCCAGCGTGTTTTGAGGGTCACGGGCGCATCCAGTCGCCAAATCGTTGATGTGTTAAGCGCCTGCTTCTTTTGGTTCAACGATACAATCCTTTGTTGAGCCTATACCGGCTGCTGCTGTGTCTATGTCCAATGCGTTTGGCAAGACTGACAGTGGTAAGCTAAGTATCTTGTAATGATTGGATAATTTTGAATTGTTAACGGTCGTCTAGATAAGAACTGGCCGGCAGCGGGCATTAGGCACTTCGCTGCTAAGTCATCATAACGCTAGCCTATCTTAGATCCGCCACATTGCCAAGACGTGCGAGCGGGCGCATTGAAGCGCCGTGGGCCGTTCCGACGGTGATCCAGGCGTATTCGGCTAACAGCAAAACGCCAGCAGAGTGTCCCTCAGTACGCCGGAATCCCGCGGGCTGAAAAAACATATGAGTTGGCGACTCATCAGAGGATGACTTTTGACTTATAAAAGGCTGAATATGGGCATCGCGGCCGATGGTTGCCGGACGGGCAAATTGCGCCGGGCAAATTGCCCGTCTAAACCTCATCGCGACACTCCGTTTAATCGCAACGTTCGTTGAAATAAAATGTGATAATTATGGGGAAATTTTCCGCTGTGCCAGAAACTGACACTTGTTTGCCATCGGCGGTTGTTTTGGCCGAACCACAACGCTTGGCCTGGCCGCCACCGTGGGTGGGCCATATACCGTTTGCCTTCTGGGTTATGGAGAACATCCGCCCACAGCTTCTGGTTGAGTTGGGGACCCACACAGGTAACTCCTACTGCGCTTTCCTGCAGTCGGCCATCGCTTGCAACCTGCCGCTTAAGGCGTATGCCGTGGACACGTGGGAAGGAGATGCGCATGCTGGCTACTATGGCAACGAGATTTACAATGAATTGTTGACATATCACGATCCGCTTTATGGCGGAATCTCGCGTTTGCTTCGTATGACGTTCAACGAGGCGCTGGACCTTTTTTCGGACGGCTCTGTCGATCTACTGCACATTGACGGCTTGCATACCTACGACGCCGTCCAAAACGATTTCACCAATTGGCTGCCTAAGATGAGCCGGCGCGGCGTGATTTTAATGCACGACATCAACGTGCGCGAAGATGATTTCGGGGTGTGGAAATTCTGGGAGGAGATATCTTCCCGTTACCCGGCTTTCGCCTTTGATCATTCCAACGGACTGGGCTTGCTCTATGTTGGTAGCGAGCCGATGGCGGACAGCCTGCAATGGTTGATGCTCGAGGTGAGCAGCAGCCCTGAACGACTTACGGGGGTCCGGCGCTTTTTTGCGCGTCTGGGAATGGGCTTGGCCGATCGGGTTTTGTCACAGCACCGCGCTCACCTGGTGGCGGAATCCGAACGGGAACGCGCCCGCGTGCTTGCGGAAGCCGAGCAGGAGCGAACTTTCCTGCTCGTGGAATCCGAACAGGAACGAGCGCGCCTGCGTGCGGAATTCGAACAGCGACAAACCGGCCTGCTCGCGGAATTTGAACAGGAACGAGCCCGTCTACGTGCGGAATTCGAACAGCGGCAAACCCGCCTGCTCGCGGAATTTGAACAGGAACGAGCCCGTTTATTGGCAACATCCCAGGCCGATGAAAACCGCCTCCAAGCCATGATTGAGGAGCGTGACAAGCGGCTTTCGGACCTCTATGGCTCATCCTCATGGCGGCTCACGGCTGGCCTGCGCCGTATCAAACAGGCGCTGGGGAAAGGGTAAGCACATTTAAGTCGAAGCTGTCTCGATTGGTGCAGGTCATTTTAAGGGCAACGAATCGCCCTCGCGATTAAATGTCCGCCTCTCACCGTAAGAAAAATTGTTGAGATAATGCCAACGCACAAAACAAGGAGATGCAAGATGCTGGTCCCGCGATGCAGGGCGGCGATACTTGTCTTACCTAGGTGACCGGCCACGACATATAACAACAGGGCAGGCAAGGACGCCAGCGTACCGAATGAGTAAGCTTGCCGCCTGATACCAGACAGGCCAAGTGCAAAAGAGGTCAAAGAAAACGGCATCACGGGCGAAACGCGGAGCAATAGAACCAGGCGCCATCCGTCTTGAGTCACGGCTTGATCGAGTTTTTTGAACATGGCGCGCTTCTCAAGCAGTTTTGTAATCTTCGGCCGGAGAGCCGAGCGCGCCAAGAGAAATGAGATTTCCGCTCCGATCACGACGCCGATTGCGGAAAGGCCGAAACCGAGCACCATGCCATAGATGGCGCCAGCGGCGATGCCGAGTAGTGACGCCGGAAGAAAACCGACGAGCGCTACAAGAGTTTGCAACCCAATGAAGATGATCCAGCCCAGTACGCCGAAATCACGCAGTTGATGAAGAACGGCGAGTACCGTTGCCGCGCGATCCCCGGCGTCGGAAAGACCATAGAACGCGACAATAAGCACACCGAAGCCGACAAAGACGATCGTCAACCGTAAGCGATTCATTCGAACTGCAGCGGCTGCAGTCCGGAACAATTCCTCTGTCATTCGGTGACCTCACCGAGCATGGCCCATGGGCGAAGACCGAGCCGGTTGAGGCGAAAACGCATCGCTGTGTCAAGAACGCCAAATCCATAGGTTATTGAACGCCGGAGATTAATCGAAGAAGCTTCCGCGAAATACCGGGTGGGACAAGAAATTTCGCCAAACTTGAATCCAGCGTGAATCGCTTGAGCAATCATTTGATTGTCAAAGACGAAGTCATCTGAACAGCGATCGAGTGGCAGACTTTCGAGAACGCGTCGCGACCAAGCGCGGAACCCCGAATGATACTCCGAGAATTTTTGTCCGAGAAGCACATTCTCAACAAAGGTAAGGCCACGATTGGCTACATATTTCCAGATCGGCATCCCACCTGACAGAGCGCCGCCGCCGAGAATACGGGAGGCGAGTACCGCATCGTAATGACCCGAAACGATCATAGCGGCCATGGCCGGCACCAACTTTGGCGAGTACTGATAGTCAGGGTGCAGCATAACAATGATGTCCGCTCCCCGCGCCAACGCAGCAGCGTAACAAGTTTTTTGATTGCCTCCGTAACCCTTGTTTTCCATGTGCACGATCGTATGGAGGCCCAGAGATTCCGAGAGCCGGACGGTTTCGTCCCGGCTGCAATCGTCGGTGAGAATGAGATCATCGACCACGCTTCGGTCGATTTCGCCGACAGTTCTGGCCAGCGTTCGCGCTGCATTGTATGCCGGGAGAACGACCGCGATTCGATGATTGCCTAACATAAGATATCAAACACCATTTCTAGGAAAACGTTAAAAGGCCAGAAAAATTTATCACGCTTAGCTTATTTCTTGTTCAATACCATATAGCCATCAGGTCGGGTCGGAAACACAATTCTTGTGCCTGCCGGCGCTCTCTCAAACGCCTCAGCATGTTGTCTGAAGTTGGTTTTGGCAATATACGGGTAAGTATGGTCCACAGGGATCCCTAAAAGCACCATAATGGAAAGAAGGAGCCTCCCGATGGAACGTAAAACGGCAGAACGATCTTGTGTCAGAACAAAAAGCGCGCCGCACCACGCCAGGATCGGAAATACGTAGTACCGGTCACCCGCGAGAGGCATTGCCATCAGCGGCCATTGCGGCGAGGTAGCTGACACCAGAGGAGCCGTAAGCGCCGAAAAAAATGACAAACTGGAAAACACTGTGGCTTTCCGCAGCAGTGTTGGTCCGCGCCAAAAAGCAACGATGCCAAGTGAAATTCCGCCAAGACATATCAAAATGGGAGTGACATCAAACTTCCATACGTCCGATGAAATCAAGACATTGATGCTGCGCATTCCGAAAATGGAACCAAAGAAAATCTGCGCGGCCATAATGCGGGCAAGGCCGGTGACGCTCGCGCCGAGCGGCGCCAATAAGCGCGCCGAAGGGTGCGTGAAAAGGAAAAACAACTGCACGAAAGAGCAAAAAGAAACGACGGCCAGCCTTAGGGCGGTGAATGATTTTTCAATTTCAAACAGCTTCCAGATCGCGATCGGTATAAGCAAAATGCAAAAAGGTCCGCTTACGCCTGATAGAAGCAGGACAATGCAGTCAAAAGTGACTTGACGTATGTTCTTTGGGCCTTCGGAGGTTAGAATCAGGAAGGAAAGAATTGCCAGGTGCCATTGGGCATCAGTCAAATTGCCGAATATCTCCCACGAATTTGGGAGAACGAGATATATTAATGCAAAAGAAAGACGACCCAGCGCGGATGGCCATGCCAAGGCCATGCGGTTGCTAACGATAAAGGCGGCCGTGATGGCTTGGATGAGAAGAGCCAAGGATGCAAACAGAAACGGAACATAAACAAGAGGTGCCGGCTGAACGACGAAAGCTGTCAGACGGGACAGCGTATTTAGATATCCGCCGTCTGGCCAAAGCAGAGATTTAATCCCATATTGATAGGCATCTGGATACCAAAGCCATCCATCTTCTCCCCACAAACCCGGGTGGAGAAGCACGACAGGCCCGTGCAAAAAAAGGATTCCAAAGAACGCCAGAAGGAGCACCGAAGTGCGAACTGGCGATTCGGCGATTTGTCTTGCTTGCGCTTCCAGAACAGTCCGTCGAGCCGTATGGATGTTCAATTGATGCATCTAATGTCACTATCCCAGGAGCGGCTGATGTCGGGCTCGCTGTACATTGCGAGCGGACGTGAATCGGATGTTATTAACTTAATATTACCCGGCTGTGCAATACTGGGCGTGGTGGAGTTTGGCGCCATCGAGCCGCGAATCGGCAGGGCGTTTGGCCGGGGCGGAGAATGATCGCCTTGGCGCCGGTCGCCGGAACCGCGGTTTTTTTCTCCGCGGGTCGAGTGGGGGCATCTTCAGCGGCGAGCGGTAACGGCCGGGGGTGTTTCGGCCGAATTACTCTATTAGATTTTACCGCCGGTGATGCCGATTTCGCGTAGCTGATCGGTCGCAGACGACGATCGGCTTGGAAACCCGTGGCCAGAGCGCCCAGTGCGGTACCGCCCGGAGATCTCGGCTGATGCTCGCAGTGACCTATGAGACAGGTTCGATATCCAGCCGTGGCGGGAAGGCTGGCACCCATTCTGAACCCGGAATCAGAGACAGGTTCGGGTTATGGAAGGGATCATTACGCATCTGCTCGCCCCAACGCAGCCGCATATGTAGGAGGTCGGCGTCCTCTTGCTCCGAACTTCCAGCATAATGGTGGCCGAACGTGACGGTCTCATGGTGGATCATCTCGACATTGCCGGCGAACACCACGGCATGCCCAAGCTTCCGTACCCGAAGGCAAAAATCAACGTCATTGAAGCCGCTAGGATATGCCTCGTCCAGACCGCCGACAGCTTCAAACACCTCACGACGGACGAGCATACAGGCCCCAGTAACTGCCGAGAACTCTTGATCCAGAATACCGCGCCAAGCGTAGCCTGGCTCACCCTTGGGGAGGTAACGGTTGGCGTGTTCGCAAGGTCCGGCAAGGCCCATGATCACCCCGCCGTGCTGCACGGTCATGCTCGGGTAATAAAGCTTCGCCCCGACAATTCCCACAGCGTCATCGGTAAAGAAGCTCAGCATTCTATCAAGCCAATCGCCCTCAAGGGGCTGGACGTCATCATTGAGAAGGCAAACGAATGCGCCCGTCGTTCGTGCGACCGCAAAATTGTTCGCAAGCGAATAGTTAAAAGAGGGGCGTTCCAAGACGTCCACGCGCACGCGTGTATCCGCACATAGCCGCGCCCGAGCCTGCAACTGCGTCTCGGTCAGGGGGCCGGTCTGCGTGACGACCACAAGCATCTCGAATGCATTGTGGAAAGTCCGGCTGAGGACTTCCGCAATGCAATTGATCGTTAAATCTGAAGCCAGTTTCGAAGGGATGACAATGCTGACCTTGCGGGATGACAGAGGTCCCGGCAGCCGCCGCACGCGCACAGGAAAGCCAGCTTCGACCACCGCCGGAATGGAGGCTTCCGCAAGACACCGTTCCACGACCCGCGTGAGATCAGCCGCAGGTGCGTCCTCCGCATCTGCCCGCCGGTGTGTCAGCACATACGGCACACGACACGGCACGTCAGTGAGGCCAAGCGTTCTGGCACGAAACCAGGCTTCGATGCGCACGCACTCGGCCCATTGATTTCCATCAATCGTAGCGGCCAAATCGCGCCTGATCAGCCAAATGCCGCGGGACAACGTGCCGGAGCATATAAGGCTTAGATTGAGCTCTGGCTTGAACATCGGATCGCTCCGGCTGCCATCTATGGCAATCCGATCCTCATCCGCCATGAGAATAGCGGGTTGTCCCCGGCGTACCGCTTCGGCGGCGAGGAGCAGCAGGGCATGTGATGGCAGAACTTCTCCCGCTTGGAGTATCGCGACGTAGTCGGTTGTTGGTACAGACCAACCAAGCGAAATGCGGGTTAGCGGCATCGCTTGTGTACGCAGGGAAGCAAGGGTCGCTGCGAAGGGAGGCGCTTCATCAGGGGCCGCGCTAAACACGAATGCTTCGATCGACAGCGTGTCAGCTTTTCCCACTACGGACCACAGCTGGGCCAACCGGTCCGCTTGCCATACGTCAAATAGGCTGGTCCACAATGCGTAGGAATTCGGCACAGGCTGCCCAATCGTCGCAGCCGCCGCCATGGCCTTGCGGACCCGCTTCACATAAGGCCCGGTCCCAACGCGCAGCGCGCGAGAGAATGCCCCTACATTCTGTAAGCAGGACAATATTCCTGCTATTGCCCGTGGCAAGGCAAGGATTGCCAAACCTATCGTATTTGGCGCTGATTGATGACCATGCAGTCTTATCGTCAGGTCTGAAATCTCGTTGTGGAAATGCACGACTAGGAATTTCAGGCCCCAGCCGGGTTGCCGGAGAGGGCGTGCCATCAACAATTCCTGCGACGCGCCCTCAGTATTGCGGGTGCCGAGCAGAAGGGTAGCGATCCACGCCGATCGCGAACCTGTGGCCTTAACCAGGAGAAGTTTCCAGCCGGGCCGCAGGGGGGGGCTGGTGCAGCCTTTATAGACGGTGGCTTCACTGGAATATCTCGGTATGTGGACGCGGACCATGGTCATCGAGCTTATGAAAGATGCTAGCAACGCAACGCCCAATCGGAAGAAGTTAAGATCGGCCAAGGTTGCCGTTAGTAGAATGTAGCTTTATCGCTGCGCGGACCCCTCGCTGAGCACATCGTCAAGCGCCGCCTGCACGAGCGGCGTGAGCGCGACCCGCCAATCGGCCAGGCGAATGCCAAAGGTTGCGAGAAGTTTCGCATTGTTGAGCCGGCTGTCCGCTGGCCGCTTGGCCGGGGTTGGCCAGTCTGCGGCCGCGATCGGCGTCAGAGACGGCTGTTTCAGGCCGAAGCGCTCGGCGTCCGTGAAGATTGCTTCCGCGAAACCGAACCAGGTCGTCTCGCCGCTGCCGGTCGCGTGGTAGATGCCACGCCAAGCGGGATCAAACCCGTTCTTCTCTATCCGGCAGGCGATGTCGAGGATCGCGCCAGCGAGATCAGGTGCTGCG
>DATJHR010000045.1:0-30493 GCA_035493735.1 Acidocella sp.
AGCGTGTCGCACACGCCGAAGAGAACGCTGAGCATCCATAACGAATTGATTGAAACTCTGGATCGGCCCCACGGCATCATCATCAACGAGGTTGAAGGCCAGGTGATGGGCGAGGGCGATGCCTATTTCATGACCGAGACGGGGCGCGGCGCGAAAATCGCCGGCTGGTTGAAGCGGTCTTGAGCGAAGGGAGTAAGGGCTACTTTTTGTGAACAAAAAGTAGCAAAAAACTTTGTGACTTTTGGCCATGGGCGTTGTCTCCGACAAACCCCGTGGCCCAGCGTAAATAAAAGTTTTTGGTGCCGCTTTTTTCAAAAAGCGGCTTCTTTCTTCCTTTCTCGTCACTCCCCAGGAAGCGTGCGCTCAGCCAACGCCTTGGGGCCGAGGGCGGCGAAGCGTGGCAGCCTTACCGTGGTGGTGTGGGCCTCCCAGCGCAGCCGGCCGGCGGCGGCGATCAGCAGCGCCAGGAGCAGATAGAAATCTGGCGAGGTGAGGCCCGGGGAGGAGAGCGCCGCCGCTGCGAGCATGCCGATCAGACCGCCGGTGCAGCCGTGAATGACCATTTTCAGCTCGGGGATGGCCACTTGGCGTTGAGCGGTCCGGACATGGGAAAGAATGCGCGCCACGAACCAGAGCAGCCCGGCAATGCCCCAGACGCCAACGCTGGCGGCGAGACCGGGCAACAGGCTTGAGGAGCGGTTGCTGCCCCAGCCCACACCCAGCCCATAGCTCGCCGCCGCAGCCTTCAAGCTGTCGAGATCGGTTGAGGTCCGGTCCATGTAGGAGGAGGATTGCTGTTTCGTCGCCGTTGCAGTGACGATGTTCATGGCTTGATGGGCCACGCCAGGGGCGATGGCCGGCACGGCGGCCATAATGACCGCCACCACAACACCGGTCGCGGTCAGTCCTATCAGCACGCGCTTTTTCAAGGTCGCGTTCCCCACAACGAGGGTGTAGAGCGCCAGACCCGCCATCATCAGGAGCAGGGCGGCGTATCCGGTGGTGGAGGTACAGAGCAAGAGAACGCCCAGCCCCAGGATCAGGGCGAGACGGGTCAGCAAGCGCTTGTCACCATTGAAAATCATCCAGCCTGAGGCGCCGATGATGCCGCACAGATAGCCGGCCAGCGCGGCAGGCTCGCTGAAGGGGCCGGTAAGTCGGATCACCGAGCCGATGTTCTCTTCGGAGAGCAGGGCCCAGCCGGGATTCGAGAGGAAAAACGAAGTGGGAAACCAGACATGGAGTGTGTTTGCGCTAAACTGCCAAAGGGAGATCGCCACCACCATCAGCCCCGCATAGAGGTAGGTGTTGAACAGCAATTGCATGTGCCGGCCGAGCGTTACCGCATACAAGGATGCGACGATGGTCAGCCCGGCATCGATGATCAGGTACATGTCCTGGGTATAGTTGCCGGCATTGGGGCTCAGCGGTGTCAGCACGTCGAAGCCGCTTAATTTTTGTGGCCAGACAAAAATCTGCCCCTCGAAAAAGCGCGGCATGAGGAGCGAGCTGACCAGGGCGCCAATAACCACAAGAATGAAGGGTGTCAGCACCCGCAAAACGCCGTTTCCGGTCGGGTACGTGGCGCCGAGGGCAAGCCGCAGCAGAAAATAGCCGATAAACAGCAGCGATGGCAGCAAACCCGGCGTGACACCGTAACTGCCGAGGACAAGGACCGCGGCGGCGGCAAAGGCGGCGCCGACGAAGGTAAGTTGCAGCAGGCGCACCGGCGTCCGCCAATAAAAAATGCACAGCGGCAGGAATATGGCGCCAAGGCCTGTAATCATTGCGACAATCCAAAAAAAATAATCGCCCCGACGCTCTCAAAGAGCCGCCATTGGAGGCTCAACGTTCCGTTATCGCTCAGAAAGAGGGCGCCACGGGTCCCGTGCGCCGCTTTTTCAAAAAGCGGTCGCTTTCGTTTCATTTGATCGATCGTCATCATGCTTCAATGGCTCATCGCGCTGATAAGCGCGGATATATTCCACCTCCATACGTTGCGGAGAGGTCAGCTTGTCGTAAGGCCAACCGCCGCCAATCGCAAGATCGACCAGAATGTAGAGCGGCTGCGTATATTCCGGAGGGGTCGGCGTGGACCAAACTTCCTTTCGATTCAGGTAGAAAGAGGTTGTCTTGGGTTCCACCAGAACGCCGAACGTATTATAACCGGATGACAGGCTTCCTGCTGGCACGTCGATCGCGAGCGACCGGCCCAGTACACTCTGGCCATGGTTCCAGACATGCTCGGTGATCCGATATGAGGAGCGAAACGCACCATAATACTCCATGACATCGATTTCGGGTGAGTTCGTTTTGCTGGTGCCGACAAGCCAGAAGGCCGGCCACACGCCAGGGCCATCCGGCAGTTTGGCTTTCATTTCAAAATAGCCAAAACGTTGGTTGAAGCCGCGCGGGCCATTTGGCGTGGGCACCCAGGAGCAGAGCAGCCCGGCATGCCAGTGGCCCTGACCATCCTTGTAGGCCGTGATCGTGAGGCCTTGAGGCGACGTTTTGAACGGTCCATGCGGGCCGGGATTGTCGAAGCTATTATTGCCGAAATCGCCATTCCATGGCGTATGAGCGATCCATTGACCGCCAGGACCGTAGGCGCTTGCGTCCAAGCTATGAAAGGTCTCGTTGAAGGTCATGCGGTAATGGCTGAGATCAAAGTTATCCGCCTTGGCCTTGGTCCCAGACAGGAACCCGACCCCTAAGGCAATCGCCAAGAACCAGGCCGCCGAGGCGGATTTATAGCGCATGAGTCTGGTGGTCATGAAGCTCCCTCCGAGATCATATTTCATCCACGCAAGGGCCGGAGCCTAGCGCGGCCCTGACGGTAACGCCATAATGGTTTATGTTTCCTTCACGCGCGTTCCGACGCGGCAGCCGCGATGTTCTCAAAACATGCGAGCAAGCATACCAAAAAAGACGAAGGACCGAAAAGAGGAATGAAGCCCAAAACCACGAAAATGGAAAGGGTGATGTAGAAAAAGCGAGGCGGAGAAAAGACGCAGAGAACAGGTGGCGAACGAAAAGACGGATCTTTTTCTCTATACAAAAACGGCCATAATGAAACTGTCAAGTTTTTTAAAGTCTGGTGAGGCCGGGGATTGGCATCCAACTTGCCCTCCCGGTTTGATATATCCGCTTTGATAGATGCGGTTTCATCGGCAGTTGCACATGCTCAACTAACATTGCCATGCCCTTGTCGCAGGAGATGATGCGATTGGGAACTGAGTGGTTGGCCCGGAGCCGGACGGAGGATGCATATATGGCGGAACGGGTAGAGTCGGCCGATGCCCCTCCCAGTGGGCGGCGTCTGGCATTCGGTGCCGGCGCCATGGGCATGGTCAGCATTCTGAAACTGGGGTTGCAGGCGGCAAGCCTGCCGGTGATGGCCCGCCTGCTCGGCCCTTCGGAAATTGGCGTTTACGCGCTGGCTGTGCCGGTGGTCGCCTTTGTGACTATGCTGGCCGATGGTGGGCTGGGCATTTCGCTCACGCGTGAGCCGGAATCCTCGCGCGTCTGGTCCACGGCGTTTTGGGTCTTGCTGTTCACCGGGGTCGCGCTCAGCTTGCTGCTGACCACGATCGGCTTCGCCGAGGGCTATTTGATCCATCAACCGCGCGTGCCGGCCTTCATGGCGGCCTTGTCGGTGACGGTCGTCCTCATGACGGTCACGGTCCCCTCGATGGCGCGGCTAGACCGTCAGGGGCGCATCGCTGTCGGCGGGTTCGCCGACCTCGCGGCGAATCTGTGCGGCGTTTCCATAGGCGTGACGCTGGCGTTTCGCGGCGTTGGGGCGTGGAGCCTGGTCGCGCAATATGTTTCGGTCTCTGTCGTGCGTGCCGCGATCGTCAATGCCGTGGCCTTCGTGAAGCCGAAATTCGAGTTCTACCCGCATTTGCTGCTGACCCATCTTTCCGCCGGCGGCCTGGTCGTGGGCACGAGAATGGCGGATTATTTTGGCCGCATGGTGGAAAATCTCGTGGTCGGCCAGACTCTCGGGACCGCGACGCTCGGCCGCTACGCCTTTTCCAACCAGATTACGCGCTATGTGACGGAAATGGTCGCCAATCCGCTGTGGATCACCCTCTATATCCGCGCGCTGCGTTCAGAACATGACGAGATGCCCTCGCTGCACCTGCGGTTTAGCCGCGTGCTGGGGGTTCTGCTGTTTCCCATCACCGCCTTCGCGGTGGTGTCGGCGCCTATGGCCGTGCCGTTGTTCCTCGGGCCGAAATGGCTCATGGCCATTCCGCTGCTGCAGATCATGATGCCCTCGTACGCCATGGGGCTGGTGGGCGGGTTGAGCGGCGCCATATTGTTGGCCCGGGACCGGTTCGGCATACAGTTCTACGGGCAGCTTGGTGTCAATGCGGGGCGGGTTCTGGCGGTTTGTCTTGGCCCATGGGTCGGCGTGATCGGCGTCGCGTGGGGGATCACCAGCGTGACCACGATCTATGCCTTGTTCATGCTGATCATTCCCGCCACTGTCACCGGCTCCCATCCGCTCCCCGTGCTGCGCAACCTCGCCGGCCCGTTCCTCGCCAGCCTGGCGACGGCTTTGATTTGTTGGCTGTGTGTACGCCAGGCTTCGCCCAGCCTGGAGCGGATCATGCTGGCCGCGACCTTAAGCGGGTTGACTTATCTCGCGGCCAATCTTCTGGTCGACCGGGCGCGGCTGACGCAGGATTTCAGGCTGTTGCAGCAGATCCTGTTCAAAAAGCGTTGATCTGCCGCGTCTTCGGTCGCTCCGCCTCGGGCGGGGCCAGGCCCAGCAACTGCTTAGACAGCTCGACATGGCGCCGCGCATATCCGGTCGAGGTCAGATCGTCCGCATACAAGCGTTGGCGGGCCTTGGCGCGTAGCGCCTGCCGGCCCGCCTCGTCACGCGTCAGGAGCTGGATCGCCCGGCGCAGTTGCGCGGGGTCCCCGCCCTCCACGTAAAAAACTTCATCGCCGCGGAAATACGCTTCGAGCCCGCCAACCCGGGTGCAGATGACCGGCACGCCCAACACGACCGCTTCCTCGATGACGGTGATGCCGGAGGCGTGCAGGTTGGGTTTGAGCGTCACCACGACAAGATCCGCCCAGTCGAATAAAGCGAGCAGCTCGTCATGGGTTTGCGCGTGGACGATCGTGATGTTGCTGGCGTTGTTCAAGCGCGTGAGGCTGGCCGTCGCGAGCTTGACCTCAGTGCCGGGCTGGTTTCGGGTCGCGTCGATCAACGTGTCCCAGTCGCGGTGGCGGTCATTGCCGAGTGAGAGAACCCGGACCGCCCGTCCCGTCAGGGGGGATTTCGGCAGCGGCTCGAAGTCAGCCTTGATGCCGAATTTGACGAGTTCGACGCGCTGCTGGGGGAACAGTTGGGAGGCCCTCTCCTGGTTCAGGGGCGAGAGCACCGAGAGGATATCAGCGCTGCGCAACAGCCGGCGATAAATGAGCTTCTTCACGGGGTTGAGCCGGGGCCATTCATCGTAAAGCCACACGCTCTGCGCTATGATTTTTGGTTTTGTGGCAGCCTTGAAGAGGCGCATGACGCAAAGCACGGCGAGCGATTGCGACTCCGTATGGGTCCAGACAATGTCCGCCGCATGAATTTTCTGACGGTTCCGCCAGGCATGGACGAGGTCAAAGCCGCAGAGCAGCCGCAGCGCATAACGCAGGAGTTTTTGCGGTGCGTTTTCCCTGCGGTCGGTGGAATAAATGACCCGTGCCCCGAAAACGGCCGCATGATGATAGCCGTAGGGAAATTCTTCGTTCAGGCCAATCTTTTTCCCGTCTTTCCAGTCCTGGTTCCATTTTTGCGCATCGAAGCCATAAGCAAGATGCACGTACGCTTTGATCGTTTGCACGGGAGGTTGTCGCTCGGATGATCGGAGGTAACGAAGGCGTGTTCCAACGAATTCCCGCTGCCCCAGGCAAATTCAGGAGCGAGCCAAAAGCGAATTCCTTCTGGTCGGAAGCCGGACGCTAACATAATGGCGAAGGGGGGGATAGAGCCCGCATGTCCCCGTTGGCTTAAATTATGCCAAGCATATCGTAGCCTGAAGGATATCGTAGGGGACGGCCGTTCAGCAGAACGGATTGCTGGTATCGGATAGACTGCGGCGTATCACGCGCAGAAGCTTGTACGCGGTTGTCGAGCGTTCAACGATGTAGCGTGGTGAAGTTATGCTGCCAAAGCCGAGAAAAAGCTTGACGGCACCTTCATTAATCACGCCGTCAAAATCAAAGATTCGGCCGCCTGCGATGGCAAATTTGATGGCCTCCCAGAGCAATGATGGGATGGCGCCGTAGCTGCTGTCTGCCGCGCGCGTGGACATCAGATAATAGCAGGAATGGCGGTCCCAGACGATGAAGATCGCGGCTTTGTCGGCGCCGCACTCATCCTTGGCCACGAGAAATTTACCGCGACGCTGCTCCAGGCAGCGCCGGGTCAGGCGACGGGCGATTTCCAGATCGACGTTTTCCGTCAGGCCGAGGCCTTTGACATTCGTACGATAGAAATCAATAAAACGGTCGGGATCAAACACGTCCGTAATCGTGTGCAATTTCGCGCCGTTGCGGATGGCGTTGCGGGTCTTGTCGCGCATGCCCGACCAGATCGTCTGTTCCTTGTCGGGGTGGATTTCATAAGTAAACTGCACGAGGCTTTCAAAGCCTGCCGCCTGGAAGGCCACGGCGTCGGTGATCCCACGATGCATCTTCTGCCGAAATGCGGAGAGGCGTGGCAGTTTTGCGATGAGGTCGGCGGTGATCGAGAGCGTCTTCAGGCGGCGCGTGAGCGCGCTCCCGTTGCCGGGATTAATCGCCGGGCCCAGGAAATGGGTGAAAGGTGGCATGTTGCTGCTGACGATGCCGCAGCGGTTATGTTGCGGGTAATACAGACGGCCGACGACTTTGCCATGTTCACGGCTTTCCACCATTTCAATGTTTCCCTGGGTTGTTATGTCAAGCCACCAGGGTTCATGGAAGATGGTCGGGGCGTCGAGAGGCTCTGTTTTGAGGAGGTACTCGTCCAAGCACAGCGTCGCGTTTTGTTGCAAGGCGTCTCGACTGGTCATTTTGGTCACGCCGTGGCCCCTTGCAAGTTGGTCACGCAATTTATGTAGTTTATTGCTTAATGGCAACTTAAGAGGCGCCTAACCCTGCCTTAGCTGTCTCGCGGTCTCTCCTTTTCGTTGGCGCCTGGCTGACGATCTGGCGATGCGGGAGGAAGGGCCGCCCAGCCTTGCTGCCAGAACATCGTCACCACCGCCATGAGGGCGGGCCCGACGAACAGGCCGATCAGCCCCCAGCTTTCGAAGCCGCCGAGAATGCCGAACAGCACCAGCAAAAATGGTATTTTTGTGGCGCCGCCGATCAGTTTCGGCCGGACGAAATGGTCAGCGACGAAAATCACGGTGCTGCCGTAGGCGATGATGCACAGCGCGGCGATCCGGCTTTGTGCCAGGGCAATGAATGCGGCGAGCCCCAGGACGACCAGCGCGCCGTAGGGCAGCATGGCCGCCACGGCCGTAACGATGGTCAGCAAAGGGGCGTAGCCGATGCCGAAGGCAAAGTACGAGATCCCGATGGCAATGCCTTCGCCGAGCCCGACCAGGACCAGACCCGAAATCGTGCCGCGGACGGAGTTGATAATCTGCACAAAGATCGCCTCGCCGGTGGGGCCGACCAGTTGCATGGACAGGTCCTGTCCCCGTGCGGCCAGTTGGGCGCCGTCCTTGAGCAGGAAGAACAAGGTCAAAATGGTGAAGAAGATGAGCACCACTTGATGCGCGGCATGCAGTGCCAGGAGCGGGCCGTGCTGCAGAGAGGGGTTATGCTGCAGCGACGTATAAGTTTGCTTCAGCGCACCGCCGGTGGCGAGATGATTGTTCCACCAGGCGATCACCTCGGCGCGGCCGAAAGGCAGGAGGTTCAGCCAGTGCGGCGCGGGCAGGCCGGTCTGGCTTGTTTCATTGACCCATTGCAGAAGCGGTCCGAGATCGGCCGCGGCCCTGATCGAGAGAAACGTGATGGGAAGAATGAAAACCAGCGCAATGGCCCCGGTGAGGCCGAGCGCCGAGAACTGGCCGCTGCAGCTGAGCCGCCTTTGGAGGGTGAGATGGACCGGCCATAGGCCGATGGCGAGCACGGCCGCCCAGGCCAGGGCGGGCAGGAAATCGCGAACTGTGTAGGCGGCGCCCGCGAGGATCGCGGCGACGAGGATTGCGCCGGCGGCAGCCTGGAGACGTGGCAGCAATGGCGGCATGACGGTCCTCAGGTGTGAACGTCCGGCGGGTTTAGCCAAGAACTATGCCGGCCTGAGCGAAGGGCGGCGCGCGTAGAGCAGGGCGGTTCCAGATCAACCTGCTCTACGGCGAAGGGACCTGCGCAGGCGAGGTGAGGAAAGGAATAGTCTGGTTTTTTGTCAACCAAAAGTGGCCAAAAAAAATTTGCTGCCGCGGCCCAAGCGCACTTCTGGTTTTATTTTCTAACATTCGCGATCTCCTGGGGTGTCCAGTGGCTAACGCTCTGTTGTTTCTTCTGGTTCCGGGACGCCAGAATTGCCGCGTCGGCGGCGCTGGCGCGCCTGAGGAAGGCCGAATAACGCAGAAATGCTGGTATTCGCGCCGCGCGGACACATATTGGTAAGGGCACCAACAGCGATCAGCCCCCTTGGCCACAAAATGCTGTTCCGCTATAGCGTGGCCCCTCAAGGAGATGGATTGGCCTTATGACATTGAAACTTCTCTCTCTCACTGCCGCGCTGGGGATTGGTTGTGCGGCCTTCGGCGCCAGCCAGGCGCAGGCGATTGGCTGCATTTCCGGTGGCGCGGCCGGTGCGGTGGCGGGACATTATGCCGGCCATCATGCGGTGATGGGCGCCATTGCCGGGTGCGTCGCCGGGCATGAGATTGCCAAACATCGCGCGGAGCGCGAGCGCGACATGCAGCGGGCCCATGACGTGCATAATGGAGAGCGCTCTCTCTGAGGGAGAGGGCGGCAGACGCGACAGCGTCATGCCGTCAGCCGATCAAATGCGCGTGAGGGGAGAAACCTCGCGCGCAGGGACCGCCAGGCGGTGATGGCTGCGATGCGGCGCGGACAGCATTGTGCCGCGCGCTCGCGATCCACGAGGAGTTGATAATCTGATGGTTCGACCCCTGACCAATATGACACCGGATTTTTCGGCTCAATTCCGGCCACGCTATGAGTGGAATGACGATGTCATGCGCTCCGCCTGGTGGTGGACGATGTGCTGGCCTTGGGTCAGCCTGGGCATTCTGCCAAATTTAGCGGCGCCGCAGCCGTACGATCTCGCCGCCATTTTTGGAGCCCCTGACGACATTTGAGCCGCGGTGGATTGGTGTTGAACACCGGCGAAGATTTCTGGATAGAGACGGAGGCCGGCTTGGTCCTGGCGGTGAAGGCACAGCCAGGTGCACGGCGCGTGAAAATCGGTCCTGTTCTGGCGGCGGCCGCCGCTCCTGGCTGGCCAATGGCCAGGCTGAAAATTTCCGTCGCGGCCGCACCGGAAGATGGTAAGGCCAATGCCGCGATCCTCCATGCCTTGGCCGATTGGCTGGGCGTGAAGCCAGCCGCGCTCACGCAAGAGGCGGGGGCAACCGCGCGGGACAAAAAATTTCTTGTTGCGGGGGGGCGGGCGGCTTCGTTTGCGCGGCAATTCGCGGCGGTGGGGGATGAAAGGACTTCTTTTTGTGAACAAAAAGAAGCCAAAAAACTTGGTTAATCGGGCCGTGCCCGTCACGGGCCTGAGCGAGGAAGTGTGTGCGCCGCTCCTTTGTATCGTGCCGACCAGGATGCCGGCGGGGCTTTATCGCCGGCCATTTCGGCAACGCGCTCTTGAGTTCTGGTGCAAAAAGTGCTTTCAAACGTCGGGGTTGCGTCATGCCTCCCTAGAAAAATTTGGTATTACAATAGGTTGGCCGACATAGCTCAGCGGTAGAGCAACTGATTCGTAATCAGTAGGTCCCCGGTTCAATCCCGGGTGTCGGCACCAAAAAAAACCACGACCAGAGCCAAATGATCCGGATCGCGCGGCAGCCTTCCGGCGCGACGCCCGTCTTAGCTTCCCGCGGCGCCCACGGTCATGCCGCCGCAAACATAAAGCGTCTGGCCGGTGACGAAGCCGGTACGCCGGTCAAGCAGAAAGGCGATTGCATTCGCCACATCCTCGGGCGTGCCGACCCGACGCATGGGAATGGCCTCGATGATCGCTTTTGTGCGTGCGCTGTCCGGTGGATTGGCCCGGTCGAACAATTCGGTGCGGATCGGGCCGGGCCCGACGGCATTTACGGTGATACCGTGTGCGCCGAGTTCCAACGCCCAAACCTTCGCCATGCCGATCAAGGCCGCCTTGGTCGCCGCATAGACGGTACGCAACTCCTTGCCGAGCGCGGCGCGGGAGGACACGTTGACGACGCGCCCGAAGCCGGCAGTCTTCATGCCGGGCAGAAGGGCTTGTAGACACTGCAGGCTGCAGCGAAGATTCAGCGACACCGCGAGGTCGAGATCGTGTTGCGTCTGCTCTTCCACCGGCCCCGGCCGCACGACCCCCACATTGTTGACGAGCCTGGTGATCGGCCCGCCACGCAGCGCCTCCTCCAGCGCCGCTTCTGTCGCCTCGGGACTGGATAGGTCGGCCTGGATGCCATGGCCCTCGCGATCGATCACGATCACCTCGTAGCCATCAGCGCGGCAACGATCCGCGGTCGCTCGTCCTATGCCCGCGGCGCCACCTGTGATCAGGACACGCTCTTTAGAACTCATTTCCTCACCTCCGCGCCAGCAATCTAACTTATTTTGCGGCTCGTGCGAGCATTTCCGTTGGCTTGCGCACAAAGAGGTCTCAAGGCTTCTTTTTGTGAACAAAAAGAAGCAAAAAAACTTTATTGACTCTGGGCCGTAGGCGTTGTCGGCGACACAGACTCAGGCCCAGCTGAGCCGCGAGTTTTTTTGGCCGCTTTTCATCGAAAAAGCGGCCACTTTCTTTGTCTAGAAGCCGATTGGAGCACGAGTGATCTAAGGTAATCATGCTCTAGGGGATGATGATTCCCAACTAAGCCTGATGGGCCCAGTACCATTTCTGTATGTCCTGGCGTGAATGGTTTGATCTGTCCAGGAGAAAATATTTGTCAAATATTCTGATTTCTTATGAGGCCTGAAAAAACCCTCCTTTCGGATGCGTTCTGGTGGTTTTAATTTCCCTAACCATAAGTTAACCAAATTTATGCATCGACTACCTGTGATCGTTTTCTCGTGGGCGCAATGATAAAAGGCTTCTATCAGCGGGGATGCGCCGATTGTCGGAAGGATCTTAGGCTGTGAAAAATATTCCGATCATCGGGAAATTTGGCGCGATCTTGGCGGTGTTCGGCATGGTCTCCGTAGCCGCCGTCGTTGCTTCGACCTGCCAGATGAAGTTTCTCACCGCAAGCTATATTGCCTTGCGGAATGATCAGACCGCTGCCCTGCAGCAGTTGATCCGCAGCCATGTGGACATCGAGTTCATCAGAGGCGCGGCGGGCCATCTCATGGCAGCCTCGGATGCAGCGGTGAGGCAGCAGGAGCTCAGCAGTATAAATAATTATCGAAAGCGTTTTTCTATCTTTATGGGATTCGCAGAGAAGGCCGAGCCAGCGGAAGCGCCGGCGATCGCGGCCGTCAAGTCCAACGTGCTGCAGTTCACGGCCGGCCTCTGCATCGATCCGGCGGCGTTGCGTGCGGCCGCAGGCAGTAACGCGCCGACATTGCCAGCCGCGTTTGCTGAACGGTGCGTGCCGCAATTCACCGCTTTGAGCAACAGCATTCAGTCGATCATCGACCGCACCAGAAGCGCCGACATCAGAGCCGGCGCCAAACTGGAAAGAATGACGCGCCATGTGATTGCGACCACCTTCTATCTGATCCTGGGCGCCCTGGCGCTGGTGATGTTCGGCGGTTTCTTTGCCGTGCGCGCCTGGATCGCGAAGCCGATCGACGGGTTGCGGCGCACGATGGGTGAACTCGCCGGCGGCGCGTTGCAGGCGCGGGTGAGTGGGACCGAGCGCCGGGACGAAATTGGCGGCATGGCGCGCGCGGTGCAGGTGTTCAAGGATGCCGGTCTGAAGAAGCAACAGCTGGAAGAAGAGGCGAGGGGGGCGGCGGCAGAACTTGCCGCGCGCACCAGTGAGCTTGAGGCGGCCCAGCGCCTGGCGAAGAGCGTATCCTGGCGCTGGGACATACAAAGCCGCTCAATCCAGTTTTCGCGCGCGTTCTGGGGGGCGACGAGCTTGCTGCCTGCCGGGGCGCCGGTCACTTACGAACAAATCAAGCTATTACACCATCCCGACGACGCTCAGGATGCTCTCGCCGCTTATAACACCGCCCTGCGCACGAAAGAGCCGGTCACGCTCGAATGCCGCATGGTCCGGCCCGATGGGGAAATCTGTCACGTCCTCACCCATGTCGAGCCGATCGTGGAGCCGGATGGCAGAGTGACGCAGTTGCGCGGGACGAGCCAGGACATCACAACCTATCGCAACATCGAAGCGGCGCTGCGCGACAGCGAAGATCATTACCGCCATATGGTGGAACTTCACCCGCAAATTCCGTGGACGGCCGGGCCGGATGGCGGCCTTCTTGAGGTAGGACCAAAATGGTTCCAGTTGACTGGAATGACGAGGGAAGAAACGCTCCCCTTTGGCTGGATAACCGCAGTCCATCCTGATGACCGCCTCCATGTGATCACGTTGTCGCAGGAATGTGTGGCCAGCGGCCGCCCCCTGGACACCGAATTCCGTATGAAGCTTCCCGATGGTCGGATTCTCTGGTTTCGGTCACGCGCCGCAGCGCGGGTCGATCATCACGGCCGGATCGTGCGCTGGTACGGCACATTGGAAGACGTCACCGACTGGCACATGGCGGAAGCCGCCCGGCGCGCCTCTGAGGCTTTGGCCTTCCGCGTGCTGGAAGCGACCACAGATGCGGTGATTGTGTTCGACAGAAGCGGGCACGTGAAATATGCGAATGCGCAAGCGATCAGCCTGTTCAGTTCCGGCGCGCCTCTGACCAATCTGAGCGTCGCGGAGATTTTCGCGACGCGATCAACGGCCCATCTCGCCCAAGCACTCGATCGCGGCGTAGAAGCAGGAGAAAGTTCGAACTCCACCTTCTTTTGCCCTCGTCTGAACATATGGGCGGAAGCGAATATTTATGCCGATGCCGAGAATGTGTCGCTCTTTGTCCGGGATATTTCAGACAAAAAGCATGCCGAGGAGCAGCTGAGCTATGCCGCTTGTCACGATTCCCTGACAGGCACGCTCAATCGCGGCGAATTTTTCGCGCGCCTCAAAGACGTCATCGCTCAGCAGGCCCCGGGCCGGCATACGGCCCTGTTCTGTCTGGATGTGGACGATTTCAAGGATATTAATGACGTCCACGGTCACCCGGTCGGCGACGGTCTGTTGCAGCAGATCGTCGCGCGACTTTCCGCCCTGCTCCGCCCGCACGATCTGCTGGCGCGGTCAGGCGGCGACGAATTCATGCTGGCGCAGACGGGCATTGCGACCGAAGCGGAGGCCGAGCGCCTGGCAGAGGATGTTCTCCATGCCATGAGAGGCGGTTTCATCATCAACGGGCTGGTCATTGCGGCCAGCATGTCCGTCGGCGTGGCGATGACCACGCCTGATGTCACGGATGGTGAAGCCGTCTATAAGCGGGCTGATATCGCGCTCTACCAGAGTAAAACCCATGCGAAGGGCAATTTCCGCTGCTTCCATTCCGATATGCAGGAGAAATTCGATCGCGCGCATCGGCTGCGCTTCGATTTGGCGACAGCGCTCGAAGACAAGGAATTATATCTCGAGTTTCAGCCGATCATCCGCACCCAGGATGGTGAGATTGTCGGCGCCGAGGCCCTGTTGCGCTGGCGTCACCCGATCCATGGCCTTATTCCCCCCGCCGAGTTCATCCCCATCGCCGAGGATAGCGGGCTGATTTGCGAGATCGGCGCCTGGATGCTTGATCAGGCCTGTCACGCCGCCCAAGGATGGCCCGCAAAGATCGGCGTCTCGGTCAATGTCTCGCCCCGGCAATTCGAGCTTGGGGATATCGTGCAGACCGTCGCCGACGCCTTGCATCGCTCCGGCCTCGCGCCTGAGAGACTGAAACTGGAAATCACCGAATCCGTTTTCATCTCCAAGGAATCTGGGAATTTACACATGATGAGCGAGCTGCAAAAGCTCGGGCTCAGCCTTGTTCTGGATGATTTCGGCACGGGTTATTCCTCGCTCTCCTATCTCGACACGTTCCGCTTCGATCTGGTGAAAATTGATCGATCTTTCATCGCGAAATCAACCAATTCCGAAACGCAACCGCTTCTCGAGGCGATCATCGGCATTACCTCGGCCTTGAAATTGCCGGTCACGGCGGAGGGCGTGGAGACGCCGGAGCAGTTGGAGCATGTCCGCAAACTCGGCTGCCACTATGTCCAAGGCTATTTGTTCGGAAAGCCGGGGACAGAAACCGAATTCTCGCAGCGCCTGCAGGCGCTCGAACTGGCCACTTTTCCTGTCTAGATCAAATCAGGCAAGGGGAAGGCTTCTTTTTGTGAACAAAAAGAAGCAAAAAAAATTTGTTAGCTAGGGCCGTGCTGGTTTCGCTGCCGCCGGCTCAGAGTAGAAGAAGTTTTTGCGCCGCTTTTTTCAAAAAGCGGCTGCTTTCTTTGTCCGACACGTCGGCCCGCAGGCAGTGAAATCCACGGCGCATATCAAGTCAGGCAAGCCAAGGGGAAGGCTTCTTTTTGTGAACAAAAAGAAGCAAAAAAACTTTGTTAGCTCGGGCCGTGCTGTTTCGCTGCCGCCGGCCCAGAGGAGAAGAAGTTTTTGCGCCGCTTTTTTCAAAAAGCGGCTGCTTTCTTTGTCCGACACGTCGGCCCGCAGGCAGTGAAATCCACGGCGCATATCAAATCAGGCAAGCCAAGGGGAAGGCTTCTTTTTGTGAACAAAAAGAAGCAAAAAAACTTTGTTAACTTGGGCCGTGCTGGTTTCGCTGCCGCTGGCCCAGAGTAGAAGAAGTTTTTGCGCCGCTTTTTTCAAAAAGCGGCCGCTTTCTTTGGCGTGGAGCCTGAGGTCCACGCCAGCATGTGGCTTCAGCAGCTCGTCAGCCGAGGGGTTTTCTCCACCGCCAGGCCGAACAAGGGACGCAGGTGGGTACCGGCAATGTTGCCGGCGAAGGCCATCCCCATCCACACCCAGCCGTGAAGGCTGCCCGAGGCGATGCCGGAGAAATAGGAACCGATATTGCAGCCATAGGCCAACCGGGCCCCGTAGCCGAGCATAAGCCCGCCCAGGATCGCGCCAAGGGCAGAGCGCAGGGGGATCCGAAAGCCGGGAGAGAAGCGGCCGGCGAGTGCCGCGGCCAAAAAGGCGCCGATCATGATGCCGAAATCCATGACCGAGGTAACGTCCTTCAGCACGCTGCTATGCAGTGCCGCGCTCGCCGCCGGCGCCGACCAGTAATGCCAGCTCGCCACGGGCACGCCGAGTGCCAGCGCGGCCTTGGAGCCCCAAAGGGCGAAGGCCGAAGTGACGCCCCAAGGCCGGCCCGCCAGCACCAGCGTGGCGAAGTTCATCACGGCCAGGGCCGCCGCGCCGGCAAGCATAGGCCAGGGGCCGCGGAACAGGCGCGCATAGCCCGTATGAGGCGACAAGTCGGTCTGAGCCAGCCGGCCGTGACGGCGGCGCTCCAGCGCCACCGTGGCCGCGGCGATCGCGGCGAAAACCAGGAGATTGACCAGCAGCGCCGGCACCAGTCCCCATGTTTTCACCAGGGAGATCGGCGTCAGGTGCGGCAGGCTCGACCACCAGGGAAGATCCGCCGCCCCCCAGGCTGAGCCGACAATGAACGCCGCCAGGGTCAACACCATGCGCACCGAGCCGCCGCCGACCGTATAAAGCGTGCCAGAGGCGCATCCGCCGCCCAGCTGCATGCCGACGCCGAAGACGAAGGAACCAAACAACAGAGAGATGCCGATCGGGAACACATAGCCCTGCACGGGCTGGCCCAAGACGATGCCGGAAGACAGGGCGGGGAAAAACAGCACCACCGCGATCGCCAGCATGAACATCTGGGCCCGCAGCCCTTCGCCGCGCCGGTCGCTGATGAAAACCCGCCAAGCGGAGGTGAAGCCGAAGGCGGCATGATACAGCACCAATCCCGCCGCAGCGCCAAGCACATAGAGCGCTGATTGGCGCAGGCCAGCGACCTGATCGATCAGACCAAAGCCGATCAGTAGCACGAAGCAGCCAATGATGGCGGCACGGCTGTTTATGCCAAGTTGGGTTGCGCCGGTCGGCGCAACGGCATGGGTCGAGGCGGACATGGCAGAAATCTCCCAGACGCAAAAAGTAGCGCCAATGGCGCGGGTGGTTCGCGAAGGGATCGGTAACTAACGGGAGGGAGAAAAAAATCAACTAAAACGGCAGCAGAAAATGCCGTTTTGGAGAAAATAATTGCGCATGGCTCCTATTCACGCCAAACGGCCGGCTCGGCGGCACATGCCTGTATCAACGCTGAAGGTCAAGGAAAGAAGCCGCTTTTTGAAAAAAGCGGCGCAAAAACTTTTTGTTTGAATCGGGCCTGGGGGGCTGAGCCTGATGCGGCTCTTGGGAAAAATTTTTTATTTCTTGCGCCGCGGGGAGGAGCTTTTTACGCCGCGCTCGCGCTGCGAGGAAAATAACCGCGCCCGGACCGAAGGCGTGGGGCAGCCAGAGGGCCGCGCCCGGCCCTCTGGGGAACCATAATTTACTGGCCGGAGTCCTTGGTGGCCAGGCTGGCGATCGCCGCCCAGTCCAGCTTTTCACCGCCATTGGCCATCAGCGTTAAAAACCGGTCGCGCAACAGGCTGGCGAGCGGCATCGGCACGCGCAGCTCGTCGGCGGCGGTCAGCGCCAGGCGGATATCCTTCTGCCCGAGCGGGGCGGCAAAGCCGGCGGGGGAGAATTTCTGGTCCGCGATCAGCGCGCCATAGGTCTTGTACACCGGGGCGTTGAACAGCGAGGTGGTCAGCAGCTCGAGATAGGTATGCCGATCGATGCCGCCTTTGCTCACCAGGGCCATTGCCTCACCCAGCGACTCGATCACCGAGGCGAGCAGGAAATTGCCGCTGAGCTTCACCAGGTTGGCGGCGGAAGGCTTGTCGCCGACCTGGTAGGTGCGTTGGCCGATCACCTCCAGCAGCGGCGCCACCTCTGTCAGGGTCTGCGCCTCGCCAGCGGCGACGATGAACAGCTTGGCGGCCGCAGCGGCGTCCGGGCGGCCGAAGACCGGGGCGGCGACATAACGCTGTCCGGCTTTGGCATGCGCCTCGGCCAGTTTTTCGGAAAATTTCACGCTGATCGTGGTGCAGGAGACATGGATGGCCCCTTTCTTCAGTGCCCCCAGAACGCCGTTCTCGCCGAACACGGCCGCTTCCACGGCGGCATCGTCGGCCAGCATGCTGAACACCACATCGCCCTGGCAGGCTTCGGCGGGCGTTTTGGCCAACTTCGCCCCTTGGGCGACCAGCGCCTCGGTCTTGCCGATCGAACGGTTATAGACGCTGAGCTCATGGCCGGCCTTCAAGAGATTGGCGGCGATCCCGCTGCCCATCTGGCCGAGGCCCAAAAATCCAATTTTCATGGTGACTCCGAAAGTTATGACCCGATGCAGATGGGGGGCAAAACTCGGATTGAAAGGAGTCGCCAGCTCAGGTTTCCGGCGCGGCATGCCAGGCGCCGCGCCGGAAATGGGGCGCTCAGCCCTGGGCGTTCTTCGTCAGGTCGATGCCGACAAACAGCGACTGCCCCTGGCGGATGATGCGCAAGGCGACGGCTTTTGCCCCCGACTTGCGCGCCGCGTTGATCGCCGCCACCGCGTCGCTTGGTGAGGTCACGGTCTTCGAGCCGACACTCACGATCAGATCGCCCGGCTGCAGGCCGGCCTGGTCGGCGAGCGAGTTCGGGTTCACGCCGACCACCAGCGCGCCGGAGGTGCTGTTGGGCAGGTTGAGCTGGCTGCGGCTATCGAAGGTCAGCGGGGCCAAGGTCAGGCCCAAAGACGCATGGCTCGTCTGGGGCGCCCCGCCGCCGCTCATCCCAAAGCCGGCATTCGGATCCGCCGGCATGGTCGTGACCGTCACCGACAGATCGTGCGACTTGCCGTCCTCCATATAGGTGATCTTGGCGTCGTGGTCGGGATCGATATTGGCGATTTCGGCGGCGAGATCGCTGGGGTCGGTGATCTTCACGCCGTTCACCGCGGTGATGATGTCGCCTGGCTTCAGCCCGGCGCGGGCGGCGGGGCTGTCGTTGGAGACCGCGGCGATCAGCGCCCCGTCATTGGTCGGGTCCACGGTCGGCAGGCCCATCGCCTGCGCCATTTGCGGCGAAATCTGCTGCGCGGCGACGCCGAGATAGCCGCGCGTCACCGTACCCTTCGCGATCAACTGCGAGACCACGCGCTGTACCATGTCGGAGGGGATGGCGAAGCCGATGCCAACCGAGCCGCCCGAGGGTGTGAGGATCGCGGTATTGACGCCGATCACCTGGCCGCGCTGGTCGAACAGCGGGCCGCCGGAATTGCCCTCGTTGATCGGCGCGTCGATCTGGATGAAGCGGTCATACGGTCCGTCGCCGATATTGCGGCCCAGCGCCGAGACGATGCCCGCGGTCACGGTGCCGCCCAGGCCGAACGGATTGCCCATCGCCACCACCCATTCGCCGGGCTCGACATCCTTGGACGAACCAAGCTCGACATAGGGGAGGGGATGACCGGCATCGATCTTCAGCACGGCGAGATCGGTCTTCGGGTCGGTGCCGACGATTTTCGCCGGATAGCTCGTGCCGTCGGACAGGGTGACACTGACGGTCTTTGCATCCTTCACCACATGGTTGTTGGTGACGATGGTGCCGTTCGAATTGATGATGAAGCCGGACCCTTTGGCCTCGACCGCTTGCGGCTGCTGAGGCGCGGGGCCGAAGGGGAAGCCGGGCGGGAAACCGGGCAGTTGCGGGAAGCCCTGGGGGGCATTGCTGCTGTCATCCGCGGTCTGGTCCAGTTTCAGATGGACGGTGACCGACACCACGGCGGGCGTCACATGCTTGACCAGGTTTGTGAAGTCGCCGACCGGCTTGACCTGGCTTTCGACGGCGGCCGACTCGTTCAAAGGCGGGTTGTCGGCAGCCAACGCGGCGCTGGCGGTCAGGCTGCTGATCGCCGTGGCGCCGAGCAGTGCCCATGTGATCGCCGTGCTACGTTTGAATATCTTGCGCATGTAAATCGTTTCTCCAGCTCGCTGGTGGTGGTGGTGGTGGTGGGGATATCGGCACCGCGCCTTTAGACATGTCTATGTCTTGTATACGACGCGAAAGTGACAGCGTGAAACAATAGTTACCGAAATACCACACGCAAAGAAAATGTGTAGGGTTCGTTCAAGTATAATGTTGCGATGCCAGGAATGTTACGTCGCATCCCGTACATCGACCAGCAGAATCTCCGCGGCGTGCAGCGCTTCGATATCAATATGCGGCTCGTCACGCAGCGCCACGCCGTCGCGCGCGGCCGCCTTTCGGCCATTGACGTTGATTTCCCCGCTGGCCGCCACCAGATAGGCAGTTCGCCCGGCCGCCAGCGCATAGCTGGCACGCTCACCGGTGGCGAGCTTGGCGGCCAGAAGCGCGGCATCGGCGTAAAGCGGCAGGGCGTCGGTGGCTTTGTCCGTCGGTCGGCCGCTGGCCAGCAACTGCAATCCTTCGCCCCAGGCGCGCGGGAATTCCCGGGTTTCCCAGCCCGGCGTCACGCCGAGCCGGTCGGGCTGGATCCAGATCTGAAAAATCCGGGCCGGCTCCGCCTCCTGGTTGAACTCGGCATGCGTGATGCCGGTTCCGGCATGCATCACCTGCACGTCACCCGCCTGCGTCCGCCCCTCATTGCCCGTATCGTCCTGGTGGGTGATGGCGCCGTGGCGGACGAAGGTGATGATTTCCATGTCCCGGTGCGGATGCGCACGGAAGCCTGTGCCCGGGGCGATCTCGTCATCGTTCCACACGCGCAACCTGCCGAAGCCCATGCGGGCGGGGTCATGGTATTGGCCGAAACTGAAATGATGCTTGGCGGTCAACCAGCTGTTGTTGAAGGCACCGAGCGAAGAAAACGGGCGAATTTCAATCATCTCGCGTACTCCTGTGAGGGTATCAAGGAAAGCGGCGGTTGCGATCAAAAGCGGCGCAAAAACGTTTGCTCCTTTGGGCCGGAGCCGTTGAAACAAGTACGGCCGAGCGTAAAATTTGTTCGCTTCTTTTTTAGAAAAGAAGCCTTTCTCTTCCTAGCGATTCATCAGGACCGGCAAAGCGGCGTGCTCCAGAACATGGCGGGTGGTGCCGCCCAGGATCAGTTGGCGCAGGCGCGAGGCCGAGCAGTAGGCGCCCATCGACATGAGATCCGCGCCCCAATCCATCGCCGCCGCGAGCAGGCCGGCACCGACGACACGGTCGATCGGCCGGAATTCGCCGATCTCCGCGGCCACGCCATGGTGCGAGATATATTCCACCACCTCAGCCGCGCTCGGCCCGCGCCGGAAATACTCTTCCGAGGTCAGGACCCGCACGGCCTCGGCTTGGCGGACGAAGGGCATCACCGAGGCCAGGGCCGAAGCGGCATAGGCAGTGCCATTCCAGGCGATGGCGACGCGTTTGCCGATGCTGAGGGGCGGATGCACCGGCGCCAGCAGCACCGGGCGACCGGAATCGAACAGCACGGCATGCAGCGCATCCGCCGCCGCCACATCCTCGCCGGCCAGCGGGTGCGGCACGATGGTCAGATCCGCGAGGCGTGCCTGATGCGCGATAATCTCTTCCTCGCGGCCGGTCATGGCGGTGAAGCAGGCGCTGGGCTCGTTGCGGCCACGCTGCGCATCGCCCACCGGTACGGCCTCGGCCTCGGTGGCCAGGCCGAACATCTCCCGCAGGTCGAAGGCGCGTGCGCCGCTCTCCTTTTCGGTGGCGCTGATCATTTCCTCGATCATCGCCCCGGACAGGCCTTCTCCCGCCAACGGCGCGAGGTCGCGGGCATCAACGCGGATATGAAGGACCTGCAGATGCGCGTTCCACATTTTCGTCAGCATCAGGGCGACGCGCAGGGCAGATTCGGCCGATGCGGAACTGCTGACCGGGAGCAGGAATTTTCGGACCGACATTTATCCTCCTGAACAACTCTATCTTATTAATTATACTAGGTCATTCCGGGGATAAAAATGCAACGTCCCTGCCGCGATGCAGCAGATGCTCGCCGCTATCGACGGTGAGGGCGGTGCCGGTGAGCGAGGGCGTCTGCACGATGAACAAAGCCGCGGCGGCGATGTCTTCAGGCGCGGCCCCCCGGCCGAGCGGGTTGGCCCGCCAGGCCCGCGCGAAACGTTCCGGTGTCTGCTTGGCGCCGGGCAGGGTCAAGCCGGGGGCAATTCCGCACACCCTTATCGCCGGGGCAAAAGCCTGGGCCATCATCTCCGTCGCCGCCGCCAGGGCTGCCTTGCTCAGCGTATAGGCGAAAAAGTCCGGGTTCAGGTTGCTCAGCTTCTGGTCGAGCATGTTGATAATCACGCCCTGCGCCGGCTTCTGCGCGGCGAAGGCCCGGGCCAGGAGCACTGGCGCCACCAGGTTCGGGGCAAGATGCGCGTTAAGCGACGCCGCGTCCACCGAGCCCGGCGCATCGAACACGAAATGCGAGGCATTGTTGATCAGCCCGTGCAGCGGGCCGCATTCATCGATGAGCCGCGCCGGCACCGCCGGGTCGGCGAGATCGCCCTGCACGATACGGGCGCCAAGCTCATCGGCCAAAGCCTGGGCTTCCGGCAATGAGCGGTTGGCATGGATGATGACGGGATAGCCGGCCGTCACGAGCTTGCGGGCCATCGCGGCGCCCAGCCGCCTGGCGCCTCCGGTGATCAGGATCGGATTCATGGCACCGATATATTGGCCGTCCCGGCGTCAGGCCAGCCCGACACGTGATCAAGTTGGATCAGGCAGGCTTAGCGAAGGGAAGCGCTACTTATTGTGAACAAAAGGAAGTGGCCGCTTTTTGAAAAAAGCCGCGCAAAAACTTTTGCCATGCTGGGCCTTAAGTCTGTGTCGCCGACAACGCCGACGGCCCAGAGTAAATAAAATTTCTTTGCTTCTTTTTGTTCACAAAAAGAAGCCTTTCCCTTGCCTTGGCTAAAGCATATCCCGCAGCCGGTAATACGACGTTGCCAGCAGCAGCGCCGGCATGCGGAAGGCCCGGCCGCCGGGAAAGCGCGCGTGGGGGATGCGGGCGAAGGCGTCGAACCGTTCGGCTTGCCCGGCGATCGCCTCGGCGGCGAGCTTGCCGGCCAGCCCGGTCAACGCCACGCCATGGCCGGAAAACCCGTGGCAGAACAGGATATTGTCGGTGAGGCGGCCGAAGTGCGGGGCGCGGTTGCGGGTGATGTCGACATTGCCGCCCCACACATAATCCACCCGCGCATCGTGCAATTGCGGGAAGACGCGGACAGCCCGGGCCAGCATGGCTGATTTCAGCGCGGGCGGGGGCAGGGTGGAGTAGGAGACCCGGCCGCCGAACAGCAACCGGTCATCGGGCGAGCGGCGGAAATAATCGAGCACGAAATTCAGATCGGCCACCGCCTCGTTGCCAGGGATCAGCCGGCGCACATCGGCGCGCGATTCGGTGGCGATGATATAGGTGCTGACTGGCATGATATAGCCGGTCAGCGGCCGCATCAGGTCGCCCAGATAGGCGCCGCCGGCGGTCAGCATGAAGGCGGCCCGCACCTCATGCCCGTTGGCGCGGATCTTGATGCGTCGCCCCGGCGTGACGTCCGTCACTTTGGTGTGCGCGAACAGTTTCGCGCCGGCGCGCTGCGCCGCGGCGGCGAGGCCGAGCGTGTAATTGAGCGGATGGATATGGCCGGCGAGCGCGTCGTCGAATGCGGCCAGATAGCGTGGGCTGGCCAGCCGCGCGCGCAATTCATCGCCGCGCAAAATCCGCCCCACCGGGGCGCCAAGCTGCGCGTATTCCTCCTGGGTCTCTTCCAGGTCGCGCACCTGGCGCGGTTTCAGCGCCGCGTGCAGATAGCCCTGCACCGGATCGCAGGGGATTTCGAAGCGCCGGATCAAGGCGTGCAGCAGGTTCACGGCCTCGATTGACATGTCCCAGAGCCGCTGTGCCGGTTCGGGGCCAAGCAGCGCTTTCATTTTCACCTGGCTGGCGCCGAACCCCGCCAAAACCTGGCCGCCATTGCGCCCGGAAGCGCCCCAGCCAATGTCCTGCGCCTCGAACAGCGCCACGTCATAGCCGCGCTCGGCCAAATGCAGGGCGGCGGACACGCCGGTGACGCCGCCGCCGATAATGGCGACGTCAACGTTCAGATCCTGCGCCAGCGCCGGCGCCGTAAGCTCAACCCGGCGCGTCGCCTGGTAATAATTGTTGGTGTTCGGGGCCATTTTGTTCGTGCATCAAAATTCCGGGGTCTGGGGCCTTTCGGCCCCAGCGGGTGCAGGGCAGAGCCCTGCCCTTACACATTCAGCAGCAGATGCTCCCGCTCCCAGGAGCTGATCACGCGCAAATAGGTTTCGTATTCCAGCCGCTTCACGGCCACCAGCACATCGACGAGTTTCTCGCCCAGGACCTCACGCATGGCCGCGGAAGCGTCCATCACGTCCAGCGCCTGCGAGAGTTCCCGCGGGAGGGTATATTCACCGGAATAGGCCGACCCGACCTGTTCGGGTGTGGCTTCGAGCTGCTCGACCATGCCGAGATAGCCGCAGGCGAGTGTGGCGGCGAAAGCGAGGTAGGGATTGGCGTCGGCCCCCGGCACGCGGTTTTCCACGCGCGTCGCCGAAGCTTCGCCAACCGGCACGCGCAGGCCGCAGGTGCGGTTGTCATAGCCCCATTGCAGGTTGATCGGCGCGTCGGAGAAGCGCGTCAGCCGGCGGTAGGAGTTCACGTTGGGGGCGAAAATCGGCATCACCGCCGGGATATATTTCTGCAGCCCGCCGATATGGGCGCGAAAAAGCGGGCTCGCTTTGCCGTCCGGGCCGGCAAACAGGTTGGCGCCGGTGTGCGGGTCAACAATGTTTTGATGCACATGCATGGCGCTGCCCGGCTCGTTGCCCATCGGCTTGGACATGAAGGTGGCGTAGATATTGTGCCGCAGCGCCACCTCGCGCACCGTGCGTTTGAACAGAAACACCTGGTCGGCGAGTTCGAGCGGATCGCCATGGAGAAAATTAATCTCCACTTGCGCGGCGCCCTCTTCATGGATCAGCGTGTCGAGGTCGAGACCCTGCAGGTCGCAGAAATCATACATTTCCTCGAAGAGCGGGTCGAATTCGTTGACCGCGTCGATCGAATAGGATTGCCGCCCGGTTTCCTGCCGGCCGGAGCGCCCCACCGGCGGGGTCAGCGGGTAGTCCGGATCGGTATTGCGGCCGACCAGATAGAATTCCAGTTCGGGCGCCAGCACCGGCTTCCAGCCTTTCTCGGCGTAGAGCTTCAGCACACGCTGCAACACCTGGCGCGGCGCCATCGGCACCGGCGTTCCATCCCCGTAGTGGCAGTCATGAATGATCTGGGCGGTCGGTTCATGCGCCCAGGGCACCAGCCGCACGGTGCTGGCGTCCGGAACCAAACGGATGTCGATGATCGCCGGGTCCGTCAGCATATCCTGCGGATCGTCGGGATATTCGCCGGTCACGGACTGGATGAAAATCGCCTCGGGAAGGCGTGGTGAACTGCCTTGCAGGAATTTTTGCGCCGGCATGATTTTCCCGCGCGGGATGCCGGTGATGTCCGGCACCAGGCATTCGACTTCCGTGATCCGATGCTCCTCGAACCAGTCCACCAAGTTGATCTGCGACATATGACCCCCGAAGAAAGTGGCGCGCAAAAACTTTTGCGCCTTTGGGCCGGTGGCGGCGAAACCAGCACGACCTAAATCCGCAAAGTTTTTTTGCTACTTTTTGTTCACAAAAAGTAGCCTTCCTTCCTTTTTGCCTTCTCAGAAACGGTCCTTAGCGGCGCGCAGCTTGCGGAGGCTTTCGGCATCCGGCGCGCGCAGGAACGGGTTGGTTGCGCGCTCGGTTCCCAGGGTGACCGGCAGGGTTGGCTTGCCGGTGGCACGCAGGGCCGCCACCTCGGCCGCGCGCTCCTGCAGCGCCTTGTTGTCGGGGTCCATGGCCAGCGCGAATTTCGCGTTCGAGGCAGTGTATTCATGGCCGGCGCAGACCAGGGTGCTGTCCGGCAAGTCCTCGTATTTGGCCAGGGAGCGGAACATGTCTTCGGCCGTGCCTTCGAAAAGCCGGCCGCAGCCCATGCTGAACATGGTATCGCCGCAAAGCAGAATGCCGCCATCGGCGATGTAGTAGGAAATGTGCCCGAGCGTGTGGCCGGGCGTGTCGATCATCCGGGCCTTGGCGGCGCCGAAATCCACCGAATCGCCCTCATGCAGGGCGATATCGAGTTTCGGGAGGCGGTGCGCGTCGGCGGCATTGCCGGCCACCACCGGATGGTACTTGGCCACCAGCGCCGGCACGCCATCGACATGGTCGGCATGGTGATGCGTCAGCAGGATCATGTCGAGCTTGCCGCCGGCCGCTTCGATCGCCGCGATCGCCGGCGCCGCCTCGGCGGGATCGACAATGGCTACCTTGCCGGAGACCGATTCTTTGAGCAACCAGGAATAGTTGTCGCTGAGCATGGGGATGAGGGTTGCGGTCACGGTCACGTCTGTCGCTCCTTGGAATAGAGACGTGTATATAAGGCCAATGGGGATCGACGCACGAGATGCGGCGGAATTTTATGCCACCGGGCTAGGCCGCCTGACCACGGCTCTGCTGCGCCAGAAGCTGCGGGAAATCTGGCCCAACTGCGCCGGGCTGTCGGTGCTCGGCCTGGGCTATACCGGCCCGTATTTGCACCTTTGGCGCGAGCAGGCGGCGCGCTGCATTGCCGTGTCGCCGCAGCAGATGGGCCTGGCCCCGTGGCCGCTCGGCCGCGCCAGCCTCGCCTGCCTGTCGGAGGAAGAGGCGCTGCCTTTCCCCGACCTGCTGTTCGATCGCATTTTGCTGGTGCATGGTTTCGAGCAGGCCGACAATGCCAGGCGCCTGCTGCGGGAGGTCTGGCGGCTCTTGAAGGATGATGGGCGGCTGATCATCGTCGTGCCGAACCGGCGGGGGCTCTGGGCCTATGCCGAGAGCACGCCGTTCGGCCAGGGCCAGCCTTATTCCAACCGGCAGCTGACGCGGGTGCTGGACGGGCTGTTTTTTAAGGTGGAGACGACGGAGCCGGCTTTGTTCGCGCCGCCGCTGCCCTGGCCGCGCTGGGCCTTCGATTTGTGGGAGCGGGCCGGTGGCACGATCGCGCCGCGCTTCTCAGGTGTGACCATCGCCGAGGCCAGCAAGGACATGCATGGCGTGGTCCCGCTGCGGCGCGCGATTGCGGGCCGGCGCGTGCTTGCGAATATTACGGGCTTTTGACGGTCGGCCTTTCGGGTGATTTGGAGGGGGCGGCAAGGGCCGGCTTTTCCGCTGTCGGCGCCAGATAAAAAGGTATCTGATGAGGCAGATCGATCCCCTCGGCCTCGAAACGCTGCTTGACCCGGACATAAAATTCGCGCCGCACCGACCAGTGTTGGCCGGGGCCGGTGCGGATCTGGCCCGTGATCGTCAGGGCCGAAGTGCCGAACTGGTCGAGGCCGAAAATCTGCAGGTCGTCCCGCATCATCGCGCCCCAGGTCGGTTCCGCGCGCATGGTGCTGGCGATCTCCGTCAGCACGGCAAAGACGCGCGGCAAATTCTCCTCGTAGCCGACCTCGATGGAAATCTGTGCAATGCCGAAATCCCGCGTCATGTTGGTGACCGTGGTCACCGCCGAGAAGGGGATGATGTTGACCGAGCCATCGCCGCCGCGCAGGCGGATGGTGCGGATCGAGAGCCGCTCCACCGTGCCGGTCAGGCCCGCGAGGGAGATCACGTCGCCCACCTGCATCGCATCCTCAAGCAGTAGGAACAGCCCGGTAATCACGTCCTGCACCAGCTTCTGGCTGCCAAAGCCGATGGCAATGCCGAGCACGCCGGCGCCGGCCAGGAGAGGGGCGGCGTTGACGCCGATTTTTGACAGGCAGATCAGCCCTGCGACGAGGCCGATGGCGATGCCGAGCGTGGCTCGTACCATCGGCAGCAGCGTGCGCAGCCGCGCCGCCTGGCGCGTCCGGCCGGCGGCGCTCAGCCGGTCGATCCGGCCGTTGAGGAAGATATTGACCCATTCCCACAAAGCCAGCGCCATGGCGATGGTGATGACGATGGCCGTGAAGGCGCTGATCAGAGCCCGGCTGATCGGGTCGTTCAGCAGCCAGCCGAACGCGTTCACCCCCCAGCCTTGCAGGATCAGGAGGAAGACCAGAATGCCGATGATGGCGCGAACGAAGCCGCGCAGCAGCGGATGATAGGCACGGATCCGCGCAAAAAGCGGGTTTTCTGCGCCGGCGTCAGTCCTGGGGAGGGCGCGCTCCAGCGCGCGCTCCAGCATATGGGCGCTGCCGTGCCAGGCCAGCCGCCCAATGATCAGCGCGGCGATCACCACCACCACGATCCGCAAGAGCACGACGAACGCGTCGGGCACTCCGGCAGCCCAGGCGATCCACAGCGCCAGCACATAGAACAGGGCCGGATAATGCCAGATCCGGCCCAGCCTTTGCCGGAGTCCGGCGGTAAAGCTGGTGGCGGGCGCCGATCCGCGGATCCAGCCTCCGACGATGCGCCGGCTGTTCCAGATGCCTAAGGCAATTTCCACATGGATGGCCAGCGTGATCAGCCGGAGCAGGACGGCGGCGCCGAGATGGGAGAGGCCGAGCAACACCCCCACCGAGACCAGCGCATAGCCGGCCAAGCCGGTCGCCAGCGGCAGCCTGGCCCAGCTTACCACCCGCTCGGCATGGGCCGAGTTGAGCGGCACCAGCCGCAGGCCGGGCGTCTGCGGCGCCAGGATGAAACGCAACAGTTCCAGGGCCAACCGGTACGGCAAATAGGCGTTGGCAATGCCGATCACCGCGAACTCCCCCAGCCGGGTGGTGATCAGAGAGGTCGACATCAGCACCTGGACGGTGACGGCGAAACCGATCAGCGGGACCAGTCGCAGGCCGAAATGCAGCAGGCCGACCGCGAAGCGCCACCCCCAGTTCCGGAAGGTGAGCTTGCGGCCTGGCCGCTTTTCCGTCTCGCCGGCCTCGGCATCGGCGAGCCCCTGCTCCTCGTCTTCTTCGCCGGCTGCCGCTGTTATCGTGTCGGAAGGCTGGAGCCGCGCCTCGGCACGCTTGGCCAGCGCGGCCCGCGGGCGCGCCAGGGCGAAATGCAGCACCCGCTCAACCACCAGGCCAGGCACAATGGTGAGCAGCAAAGCCTCGAGCATGTGGAAGAGATGCTTGCGGCGGATGGGGTCGCTGGCAAAGCTGCGGCCCCAGTTCAGCACCGGGCTGAGCCGGGTGGAGTGGTCCACGGCGGTGACAAAATCGCCGAACACGCGGGCCGTCTGCTTGCTGATCGCGTTGGAGATCGACAGCCCGATGGCGCTGGTGCCGAATGGCGTTGGCGTGGCCCCGGATTGGGCGGAGGCGGGTGCCGTCGCAGCGTGGGTCAGGGCGGCCAGGGGAGAGCCGGGAATAATGGCGGGAGCGGCGTGGGCCGGAGCGGCTTGGTGGCCCGCGGGATGCGCGGCGGTCGTCGTCTGCGCCGAGGCGCTGCCGCAACCGAGGCAGAGGACGAAGAGGCAGGCGAAAAGGGCAAAACGCATGGCCTATGCACAAAGGATGTTGTCGCGTTAGTCAACCCGTGCGGCGTAGGCAAACCCTTCAGGGCCTGCTTATATAACCGCCATGAGAACGATCCTCTTTATCCTGCTGGCGCTCGATATGGTCGCGGTGGTCGTGGTGATGTTGATCGGCGCCGTCGGCATGGCCAATCTCAGCCGCAGCCCGCGCACCTCCAATCGGCTGATGCGCTTGCGCGTGATCCTGCAGGGCATCGCCATCGCCCTGGCGGTCATCCTGATGCTCACTGGCCGTTAGAGCCCGTGTGTGTCAGCGCCCAAGACCCAAAGAAGCAAAAGTTTTTGCGCCGCAGGGCTGTTGAGAATCATCGCCCCCTAGAGCATGATTGCCTTAGATCGCTCGTGCTCCAATCGTGTTCTAGACAAAGAAAGTGGCCGCTTTTTCGATCAAAAGCGGCGCAAAAACTTTTATCATGCTGGGCCTGAGTCTGTGTCGCCGACAACGCCCACGGCCCAGAGTCAAAAAAGTTTTTTTGCTTCTTTTTGTTCACAAAAAGAAGCCTTCCCTTGCCTTGGTCGATTTGACCTAAGGTAACCGCGCTCTAAATCCCAACCTTACTTTTCGGCCGCAGCGAAATTGACGATGGCGGCAAAACCGCTCTCGGTGCCGATGAGCAGGCGCGCGCCCACAGCATCCCAGTCCAGGGCGGTGACGGCGCCGCGGCCCGGCCCGCAGACCGGCAAAATCTGTTCCCTCTGCACGTCGGCGATGATCACTAGCCCGGTATCGAACCCTGCGGCGACCACTTCGTGTTCCGGATGCGTGACGAGCCGCTTGACGATGCCGTCTCCGGCGCCAAGCTCCATCGGCGCTTTGCCCATCGGCCCGCCGCCGAAAAACGGCCAGAGCACGACGGATTCCGCGCCCGCCGTGGCCAACCAGCGGCCGGAACGCGTGAAGGCGAGCGCCTCGGTTTTCGCCGGATAGCCGGCCATGCGCATGTGCTTGCCCTCGGGCAGCGTCCAGCCGTGCAGGGCGTTCTCCTGCATCGCGGTCACCAAAGCCTCGCCGGCCGGGTGCAGGGCGATGCCGATATGGCTGCCCTTCCACTCCAGCTTGCGCGGGTCCGAATTGGAGCCGGTGAACCACAGCGAGGCCCCGCCATAATGCGCGGCGGCGACCCGTTTGCCCTTGGCATCGAAGGCAATGCCGGTGACCGTGGAGGGATGCACGAGCGTCCTGAGAACCTCGCCGCTGCCGCTCAGCAAATACAGGTTTTTCCCCGCCGAGGCGGCGATGAGCGGCGTTTTGCCGGCAAAGCCGACGACATGCTCGACCCATTTCGAGCCGAATTTCGCAATTTCGCTGACCTGACCCTCCGGCGTGACCGCCATCAGCCGCCCGTCATCGCCGCCGGAGCAAAATCCAGCGGTGACCGGATGCGGGACCAGGCCCAGCACCGCGCCGTCATGAACCGCGACGCTGCCCCAGCCTTGGCCATCGAACAGGCGCAGGCTGCCGTCGCCGAGCGCGAAGGCGGCATGCGAGCCGGAACGGTTGAAGCGGGCGGCAACGACATGGGCGCCAAGCTCCGCCACCGTGCCGCGGGATTTCAGGAGTTCATCGAGATCAGCCATGCCCGCCTGTGTGCCGAACTCCGCCGGC
>DATJHR010000046.1:0-24709 GCA_035493735.1 Acidocella sp.
CGAGGCCGCGCGCAACACCGCCGGGTCCGGGCTCGGGCTGGCGCTGGTCGCGGCGGTGGCACAGCTGCATAACGGCACGCTGCACCTGGCGGACAACCATCCCGGCCTGCGCGCGATCCTGTCGCTGCCCCTGCGGCGGGAAACGACGGGGACGAAACCGCCAGCGCCGGCGAGGGGCGGTTAAGGAAGGGCCGCTTTTTGAAAAAAGCGGCGCAAAAACTTTTTTGAAACTGGGCCGGTGGCGGTGAAACCCGCACGGCCCAAGTTAACAAAGTTTTTTTGCTACTTTTTGTTCACAAAAAGTAGCCTTCCTTTCTTTTTTCTCTACCGCAGGATCGCGTCGGCGAAGGCTTCCCAGCTCGCCTCATCGGGAGCCAGCAGCAACCCGCCATAGAAATTTGACGGCGCGTAGGGCGAACCATCGAAATGCCGTCCATACCCGCCGGCTTCCTGGTGCAGCAGCACCCCGGCCGCATGGTCCCAGGGCATCAGCTTGCGGAACATCTGCACATGGCAATGGCCGGCGGCGAGCATGCGGTATTGGTGCGCGGCGCAGCGATAGTCGGTCACGGCCGCCAGCCGGTCCAGCCGGCTCAGCACGTGGCTGCGCAGCGGCTCCGGAAAATAGCGCCAGGAGAGTGAGCCGACCATCTCCTCCACCGGCACCGGCGCAGCCACATGCAGGCGGCGGCGGGTGCCGTCGGGCGCCACCATCCAGGCGCCGCCGCCGGCCAGCGCCACCGCGGTGTCGTCACCGAGCGGGTCATGGATGAAACCGGCCAGCACCTTGTCGTTTTCGACCAGCGCCGCCATCACGCCGAACAGCGGCAGCTCGGCGGCGTAATTCGCCGTGCCGTCGATCGGGTCGATCACCCAGACCCGGCCCGGCGCCCGCAGGCGCCCCAACAGGTCGGGATCGGCCGAGACTGCCTCCTCACCGAGCACATCGTCGCCGGGAAAGAGATCTTTGAAGCCGGCGGTCAGGGCCCGCTCCGCCGCTTCATCGGCCACCGTCACCGGGTCCAGCGGGCCTGATTTGCTGCGCACGTCGTCGAGGCCGAGCTTGCGGAACCGCGGCATGATCTCGGTTTGCGCCACCGTGCGCAGCAAGGTGATGACCGCGTTGATGTCCTGTTCCGTCATAACTGTTCGAACCTCGCCCGATTTGCGTCACTCAATCGCAGTTGCAGCCGCACATGAGTCTCGGTGTCCTCGCGGTGCAGCACCTCACCGTGGCGGTAGACCCAGGCAAGCCGGGCACCGTCCGTGACCGGGATCTCCACCGCCAGCACGGCCATGCGCGCGGCCAGGCGTTCATCGATGGCCGCCAGCAGCCGCTCCAGCCCCTCGCCGGTCAGCGCCGAGACGGCGATCGCCTCGCCCTGAACGACGCCGGCAACCCCACCCAGCAAATCGGCTTTATTCAGCACTTCCAGCGTGCGGTCCTGCCAGTTTTCGTCCAGCGTGCCGTCCTTGGCCATGCGGTTGAGCACGCCCCGCACATCCTCCGCCTGCGCCTCAGTGTCGGGATGCGCCACATCGCGCACATGCAGCAAAATATCGGCCTCCGCGACCTCTTCCAGCGTGGCGCGGAAGGAAGCGACGAGTTCGGTCGGTAGGTCCGAGATGAACCCCACCGTATCGGAGAGGATGATGTTCCGCCCCGAGCGCAGCGGCAACCCGCGCATGGTGGGATCAAGCGTCGCGAACAGCTGATCCTGGGCGGTCACGGTCGCGCCGGTGAGCGCGTTGAATAAAGTGGATTTTCCCGCATTGGTGTAGCCGACCAGCGCGACCACCGGATAGGGCACGCGCTTACGCGCGCCGCGATGCAGGCCGCGGGTGCGGCGCACATCCTCCAGTTCCAGGCGCAGCCGCGTGATGCGGTCGCCGATCAGCCGGCGGTCCGCCTCGATCTGCGTTTCACCCGGGCCACCGAGGAAGCCGAAGCCGCCGCGCTGACGCTCAAGGTGGGTCCAGGACCGCACCAGGCGCGAGCGTTGATATTCGAGATGCGCGAGCTCGACCTGCAGCGTGCCCTCGCGGGTGCGCGCCCGGGCGCCGAAGATATCGAGGATCAGCCCGGTGCGGTCGATGACCTTGGCCCCCCAGGCGGTCTCCAGATTGCGCTGCTGCACCGGCGTGAGGGCGGCATCCACCACCACCACGCCGACATTGGCGGCGCGCAGGGCGACCGCCGCCATCTCCACCTGACCTTTGCCGAACAATGTCGCCGGCGTGATCACGCGGGTGACGAACACCGCCTGGTGCACCACCACCAGGCCAATGGAGGAGGCAAGCCCGACCGCCTCGGCCAGGCGCGCCTCACTCGAACGCGAAGCCGTGCCGCTGCGGACCGCAGATTTATCCCAGGGAAGCAGAATGGCCGCCCGGTTGGGCGGCGGCGCCGTGTCTTTCAGCCCTCGATGTCCTGGCTGTAGTCGGGCTCGGCCCGGTTCAGCTTCAACGTGTTGGTGTTTTCGCCCGGCTGCGCCGCGCCTTCCGCCTTGGTGGCGTCGAACAGCATGATCGGCGCGCCCGGCATCACGGTGCTGATGGCATGCTTATAAACGAGCTGCGTGTGCCCATCACGGCGCAGCAGGACCGAGAAATTGTCGAACCAGGTAATGACGCCCTGCAGCTTCACACCATTCACGAGGAACACCGTTACGGGTGTCTTGCTCTTTCGGACATGGTTGAGAAACACATCCTGCACATTCTGGGATTTTTCATTGGCCACGGAGGGTATCCTTTATTTTTTTGTCGTCAATGTGACGATGAGTGAGTTTCAGATTCTAAATGCCTAAGTTTTTAGCACGTGTGTGGCGCACCGTGCTGGGTCCTTCCTATAGCGATTTTGTGCGCCGCGGCAACGGGTTAGAGGCCTCCCACCAATGCAGGACAGGCTTGCATAGACGAGCACTGATCGCACGCAAATCGATGGTCAGCCTCAGCGCCGTCGCGATTCGCGCCGCTCTCGATTCTGCGCGGCGGTAACAGCCGCGCGCAGATTAGCATGAACAAACGAGTTTAAGCTTTTATCGCCAAATCATAACAAATATGTCGGCGCATTCATGCCTGGGCTTGAACAGGCAGCTTGGGCAAAGCCGCAGCTGAACGTTTATATCGTTTTACATTATTCAACTCTTCCGCTCCCGGCCAGCATCGGTTGGTCTATGACAATCGTGTGAAAGGGCGTGGCGGCGATGCCTATGCCAATGGAACATGTGGCCTCGGCTACATTATTGGCAAGCTTGCGCGGGCAGTCTTTTTCAGCCAGAAACTCACGTTTCCTGGAGTAATTCGCGTGCCTCTGCCCCCTTCCTCAAGAACCGCAACCATGCCGGCCGAGCCGACCCAGGCGAAACGCTTCGGCAAGACGCGCGCCGCGCAGAGCCAGGCACTGCTGGAAGATTACGCGGAATTGATCGCCGACCTGCTGGCCGCCGAAGGCGAGGCGCGGCCCACCGATATCGCCCGTCGGCTTGGCGTCAGCCATGCCACCGCCATCAAGACGATCGGCCGGCTGAAGCGCGAAGGGTTGGCCACGTCCCTGCCCTATCGCGGCGTGTTTCTTACCCCGGCCGGCGACGCCCTGGCACACAAGGTGCGCACCCGGCACCGGCTGGTGGTCGCCGTGCTCACCGCCATCGGCGTACCGCACGAAGCCGCGGAACAGGATGCCGAGGGGATCGAGCACCATATTTCTCCAGCCACCCTGCGGGCCTTCGCCGCGTTTCTCAAATCCCGGGAATAACGGCCGCCTTTTGCAGCCAGCGCGGCCCTCAAAAAGTTTTAGTCCGCCTGCGCCCGCACCCATTCCTCATCGAGCGCCGCGTTCACCTCAGCGCCGAACAGCACGGCATAAGCGGTGAGATAAAACCACATCATCAAGCCTATGAGGGTTGAAAGCGGGCCGTAAGTCGCACTGTAGGCGGCGAAATGGCCGACATAGAGGCCGAATGCCCAAGAGGCGAGCAGCCAGATAAAGGTCGCAAGGCTGGCGCCGGGAGCATAGAAGATACGGCCGGTCCCAGCCGGGCCGAAGCGGTACAACAAACCCAACGCCCCGATGACGAAAACAATCATCACCGCAAAGCTCAACAGGGCGACCAGAATCTGCGCATAGCCGGAAAGGCCGACACGGGCGATCACGATGGGGATCAACACCAGCACGCCGATCGCGAGGGCCGTGCCAATGATCGCAATCAGTGTCATGCCCAGCGACACCAGCTGGAAACGGATGAAGCCACGGCTCTCGACCTGCCGATAGGCGAGCGAGAGCGCATTGAGCACAGATTGCGTGCTGCTCGCGGACGACCAGAGCGACAGCGCCAGGCTGACCAGGAAACTGATGCCAAGCCCCCGCGCCGGCTGCGATACGAGGTTCTGGATTTGCTCGGAAATCAGCGAATAGGCCGCCGGTGGCATGAAATGGCGCAGATAGTGCAACTGCGGCTGCACCGTCTCCGGGTCGTAGACCAGGCCATAAAGCGAGATCAGCATGGTGATCGCCGGAAACAACGCCAGTGTCGCGTAAAAGGCGCAGCCGGCGGCAGCCAGGGACACGCGCTGCGAGCTGGCGGCCAGCCCGGCCGTGACCAGCGCGCGTTTCATGAGCGGCACTTTGCGCCGCCGGAGCAACTGGCCGATCATGGGTCGCCCTCAATTTGTTTGCGCCGCAGGCCATTGTGCCGGCGGTGTCGTCAAGCCGTAGCGCAGCCTTTCCCTTCAACTCGCGAGCAAAAACGCCCGGATCGCGGCAATCGAGTCGGAATCCATCAAAGCCGGGGCATGCCCCGCCTCCGGCACGACATAGGTATTGGCGCCTTCCTTTTTCATGCGCTCGAGCGTCTCGGGCAGGAGCAGATCGCTTTCCGCGCCGCGAATCGCCAGCACCGGCACCTTGATCGCCTCCCAGACCGGCCAGAGATCCACATCCAGCGGTACCGTGGCCTTCATCGGCTCGATGATTTTCGGATCGTAATGCATGGTGAACGCCCCTTCCTGGGTCGCGTCCGGCACACGGCGGGCGGAATGGCGCGCGAGCAGTGCCCAGCCGGCATCGTCGAGCTTGCCGAACGGTGCGTGAATCTCGCGCAGATAGGCCTCCAGCGCCTGCATCGAGGCGAAGCGCTCCGGCGCCGCGACCATATAGTCGCGGATTCGCTTCAGCGCGGCAGCCGGGATCGCCGGGCCGACATCGTTCAGCACCAGTTTCGTCACCGGCGCGTTCTGCGCTGCCGCGACCATCATGCCGCAAATGCCGCCGAGCGAGGTGCCGATCCATGCGACCGGCTTGTTCAGGGCCGCCAGAAGATGCGCCAGCGCGACCACATAGGTCGGCGGCTGATAAGCCATCGCCTCGCCAAGCCAGTCGGACTGACCGCGCCCCGGCAAGTCCGGGCATATGACATGGAAATTGTCAGACAGAGCTTCCGCAAGCGGATCAAAATCACGTCCGTTACGGGTCAGACCGTGCACACACAACACCGCCGGCGCGGCCGGATTGCCAAACTCGACATAGGCCATTTTGTGGAATTTGGTGCCGAGCAGATAGGTGACGGTGTTGGGTCGCGCCATGTTGTCCTTCCTCACGCGGCCATCGACCGCCTTTCTGTGCTTGGGTAGGGATTAAATAATGATACGTTCCGCCGCCACAACCAACACGAAAACCCTGGTCCTGACCACCCTGATCGGCGGCTGCGGCGCGTTCATGGCGGCGGTGCTGCTCGTCATCGCAGCCACCCGGCCGTCATTGAACAGCGATTTCATGGCCTTCTGGTCATATCCGCGCTTCGCCGCCACGCATCCGATCCGCGAGATCTACAACGGCGCGCAATTGCAGGCTTTTCAGCAGCGCCTCTATCCCGGATTTCATAGCTTCTACCCCTATCTCTACCCGCCGACCTTGTTACTGGTGACCTGGTGGATGCGCTTTTGCGATTTTGCGACCGCGCAGCTTCTCTGGAGCCTGGCGGGGCTGGTCTCCTTCCTCGCCGCTGGCCTCGCCTTTTTCCGCAACCGGCTGGTGCTGCTGGCGCTGCTGGTCAGTCCCGCCTCGCTGCTCAGCCTGGTGACCGGACAGAACGGGTATTTCACCACCGCGCTGCTGCTCCTCGGCCTCACCTTGCTGCCGCGCCGCCCCGTGCTCGCAGGCATCGCCTTCGGGCTTCTCACGCTGAAGCCGCAGCTCGGCGTGCTGCTGCCGTTCTTTCTCCTCGCCCGGCGGGACTGGGCGGCGATGGGCACTGCCACGGTCACGGCACTCGCCTTGATCGCCGTCTCCTGCCTGGCCTTTCCGCCCTCCCTCTGGTCTCTGTGGCTCCGCGCTTTGCCGGCCGGTCAAGCTGCGTATTTCTCCTCCACCGGGCTGAATCTCAATACCATCATCACCCCGGCGGCGAACCTGGTCACGCTTGGGCTCGCCCCCGGCATCGCCGAGGCCGTACAGACGTTCTGCGCTCTCATCATCGCCGCCTTGGTCTGGTTCTGTGCGCGCAACGCGCCTTACCAGCATGCCGTCGCGGTGCTGCTCGCGGGGATGTTCCTCGCCGTGCCGCACGCCTATGCCTATGACAGCATTCCCCTGATCGCCGCCATGGCGCTGTGCCTGACCGAGGCGACGCCGCTCTGGCAGATCCTGCTCGGCGCCCTTGTCTATCTCGCCCCGCTTCTGCTGCTCACCCCGGCGCATCGCTGGTTTCTTTATGCCATCCCGGAGGCTTTACTCTTCGCCGTCACGATCGCGCTTGCCATGGCCGGACCTCGCGGCGCAATGTCCGGCCATGAGCCAAATCCTGTTTCCCTCCGATCCTGAATGGCTTTTGACCCACGGCGTGATCACCCGCCGTGTGTTCGCCTTCATCGCCGACTGCCTGCTGATCGGCATCGCCGGCTGGGCCGGGGCGGTTGGCATCGCTTTGTTCGGAGTGCTGACCCTCGGCCTCGGCTGGATGGCCTTCCACATCCTGCCCTGGCTGCCGCTGGTCTATTTCATCTTGTTCGTCGGCTATGCCGGGGCGACGCCCGGCCAACGCCTGTTCGGCCTCTCGGTCCGCCAGGATGCCGATCTTTCACGCCCCACCATGGTCCAGGCCTTGGTCTGGACGTTGCTGCTCTGGATCAGCATTGGCCTCGCCTTCGTGCCATGCCTGCTGGCGCTGGTGATGCCGCGCCACCGTGCCGCGCATGACCTGTTGACCGGGCTGGTGGTGATACGCGCGACGCAAAACAATTATTGACGGCTGCCCGCGATCGGCCAAACATATCGCGACAATGAGCTTCAAGCCCGCACGACGTCCGCACTTCTTCTACACCACCGCGCCTTTGCCCTGCCCCTATGTGGCCGGTCGCATCGAGCGCAAAGTGGTCACGGAACTTGTTGGTGTGGCGGCGGAGAGCCTGCATGACCGCCTCTCCCGCGGCGGATTCCGGCGCAGTCACAACATCGCCTACGCGCCGGTCTGCCCCAATTGCACCGCCTGCGTGCCGATCCGCATCCGCGCCCGGGATTTTCAGCCCAGCCGCACGCAAAAACGCGTCGCCAAAGCCAATCAAGACCTGTTGGTGCAGGAAATGCCGCCGCGCGCCACCTCCGAACAGTTCCATCTGTTCCAGCGTTACCAGCGCCAGCGCCATGGCGACGGCGACATGGCGACCATGAGTTTCTACGACTACCGGGCGATGATCGAAGACACGCCGATCGAAACCTCGGTGGTGGAGTTCCGCCTGCCGGACGGTACGCTGGTCGGCGGCTGCCTCACCGACCAGCTCGGCGACGGGCTTTCCGCCGTCTACAGCTTCTTCTCGACCGAACTGGACCAGCGTTCGCTCGGCACCTACGCGGTCCTCTGGCTGATCGAACACGCCAGGGCTCTCGGCCTGCCGCATGTCTATCTTGGCTACTGGGTCGAAGAGAGCCGCAAGATGGCCTACAAGGCCAAGTTCAGGCCAAGCGAGATTCTCCGCGGCGGGCAGTGGCTGCCGCTGGTCGAACGCCAGGAAGAAGGCCAGAAAACGGCCGTGGTTGAAGAGAAGAAAGAGGCCGCTTTTTGAAACTGGGCCCGTGCCGCTGAGACCAGCACGGCCCAAACTAACAAAGTTTTTTTGCTACTTTTTGTTCACAAAAAGTAGCGCTTCCTTTCCTTTTTAAAACCCAAACATGTGGTCGAACGAGAAGCCGCCGGCGCCGTTATCGACGCCATGGAACCCGAACAGCCGGCAGGTGGTGTCGCGGATCAGCACATAGCCGGTCTCGCCCGCCTGCTGCAGTTTTTCCGCCGTGAAATAACGCGACGGGAACACGATTGCCGAGCCGGAGCAGGCGACCGAGAGTTTTGCCGTGTCGATCAGCGCGCCGTTCGCATCGTAGAGTTCCAGCGCCGTATCGGACTGCGGCAGCCAAGCGGCTGAGGCCGGATAGAGCAGCACGCAGAAGCTCTCACGCCCGCCAAAACCGAGTTTCAAGAACAAGCGCGTGGAGAGCCCCGGCGGCTTGCCGCTATAGCTCTGCGGCTCGTTCTTATAGGTCATGATGGTGTTGAAGATATGCGCGCCGAAGCTGCTCTCGGCGGCATGGAAGCTGTGCCGGTCCTCGAAGCGGAACAGCGCATGCAGCCAACCATTCGCCTCGCCGCCTTCGCGGAAATCATAGACCAGCTCGGCATGGCCGCCATCGGGCAACGCGCCCGGCTCCAGCACGTCGTCCAGATCCAAAGCGAGATCATGCCGGCGCGGCAGTACCCCTAGGAAACGCTGCAGCAACGGCTTGCCGTCGGCGGCGAACACATCCAACCGCAACGGCAGGTTCTGCTCGGTGATCGCCATCGGCGTCGGCTGCACGATGGTCTTGAACCGGCTGCGCGGCAGGACCGGGAACGGGAGCAAAAATCCGCGTCCCATGGTGGTGTGCAGCGTTTTGATGCCCGGGTCGTCCTTCAGGTCGCTGCGCTCGACATTGATGTGCGCGATGCGCGTGCGCCCGCCGCGCACCACCTCGTAGCGCGGTCGCACCACATGGCGCCCGGCGCGCAGCTCGATCTGCGCCGGCCAGTGCAGGCCCGGGAAATAATCCCCGACATTGAGCGGGTGGCTGGCGAACGGGGGGATTTCCACATCGATCGCCACCGGCGCTTCGGCGCCCATGCGGTCCAGCGTCATCGCCCCGGCCGGGATCGGCACGGCATGGCTGTTCTGCACCCAGAGGATCACCCGCTCATCCGCGCGCGGCGCCGGCAGGCCGGCGAAGCGCTCGGACGGCCAGGCATTGGCGTCATGAGTGCAGGACAGCGACGGGCCGTTATCGGTCGCGTAGGTGTCGAGCGCGTATTTCACCACATCATGCCCGGCCACGCCCATGGCATGGATGAAGACCTGCCCGGCGAACGGGCCGAGGCCAAAGCGGCGGCGGATCACGGTGCTGTCCAGCACATAACCGCCGGGGCCGGCGGGCGCCTCATCCTCCCACTCTGCCAGCACCGCTCCGGCGCCGTCATAAAGCCGGTGGAAGAAGCGCACGGACTTGGCGCCATAGCCGGACCAGTAATTGGCGGTCGTCAGCCGCGTGGCGAAGTGGTCGTCATCGCGGAAAAACACGAAATTCGTCGCGAAATTCACCGCTTCCAGATAGCGGGCCTTGTTGGTGAGCATCGCGTCGGGCAGGCGCGCACCGTCCAGCGTCAGGATGTTGGCGCCCTTCGGCGCGAAGGACGCGAGCCGTTGCGCGGTGCGCTGGCCATCGAAGGCGGCGACCAGCACGCTTTTCACATTGGCGTGAGAAAGTTCGGTGAGCGCCCGGGCACTATGCCCGCCGCGCATTTTGCTTAACGCCAGCGTGTCCTGCACATACACGCCCTCGACGTCGAAACCGGGGCAAAGAGCCAGGAGCGGCCCGGCGATGCCGTCAGGATCGAAGATCGCCACCTTTCCAGCATCGGCCGCCAGCGCCGCGAGACGTTCAGCCGCCAGCGGGTGGGCCAGGGCCTTGTAGGCGACGTTACCGCCCCGAAGATTGTCGAAGGTTTCAATGTCCAGCATTCATTCCAATCCCAAGCGACGGCGCAACTCGGCGGCCGCCATTGCGGTGTCATCCAATGGTTTCGTATCCCATAACTTAAGATGACCGGCAAAATCGCAAGCCCGTCCGTCGGCCACCAGCTCGTCCATGAAGGCGCCAATCCGCGCCGATCGGCCCGGCAGGCGCACCAGCAGAACCGGCGCCGACGTCGCCACCGCCTCGGACACCATGGACACCGAATCCGCCGTGACGATGATGGCGTCGGCGCAGGCCAGCATGCCGAAATAGGGATTGTCGCCGGTGCCATCCCAGATCCAGGCGCCATGCGGCGCCAGCGCCTCCTGAAAGATTTTTGTCACTTCAGGCGCGGTCCGGCGCGATGGCGTGATCACCAGCCCGGCGCGGTCGCGCTGCATCATATTGGCAAACTGCGCGGCGAGTTCGCGCGCCTGGGGCGGATCGAAGCGGTAACGGCCATTGCTGCCGCCAAGCAGCACGGCGACGAGCGGCCGGCGGAAGGGGGCGAAAAACGGCGCCCAGCTTGCGGCCTCGGCGGCCAGCCGCGCCGGCGTGACGCGATGCAAGGCGGTGCGCGTCACCACCACATTGTCGCCGCTGATGCCGTCATGCCGCGCCGCCATGACGAGATCGAATTTGTTCAGCGCGATGCGCGGATGCTGAATGGCCACGGCTTTCACGCCCGGCCGCCGCAACGCGGCGGCAACGCGCGCCCCGGCCCCGCCCGCCCCCATCACCACCGGCGGCAACGGCTCGGCAAAAGCGGCGCCCTCCACCGCCCAGCGCGCGCTCGGCCACAGACCGGGAGCAATCTTATCCCAGGGCGCCCGGAATTTCAGGTTCTGCAGGTCCGGCGTCAGCCCCGCTGCTTCCGCCAGACCCAGCGCCTGTGCCCGCAGGCCGGCCAAATCACTACATAATATCCGCGTAATCATGGCGCGGCTTTGCTGTGCCGCTCACGCCCCGTCAATCCCGGCGGCATCAGGGCTGAACGAGAGCGCGATGTCCTTAGGTCAAATCGACCAAGGGAAGGGAAAGGCTTCTTTTTGTGAACAAAAAGAAGCAAAAAAAACTTTATTGACTCTGGGCCATGGGCGTTGCCAGCGACACGGACTCAGGCCCAGCTGAGCCAAAAGTTTTTGCGCCGCTTTTTTCAAAAAGCGGCCACTTTCTTTGTCGACGCGCCGATTGGAGCACGAGTGATCAAGGTAATCATGCCCTAGCGGATTGCGCGTTGTCACGATCCGGTTACACTGTTCTCATGTCGTCACGGTCCCCGCCGACGAATCACAACCGACCGGAGCCCACCCTGCCCGCCGACCTACCGGAATTTCCGGTGTACACGGCGGCGCCGGATCTCGCCCCGTTCCTTCCGGGCAATACCGGCATACGCGGCTTCACCACACGCGATTCGGGCCGGCCCGGCCCGCATGTCGTTTTGGTGTCGCTGATCCATGGCAACGAACTCGCCGGCGCCATCGTCATCGCCGATTTGTTGCGGCAGGATTTCCGGCCGCTGCGTGGGCGGGTGACCATGGGCTTCGCAAATATCGATGCCTTCGCCCGCTTCGACCCCGCCAACCCGCTCGCCTCCCGCTTCGTCGAGGAGGATATGAACCGGGTCTGGGACGAGGCGCAGCTCTCCGGCCCGCGCCGGTCGCTGGAACTGGACCGGGCACGCGAGATGCGGCCGATCATCGAGCAGGCGGACCTGCTGCTGGACCTGCATTCGATGCTCTGGCCTTCCGACCCGTTGCTGCTCTGCGGCCCGACCGCGCGTGGACGTGAGCTGGCACTGACCGTAGCGACGCCGCATGTGGTGATCGCCGATCATGGTCATGCCGGCGGCAAGCGGCTGATCGATCACGCCCGCTTCACCACCGCCGTTCCCTCGGCCGCGGGCATTCTGGTGGAGGCCGGGCAGCATTGGGAACCAGGCAGCATCGCGCAGACCCGCGCCACGGTCCAACGCCTGCTAAGCCATGCCGGGATGATGCCCCCAGGCCCGGTGCCGCCGCGCACGCCGGTTTTCGCCGAAGTCACCTGCGCGGTCACCGCACGCACCAACCGCTTCGCCTTTACCCATGCCTATCGCGGCGGCGAGATCATCCCCGCCGCGAACAGCTTGATCGCGCATGACGGCGACGAGGAGATCCGCACGCCGTACGATGACTGCCTGCTGGTTATGCCGAGCCTGCGCGCTGTCCGCGGCCATACGGCCATACGCCTGGCGCGGCTGGTTTAGGAAAAAGAAAAAAGAGGAGAAGGAAAAGGCTACTTTTTGTGAACAAAAAGTAGCAAAAAAACTTTGTTAAACTGGGCCGTGCTGGTTTCGCCGCCATAGGCCCAAAGTCGAGAAAGTTTTTTTTGCCGCTTTTTTCAAAAAGCGGCCATTTCCACTTGCGGCTCCTGCCCCGCGACCGGCGCGGCCAGGGCGGACAATTTGTGGCACAGCCAGCGATGCGCCGGGTCCGGTTCGGAGCGTCGGTGCCAGACGATCCAATGGCGGATCGCCGGGGTGACGAATGGCAGTTCGATCAGTTCAAGATCCGCGGCAGAGCAGAATTCGGTGGCGGCGCGCCGGCTTAACACCGCGATCATGTCGCTGTGGCGCAGAATCGACGGCGCGGAGAGCAGCGGGGCGCTGATGCCGATCCGTCTTTCGCACCCGCTAGCGCTCAGCCATTCATCGAGAAAGCGGTCATCCTCGCCGGTCGAACTCAGCACCAGATGCGGAAACGCCGCCAGCCTTTCGGCGGAGACGAGTGGGGCCGCGCACACCGGATGGCCGCGCCGGGCCACCACCACATAGGAATCCAGGGCCAGTTCGGTCGCCATGAACCGCCCGGTGAGCGGCTTGTTGGTCACGGCAAGATCCAGTCCACCGCGGTCCAGCAGGTCGCCGATATTCTGCCCTCCCACCGGGCGTATATGGAGAACGATCCCCGGTGCCTCGGCGCGGCAGACCGCGGCCAGCGGCGCCGCCAGCGTGAGCGCTGCCCAATTGCTCATCACGATGTCAAAATGCTGCGTGTGCGAGGCAGGATCGAACGCCTGGTCGCCGCCGATCGCCACCCCCAGGCTGCGCAACGCGTCGCGCACCGGCCCGGCGAGCAGCTTGGCGCGGGGCGTCGGCATCATGCCCTGCGCCGTGCGAATGAACAGCTCATCATCAAGGGCCAGACGCAGCCGCTTCAGCGCATGGCTGAGCGCCGGTTGCGCCATGCCCAGTTGCGTCGAGGCCCGCGTCACGCTCTGCGTTTCGAACAGGGCATCAAACACCGTCAGCAGATTCAAATCAAAAGAGCGAAGGTTCATCAGGCACTCGTGAAATCTAGTTTTCGCATATTATGGTTTTTCTGTATGAAATAAAAGCATGGCAAGGCGCCGAACTAATCAGAATTTCGTAACGTACTGCTTCCGCCCCCATGCCTTCACCGCGCCGCAAACACAAAAAAGGCGGCGCATGACGGCGCCGCCTTTTGTCGAACAGGGTCTGAAACGACCTTACCCGACCTGCAGATTCTCCGCGGAAATCTTACCCTGATGACCGGCCTGCGTCTCGTAGCGGACCTTCTGTCCCTCGTTCAGCGTGCTGAGATTCGCGCGCTGCACGGCGGAGATGTGCACGAACACATCCTTGGAACCATCGTCGGGCTGGATGAAGCCATAGCCCTTTGTCGCATTAAACCACTTCACTGTACCTGATGCCATATCGCATCTCCTTGCAAACAGCGATCCGCAACATGCGAACCAAAAAACTCTTTCGATCGTTTGTCAGGAGGCCGGGCCGCGAGAGCAGTAAGCACGCCAGAACAAAAACGGAAAAGCGCCGTGAGGGTGTTGTAGGACGAATTTACGATTGCGACAACCAAGGGGAGTTTCAGGGCGCGAAAGGCAGCTTCGCCTGCAGCTGCGCGGCCGTTGGAAGGTACGAGGCGTTAAAGCCGCCGCCGAGATCCTGGAACAGAGACACGCTGGCCAGAAGCCGGTCCTGCTGCACGACCAGCGCCGTCTCCTGGTCGGTGAGCAGGGTCACCTGCGCCGTCACCACGGTGGTGTAGGTCACCGTACCGGCCTGGTATTCGTTCAAGGTGATTTGCAGCGCCTTCTGCGCGTCGGCCACGGCCGCCGCCTGCACCGTCGCCTGCTGCGCGAGAATGCGCAGGTTGGACAGGTCGTTCTCGACATCCTGCAAGGCCGTCAGCACGGTCTGCCGGTAGTTTTGCACCGTCTCGTCGTAAAAATAGCGCGCTGCGGCGACGCTGGCGCTGCGTGTGCCGCCCTCGAACAAGGTTCCCGACAGGCTCGCCCCCAGCGACCATAGGCTGTTGGAGACCGAAAACAGCCCGCCGATCGGATTGGCAGCATAGCCGCCCAGCGCCGACAGGCTGAGATTCGGGTAGTAAGCGCCGACCGTGACACCGACATTGGCATTTGCCTGGGCCATGGCACGCTCGGCGGCGGCGATGTCGGGGCGGCGCTCGAGCAGCGTGCTCGGCAGGCCGGGCGGCGCCACCGGCACGGTCATGATCTGATGGCCCGGCGGAATGGTCAGATCGGCCGGCGCACGGCCGAGCAGCACGGCGATGGCATGCTCATACTGCGCCCGCGCCACGCCGGCATTGATCAGTTGCGCCTGCGCCCCCTCAAGCTGGGTGCGCGCGGTGATCACGTCGGAAGGCGGCACGGTCCCGGCATTCGACTGGTTGATGGTGATTTGGAGCGACTGCTGGTACGCCGCCACGGTCGCCTCGTACAAGGCGATCAGGGCGTCAGAGGCACGCAGATTGATATAGTCGGCAGCCAGCAGCCCCTGCTCGCTCAAAGTCGCATTGGCGAGGTCGGCGGCGGAAATTTGCGCCGCCGCGACATTGCTCTGCACCTCGCGCCTGATCGTGCCCCAAATATCCGGCGTCCAGTCGACGGTCCCTTCGACATTTCCCGAGGTGCTCGGACCGACGGAAAAGCCATTGCCCGTTCTGCTGCTGCTCGCGCCGACATTTCCACCGCCCTCGCCGCTGCGCGTGGCACTGCCGGTGACGCCCACGGTCGGAAACAGCCCGCCACGTGTCTCCTGCACGATCTCTGTCGCCTGCTTGTAGGCGTAATAGTCAGCGGCGACGGTGGCGTTATCCACAACAATTTGCGGCTCAAGTCTATCTAACAGCGGATCGCCGAAAGCGGTCCACCAGGCACCCTTGGGGCCGGCGGCTGCAGGATGTGCCGGCAGCCAGCCGGCCGCCTCCTTGTAGTTGGCGGGCAGAACCAGTTTCGGGCGGTGATAGTTCGGCCCCACCATGCAACCGGACAGGGCAAAGAGGCAAAGCCCGGGCAGCGCCCGGCGGAGCGTTTTATACGAATGCAAAACCTAGATCCTGGAATGGCTGGGGAATGAAAGAACCATCAGTCCGCCTCGGCGATGCTGCCGGCACGCGGCGCGGCATGGTCCGGACCGCGCAACCTCACCGCCAGCCGCTCCAGCCAGAGATAGAGCACCGGGGTTGTGTAGAGGGTGAGCGCCTGGCTGACCAGGAGCCCGCCGATGATGGTCAGGCCCAGCGGCTGGCGCAGCGACGCGCCCTGGCCGATGCCGATGGCCAGCGGCAAGGCACCGAGCGTGGCGGCGAACGTGGTCATCATGATCGGCCGGAAGCGCAGCAAGGCGGCCTGGAAAATCGCCTCCTCCGGGGCCACCCCCTCGCTGCGCTGCAGAGCCAAGGCGAAATCAATCATCAGAATCGCATTCTTTTTCACGATGCCGATCAGCAGGATCACGCCGATCAAAGCGATGATGGTGAGCGGCGTGTTCAGCATCAGCAGGAACAGCGTGGCACCCACGCCGGCGGACGGGATGGTGGAGAGAATGGTCAACGGATGGAAAGTGTTCTCATAGAGAATGCCAAGCACGATATACACCGCCGCGAGCGCCGCCAGGATCAGCAGCGGCTCGCTGGCCTGCGAAGACGCGAAGGCGGCCGCGGTGCCGGCGAAACTGCCGGTGATGCTGAGCGGCACGTCGAGATCGCTCATGGTGCGTTGGATCGTCGCCGCCGCGGCGCCGAGCGAGCCCCCTTGCGGCAGGTTGAATGAGATGGTCGCAGCCACCCGCCCGCTCTGATGGTTGACCGTGATCGGCGTGGTGCCGCGCTGATAAGAGGCGATGGCGCCGAGCGGCACCATGGTCTCGACATTGGTGCTCACCGCCGTACCGCTGGAGGCGCTGGACTTGCCGCCCGAGGCGATCTCGTTGATCGCCTGGTTGGTCGCGGAATCGAGCGCCACCATCGTCTCCTTTGTGGCGGCACTGGTCGTGCCGGGCCCGATCGCCACCGTGCCCGCCGGCGCGTTGGTCAGAGAAGTGCCGCTGGCATTGCCGCCCGCGGTGCTGACATAGATGCGGTTCAGGTCCACCGGCGCCTGCTGGTAAGTCGGCGCCAGCTCCATCACCACCTCATACTGGTTCAACTCGTTATAGATGGTGGAAACGTTGCGCTGTCCGAACGCGTCATAAAGCGTGTTGTCGATTTCATCCGGCGTGATGTTGAGGCGCGCGGCCTGGGCGCGGTTGATCACCACATTGGTCTCGAGCCCGCCATTCTGCAGATCGGAATTCACGTCGGCGAGCGTGTGCTGCCGCTGCAGCGCGGCCACGATTTTCGGCACCCAGATGTTAAGCTCGGCTGGATCGTCGCTTTGCAGCGTGTACTGGTATTCCGCGTTGCTCTGCCGCCCGCCGACGCGCAAATCCTGCGCCGGCACCAGGAAAACCCGCGCGCCGGGAACATGCGACAAGGGCCGGCGCAAGCGCGCCACCACGTCGGTGGCGCTGACATGGCGCTCCGCCAGCGGCTTCAACGTGATGAACAGGAAGCCGTTATTGGTGGCGCGCCCGCCGGTATAGCTCGCCACCGACGCCACCGCGGGATCGTGCTGCACGATGGTCTGCAGCTGCATCACCTTCTGCTTCATCAGATTGAAGGAGATACCCTGATCGGCCTGGATCGTGCCGATGATCAGCCCATTATCCTGTTCGGGGAAAAAACCTTTCGGCACCACCACGAACAGCGCCACGTTGAGGACGATGGTCAACGCAAACCCGACGCCGACCAGCCGCGCATGCGCCAGCGCCCAGCGCAGCGTGCGCTCATAGAAGCCCAGCATCGCGTCGAACCCGCCCTCGAGCCGTGCAAGGATCGGATGCGGCCGCCCGGCCTCCTCGCGCCGCAGCAGCATGGCGCAGAGCATCGGCGTGGTGGTCAGGGACACGAGCAGCGAGATCAGGATGGTGATCGACAGAGTCTCGGCGAATTCCTGGAACAGCCGGCCGACAATGCCCGGCATCAGCAGGATCGGGATGAACACCGCGATCAGCGACAGGCTCATCGAGAGCACGGTGAAACTGACTTCAGCACCGCCGCGCAAGGCCGCCTCGCGCGGCGCCATGCCGGCCTCGACGTGGCGCATGGTGTTCTCCACCACCACCACCGCATCGTCGACGACGAAGCCCGTGGCGATGGTCAGTGCCATCAGCGACAGATTATCGAGCGAAAAACCGAGCAGATACATCGGCCCGAACGTGCCGATGATCGAGATCGGCACGGCCAGGCCGGGGATCAGCGTCGCCCGCGGCGAACGCAGGAACACGAACACCACGCCCACCACCAGCAGCACGGCGATGAACAAGGTGCGCTCGGTGTCGCTCAGCGCACCGCGGATGGATTGCGAGCGGTCCAGCGCGACGCCGATATGGATCGAGGGCGGCAACGCCGCGCGCAGCCGCGGCAGCATCGCCTTGATCTGATCCACCGTCTGAATCACGTTGGCTTCGGGCGTGGGATGGATGATCACCAGCACCGCCTGCTTGCCGTTATAGAAACCGGCATTGTCCACATTCTCGACCGAATTCGTGACGGTCGCGACATCGGAGAGCCGGACCGCCTGGCCATTGCGATAGGCGATCACCAGGTTGCGATATTGCGCCGCCTTGGTGGCCTGGTCGTTGGTGTAGATCTGATAGCGCTGCGGACCGACGTTGAAATAGCCTTTCGGCGCGTTCGCATTCGCCGCGGCCAGGGCGGCGCGCACATCCTCAAGCCCGATGCCGTATCGGTTCAGCTGGCCCGGCTGCAGATCCACGCGCACCGCCGGCAGCGCGGAACCCCCCAGTTCCACCTGTCCCACGCCGGAAACCTGGGAGAATTGCTGTTGCAGGACGGTGTCGGCGGCGTCGTAGAGCTGTCCCGGCGTCAGCGTGTCGGAGGTTAGCGCCAGCACCATGATCGGCGCATCGGCCGGGTTCATTTTCTGGTAAGTCGGGTTGGAGCGTAGCGTCGTCGGCAGGTCCGCCCGCGCCGCCTGGATCGCCGCTTCGACATCGCGCGCCGCGCCGTTGATGTTGCGGTTCAGGCCGAACTGCACCGTGATGCGCGTCAGGCCGATTCCCGATTGCGAGGTCATCTCGGTGACGTCGGCGATGGTGCCGAGATGACGCTCCAGCGGCGCGGCCACGGTGGCCGCCATCGTCGCCGGGCTGGCGCCGGCCATGGTCGCCTGCACCATGATGGTCGGAAAGGCGATCTGCGGCAGCGGCGCCACGGGCAGTTTGAAATAAGCAAGCAGGCCCGACAGCGCGATGCCCAGCGTCAGCAGCGTGGTGGCAACCGGACGCCGGATGAAGAGCGCCGACAGATTCATGCAGGCGCCACCCCGCGCCGGCGCAAGCGCCGCGCCAGCGCGTCGAAGGCCAGATAAACCACCGGCGTGGTGAAGAGCGTCAGCACCTGGCTCACCGCCAGCCCGCCGACGATGGCAAGCCCCAACGGCTGGCGCAGCTCGGAGCCCATGCCGGTGCCGAACATCAGCGGCACGCCCGCGAGCATCGCCGACATGGTGGTCATCAGGATCGGCCGGAAGCGTAAGAGCGAGGCTTCATAGATCGCATCGCGCGGCGACTTGCCCTCATTGCGTTCGGCATTCAGCGCGAAATCGATCATCATGATCGCGTTCTTTTTCACGATGCCGATCAGCAGCACGATGCCGATGATGCCGATCACATCCAGCCCATCGCCGGCCAGCCAGAGAAAGATCAGCGCGCCGATGCCCGCCGAGGGCAGCGTCGAGAGTATCGTCACCGGATGGATGAAGCTCTCATAAAGAACGCCCAGCACGATGTAGACGGCAATGATCGCCGCCAGGAGCAAAAACACCTCGTTGGCGAGCGAGTTCTGAAAGGCCAGGGCCGCGCCCATGAAGCTGGTCGTCATCGCGGCCGGGAGATGCAGCGACGCCTCGGCCTTCTGGATGGCGTCGACCGCGGCGCCGAGCGAGGCGCCGGGAGCAAGGTTGAAGGAGATCGTGGTCGCCGGGAACTGATCCAGATGCTCGATCATCAGCGGCGCGGGCCGGGTGGTGACGGTGGCGATGGCCGACAGCGGCACCTGGCCGCCACTGGCCGAGGACGAGGGCAGATAGATCGAGCCAAGCGAGGCGATGCTGGTCATGTCCCGCGGATTGACAGTCATGATCACGCGATACTGGTTGGTCTGCGTGAAAATGGTCGTGACGATGCGTTGGCCGAACGCGTCGTAAAGCGCATTGTCCACGGTCGCGGCAGTGATGCCGAAGCGTGCGGCATTGGCCCGGTTGATGGCGATATAGACGCTGTTCCCGTTCGCCGCGAGCTCGCTCGCCACGTCGCTGAGCTGCGGCAAGGCCCGCAATTTGGCCATCAGCCGCGGCACATAGGTCGTGAAATCGCTCTCATTCAGATCTTCGAGCACGAACTGGTACTGCGTCGGCGTGACCGTGGTGTTCAGCGTCAGGCTCTGCACCGGCTGCATGTAGAGATGCACGCCGGGCACGTCGGCGACTTCACGGCTCAGCCGGCGGATGACCGCGCTGGCGGAGGGCCGCTCGCCCTTGGGCTTCAGGTTGATGAGGAAGCGCCCCTGATTCAGGGTCGAATTCGTGCCGTCCACGCCGATATAGGAGGTCAGGCTCACCACCGCCGGATCCTTCAGGATCGCATCCGCCAGCGCCTGCTGATCGGCCGCCATCGCCCCGTAGGAGATGCTTTGCGCGGCCTGAGAGAAGCCTTCGATCACCCCGGTATCCTGCACCGGGAAGAAACCCTTGGGGATGAACACATAAAGCAGCACGGTCAGCACCAAGGTGCCGAGCGTGACCGCTTGCGTGAGGCGCGCATGCGCCAGCACCCAGGTGAGCGCGCGCCCGTAAGCCGCAATCAGCCGGTTGAAATTGCGCTCGTTCCAGGCTTCGAAACGGCTTGGCTGCACGGTGCCTTGCGCGCGCAGCAGCCGCGCGCACAGCATCGGCACCAAGGTGAGCGAGACGATCGCCGAGATCACGATCGTCACCGCCAAAGTGATGGCGAATTCCGAGAACAGCCGCCCGACCACGTTGCCCATCAACAGCAGCGGGATCAGCACGGCGATCAACGAGACAGTGAGCGAGATGATGGTGAAACCGATCTGCCCGGCGCCCTTCAGCGCGGCCTCAAGCGGCGTCTCGCCCATTTCCAGATAGCGGGCGATGTTCTCGATCATCACGATGGAGTCGTCCACCACGAAGCCGGTCGCCACGATCAGCGCCATCAACGAGAGATTGTCGATCGAGAAGCCGCACAGATACATCACCGCGAGCGTGCCGATCAGCGAGACCGGCACCGAAATGCTGGGGATGAGGGTGGCGCGCAGATTGCGCAGGAACACGAAAATCACCGCCACCACGAGCACGACGCTGAGGCTGAGCTCGAACTCGGCATCGCTGACGGACGCGCGGATCGAAGTGGTGCCGTCGCTCATCACGGTCACATGCATCGCCGTCGGCAGGCCTTGGGTGAGCATCGGCAGCTCGCGTTTGATCGCATCCACGGTGGCGATCACATTGGCGTTGGGCTGGCGCTGCACGTTGAGAATGATCGCCGGCTGGCGGTTCGCCCAGGCGCCGAGCTCGGCGTTCTCCGGCGCTGAGATGATCTTCGCCACGTTGCCGAGATAGACCGGCATGCCATTGCTATAGGCGACGATCATCTTGGCGTATTGGGACGCCTGGGTGACCTGGTCGTTGGCGTTGATGGTGTAGCTCTGCGCCGGGCCGGAGAAACTCCCTTTCGGCGTATCGACCGTAAGATTGGTGATCTCCGTGCGGATATTGTCGATGCTGATCCCGTAACTGGCGAGCGCCCGCGGGTTCAGCTCCACGCGTATCGCCGGCACATGGCCGCCGCCGATGCTGACCAGGCCCACACCCGGCACCTCGGAGATTTTCGAGGCCAGGCGTGAGTTCGCGAGATTTTCGAGATCGATGAGGTTCAGCGTTTTCGAGGTGACCGCCAGCGTCATGATCGGCGCGTCGGCCGGATTCACCTTGGCGTAGACCGGCGGCGCCGGCAGATCCGCCGGCAGCAGATTGCCGGCCGCGTTGATTGCCGCCTGCACCTCCTGCTCCGCGACGTCCAGGCTGAGCGAGAGGTCGAATTGCAGCGTGATCACCGAGGCGCCGGCGGAACTCTGCGAGTACATCTGGTCCAAGCCCGCCATCTCGCCGAGCTGGCGCTCCAGCGGGGCGGTGACCGTGGTCGCCATCACTTGCGGTGAGGCGCCGGGATAGAAGGTCTGCACCTGAATGGTCGGATAGGTAACGTCCGGCAACGCCGACACCGGCAGGAACTTGAACGCGACCAGGCCCGCCAGCACGATGCCGATCATCAGAAGCGATGTCGCCACCGGCCGCAGGATGAAAAGGCGGGAAGGATTCACTGCGAAGCAGAACCTTGAGTGGCCGCGCCGGACGCGCCGGTCTCCGGGCGACGATGATGGTGGCCGCGCCAGGCCCGCGGATCAACCTGCGGCGCTGCCGAGGCGCCCGGCGCTGGAGAGGGCGCCGGCGCGGCGGATGTGCCCGGTGCGGAGACGACCCTGACCTTCGCCCCGCCGGTGAGCCGATCCACGCCATCCACGACCACGGTCTGGCCCGGTGTCAGCCCCTTGGTGATCACCGTCTCAGTGCCGTTGCTGGTGCCGGTGGACACCGGCTGCACGCTCACCGTGTCGTCGGCATTCACCACATAGACATAGGTGCCGGGCACGCCGTCCTGCACCGCCTGGGAGGGCACCAGCGTGGCATGATCGAGCGTATTCACCAGCAGATGCACGTTGACGAATTCGTTCGGGAACAGCTTCTTGTCCGTGTTGGGGAAATTGGCGCGCAACTCCACCATGCCGGTGCTGATGTTCATCTGGTTGTTCACCGCCTCGAGCGTGCCCTCTTCCAGCTTGGTCGTGTCGTCGCTGGAATAGGCGGCGGCCGGCAGCACCGCCCCCTGCCCCAGCCGCTCCAGGATCGGCGCGAGTTGCGTCTGCGGCACGGAAAAAATCACGGTGGTGGGCGAGATGGTCGTGACGACGGCAATGCCGGTGGTGCTGGCGGAGGTCACGTAGTTGCCAGGATCGACCAGACGCAGCCCGATCCGGCCGGACACCGGCGAGGTGATATGGCAATAGGCCAGATCGAGCTTCGCGGAATCGATATTGGCCTGATCGAGTTGGACCGCGGCCTCGTCCTGTTTCACCAGGAATTGCTGGTCGGTCACCTGCTGCTCGGCGATCGATTGCTGCCGCGCCAGCCGCTCGTACCGGGCGAGGTCCGAGTGTGCCTGAGCCAGCGTGGCCGTGTCCTTGGCCAGCGACGCCTGATATTGTTCGAGCTGGATCTCATAAGGGCGCGGGTCGATCTCCGCCAGGAACTGCCCCTTGGTGACATCTTCGCCCTGGGTAAAAGCGACCTGGGTGAGATAGCCGCTGAGCTGCGGCACCACCGTGACGGTCGCGATCGGGGTGACGGTGCCGAGTTCATCCAGCATCACCGGCATCGAGCCGGACACGACTTTCGCAACGCCAACCGCCTGGGGTGCCATCATACCGCGCCCCCCGCGGCCTCCGAAACCGCCGGCACTATGGCCGGAATGCCGATACCAGACGAAAGCAACGACCAGGAGCACGATCACCGCAAAAACCCAGCGCGCCCTGCTTTTGCCGCGCCGCTCGACCGGATCAACCACGCAAGTCCCCTTCAGAAAACCGAGCTAGTCTATAGCCAGTTACATAGTGCTTGTCCCCGCACGCGCCGGTAGCAACTCATAACAAATGGTAACGTGGGACACTGCGAAGGTAAGCGAGGCAGCGCTTCTTTCACGGGGCCGTGCTTGTGTCGGCGCCAACGGCCCAAAGTCAAAGAAGTTTTTGCGCCGCTTTTTTCAAAAAGCGGCCCCTTTCTAACGTCCTTTGCTAAGCGGCGAGCCGCTCGAGCCCGCCCATATAGGGCCGCAGCACCGCCGGGATGGTCACAGAGCCATCCTCGTTCTGGTAATTTTCCAGCACCGCGATCAGCGCCCGTCCGACCGCCACGCCCGAGCCGTTCAGCGTGTGGACGAAGCCAAGCGCCTTGCCGTCAGCCTCGCGGTAGCGCGCGTTCATCCGCCGCGCCTGGAACGCCCGTGTGTTCGAGCAGGAGGAAATTTCCCGGTACATGCCCTGCCCCGGCAGCCAGACTTCCAGATCATAGGTTTTGGCCGCCGAGAAGCCAGTATCTCCGGTGCAAAGCAGCATGCGGCGATAAGGCAGTTCGAGCCGCTCCAGCACGGTCTCCGCACAAGCGGTCATGCGCTCGTGCTCCGCCTCGCTTGCCTCCGGATGCACGATGCTGACCAGCTCCACCTTGGTGAACTGGTGTTGGCGCAGCATGCCGCGCACGTCGCGCCCGGCGGAGCCTGCTTCTGAGCGGAAACAGGGGGTGAGCGCCGTCACGCGAATCGGCAATTGCGCGGCCGGCAGGATCTCGCCCGCAGCCAGATTGGTCAGAGACACCTCGGCAGTCGGGATCAGCCAGCGCCCGTCTGTGGTCTGGAACAAATCGTCACGAAATTTCGGCAGCTGGCCGGTGCCGAAGGCGGCAGCGTCATTCACCAGCAGCGGCACCATCGTCTCGCTATAGCCATGCTCGGTCACGTGCAGGTCGAGCATGAACTGGCCCAGCGCCCGCTCCAGCCGCGCCAGCCCGCCGCGCAGCACGGTGAAGCGCGAGCCTGCGAGTTTCGCCGCGGCGGAAAAATCCATCAGCCCCAGCGCTTCGCCGATCTCGAAATGCTGCTTGGGCGAGAAGCCGAATTCGCGGATCGCGCCGTGCCGCTTGATCTCCTGGTTGGCGGTCTCGTCCTTCCCATCGGGAACGGCCTCGTCCAGCACGTTCGGCACCGCGGCGAGGTTTTCGCGCAACAACAGTTCCAGGCGAGGCACCTCGGCCTCCAGCGCCTCCATCTGGCCACGCAAGGAAGCGCCCTCGGCTTCCAACGCCGCGGTATCCTGCTTGGCGCGCTTTGCCTCCCCGATCCGCTTGGCCAGTGCGTTGCGGCCCGCCTGCAAGACCTGCAACTGCGCCACCGCCTGGCGCCGTTCCTCGTCCAGCGCCGTCAGCTCGGTCGAGAGCGGGAGGATGTTGCGCCGGCTCATGGCCGCGTCGAACGCCGCCGGGTTTTCCCGGATCGCCTTGATATCATGCATTGTCAGGAATCCAGTTCGACCTTCGGCTCAACCATTTTCACGGAGAAAACCGAAATTTCATAAAGGAAAATCAGCGGCAGGGCCAAGCCCA
>DATJHR010000047.1:0-17064 GCA_035493735.1 Acidocella sp.
AACAGAATCACGAACAACAGCCAACAACAGCCGAGGCAATAGGCGCCGTGCAGCAACCCCATCCGCAGCGCACCACGCCGCCCGTCTCGCCACGATGTCATGATGAAGCTGATCGGCGTACGGCACTTCGACAGGCAACGCTCCTTAAACGGCGTGAGTTGGTAGAGGCCTGCTGCGACGAGAAGCACCCCACCGATCCGGGTTGTTGCGACCGGCGAGAGAGCCGCGCGCATGGCGATGACTTCGGCAACGACGGCGCCCCCATAGGCGATAACGCCGCACAGCGTCCAAACCACCATGTAGGCCGTTACGAACAGCCAGGTTGCCACGAAAGCGTCGCCCCGTTGGCGCCTGCCAACTTGCACTTTATGAAACGTGAGAATCATGGGGGCGGCGCTTGGAAACATCATCGCCACCATCATGACCACCCAGGTCGTGACAAACAACAGTGGGCTCATGCCCATCGTTGGCGTGGCCATCGTCATATCCATGTGGCCGTTGGCACCTTGCCGCGCGAGAAGCGCCCAGCCAGTCGCGGCCAGCGCCAGAAGCAGGCCGAGAATGACGTTGCGCTGCACCAAAAACCAGTCGGACTGGGCGCGTTCCACGTGAAAGAAAGCAGCCGCTTTTTGAAAAAAGCGGCGCGAAAACTTTTGGCGATGCTGGGCCATGGCCGTTGTCAGCGCCAACGCCCATGGCCCGGCATTAATAAAGTTTTTTGCTTCTTTTTGTTCACAAAGAGAAGCCTTTCCCTTGCCTTTTTTAGTTCGACCAATGAATGGGCGCGTAGTGGCCGTTCTTGCCGGAATTATCCCACCGCATTCCGTGGTCCCCGAACGTGCTGTCCTGACCACCGACGGCAAATGCCAGCTTGTCCGGCGCGACGGGATGGCCAGTTGCCCCCCAAATCTCGCCACTCGGATGCAGGCTCCCCAGCGGCGCAACCGCCATATGCATGATCCGGGGGATCTCCACCGAACGGCAGTGGCCGTTGATGGCATATTTGATCGCCACCTTCTTCACGCCGAGATATTGGCCGACCAACGGTGCGAAGAGTGCCATAGGCCCGCCCTCGGCACCGCCAAATATAGCGCCGAGCGAGGCGGTCTGCTCGTCATTCGCCCGCTCGTCGATATAGGCACCAAGCGTCCAGTTGCCGTCCGCCATAGGGCCCGGCGTATGCGCGACAAGGGCGATATTAAGCCCGTCGAGCGAAACCTCGCCGTAACTTCCCTCGTCAATATGAAAAATCATCGCCACGTTGCACATGCCTTGGGTTGGCTGAGCCGTCAGCGGCGCAGCCGGCGAGACAAGGCAAGGACAAACCACATCGCAGTTGCAGTTCTCAAAATAATCCCCGGACAAATGCCATTTGGTTTGTGTTGCCAATGTTTCTTCCTCCCTCGAGGATGAAGCTACATACGGTTGCGGCCAAGTTCAGGGCCACAACCCGGTGGCCACCGGCGCTGAAAAAGACGTCGTTCGCAACAAACGTTTTCATGCTTTCCGTTCATGCGTCGCATCTCTGCAGAACGATAGATATATACTTTATAGTTGTCACACAGATTGTTTAAATTTCAAATCTGTCAGGCCCCTAAACAGGGTGGTTGCTCTCACCTACTGGCTGCGGGCCGAATGCCTAGTTTCGCGTCGAGGCTCTGGAGGACGGCGTTTGAACCCGGTTTCGCCCCCGGCACGCTCGAGCATGTCTTCGATCCCTTCTACACCACCAAGGCCACCGGCCTTGGCATGGGCCTGTCAATTTGCCGCTCCATCATCAACGCACATGGGGGCAGATTATGGGCCGAAGCGAATGAACCGCGGGGGGCGATTTTCTGGTTCACGGTGCCGGCACAACGTGACGCCATCGCGGTGGCGACTTGCTCCACAACCGACATTAAGTGACAGCTCAAGGTGTCGAGCCCTAGCCGAGATGGATGTCGTCCTCGACCACGTGGGCGAGATGCAGGGCATCAATCTGCAGTGTCATCTTCGCCCTGAGCTTCGTGTGACCCTGGATCGCTCCAGCCTTTGCCGCGGCAGCGATCGCATTCTCGATCGCGCGTTGCGAGCTAACGCCCACCACCTTGAGGAACTTTCGAACTTCCATGTTGACCTTGTCTTCGTTCATTGTACGCCCTCCCGAACTTCTATTGTACAAAGGGAAGTGGCCGCTTTTTGAAAAAAGCGGCGCAAAAACTTTTGCTCCATGAGGCCAGTGGCGCAGAAACCAGCACGGCCAAATCTATAAAAGTTTTTTTGCTTCTTTTTGTTCGCAAAAAGAAGCCCTTTCCTTCGCTACCTGATGAACCTGGTCCTCAGTACACGTCCCGCAAGTAGCGTTTTTGCGCCGCCATCATCCCGATATACGCATCCGCAGCATCGGCATCCAGGCCGCCTTGTGCCATCACCACGTCCCGCAACGCCTTGTCCACGTCTTTGGCCATGCGAGCGGCCTCACCGCACACGTACACATGCGCGCCTTCCTGCAACCAGGCCCATAGCTCAGCACCTGCCTCGCGCAAACGATCCTGCACATAGATCTTCTGCGCCTGGTCCCGCGAGAACGCCGTGGTGAGGCGGTGCAAATAGCCGTGGCGAGATAATTCCCCCAGCTCCTCACGGTAATAAAAATCGCTGGCAGCGCGCTGGGCGCCGAACACCAGCCAGTTACCCACGGAAAACGTATGCAGCAAAGAGAAGCAAAAAAACTTTATTGCTGCTGGGCCAGGGGGTTGGCGCTGACAACGCCACGGCGCAGCATCGCCAAAAGTTTTTGCGCCGCTTTTTTCAAAAAGCGGCCGCTTCTCTCTCCGAGGAGCCGGCCTGGAGCGCCCGCCTCACGCCGCGTCGAACAGCGCCTGGCCGATATATCCCCCCTTCGCGGCACCCGGCGGGCAAGCGAAAATCCCGCTCCCCTCATGTGTCGTAAATTGGTTGAGCGCATCGAGCCTGGACATCGGCCCGAAGATCCGGATGAACCCGCCGCGAGGGTCCTTCTGATAGCAAATGAACAAGAGCCCCGCATTGTATTCCATGGCCTGCCGCCATGGCGGCCAGCGTTCCGCCGTGAAACTCACGCCCTCGCTATAGGAGAAAGACCGGCGCAGGATCTCGACGCCATCATTCACCGCGGGCGCGCCGAGCCTCACATGGGCATTGGCGGGAATGACCGGATTGCCGTCCGCGTCGGTCGCATCGAGTTCGAGCGGCGCGAACTCACTTGTCTTGCCCAACGGCGCGCCGGAGCGTTTGTGCCGGCCGACCACCTGCTCCTGGAAGGCGACCTTCATCTGGTCCCAGTGTTGGAGCGCGATGCGGATGCGCCGCGCCACCATGTAGCTGCCCCCTTGCATCCAGGCGGGCCCCTCGGGGCCGACCCAGACAGATGCCGCCATCGCCTTGGGATCGGCGGTGTTCGGGTTCATCGTCCCATCCTTGAAGCCCATCAGGTTCCGCGGCGTACCTCCGTTCGGGGCCGCCGAGGAATATCCGGCCTGGGTCCAGTTGAGCGTGACCGCGCCGTCGGCGATGCGGGCGAGTTGCCGCACCGCGTGGAATGCCACCTGCGGATCGTCGGCGCAGGCCTGAACCATGAGCGCGCCGCCGGTCTTGTCCGCCTGGAGCTGATCGCCGGGAAAGACCGGCAAATCGACCAAGGCCGCCGGCCGGCGCGCGGCCAGGCCGTAGCGGTCCTTGCCCTGATAGGTGAAGAGCTCCGGGCCGAAGCCGAAGGTCAGTGTCAGCCGCGCAGGGTTCAGCCCGATCGCCTCGCCGCTATCCGGCTCCGCGGGGTCGTGGCCAAAATGATCCACCGGCAAGCCGGCTTGCAGCAATGCCGAAGCCAAGGTCCAGTCGCGCATCACGCCGATCAGATCGTCACGACGGTCGGTCGTCAGATCAAACACCGCGAAAAAGACGTGGGACTGCTGCGGCGTCGCGATCCCGCTTTGATGCGGCCCGAAGAAGGGCATTGCATTGGCGTGCGCCATGGAAGGCGCGCCGAGCGCGGCAAGCGCTCCCGCGGCCGCGCCAGCCCCGCCGAGAAATCCTCGCCGCGACGTCATTCGGCCAGCATCAATGTGTTCGCGTCGTCCTCCACATAGTAGAAACCCTTGCCATCCGGCGCCATCGCGATGCCGAACAGATCACCGCTGCCGGGCGGGTTCTGCGCGGCATCGGAGTCGATCCACTGGGCCCCACGCTGCGTGCCGCTCTTGGGATCCATCTCCACCACCTGGCCGTTCAGCGCGTTGATCACCAGGAGGTCGCCGTTCGGCGCGAAAGCCATGGCGAGCGGGCGCTTGAGCATCCCGCCGGCGCTGACCTCTCGCCCGGTGCCGGCGCTGTCGGTGCGCGTCGCGGCCTCGCCGATCGCGACAACACGATTGCCGATCGCATCGGAGACATAGAGGGTTCCATCGCCAGACAAAGCGAGGCCCGTCGGCCCGATCAGGAACACGCTGGCATCCGGCTGCGCGGCAAACCCGCTGCCGATGACGGTGCGGCGCGTCACGACCGGCGGTTTGCCGTCAGGGATCTTGAGGTCGAGCCGCAGCACGGTCGCTTGGCGGACCGGTGCCTGGCCCGGCGCGCCGATGCCGAACCCGACATTCGAGACGAACAGGCTCGCCGCATCGCCATTCTCGATCACCGCCATATTGCCCCAAGGATCACGGATTTCCGGACCGGTGATCGTGCCGGCCACCTTGCCGTTGGAATCGAGCACGATCAGACAGCCCTGGCCCAGCGTCTTCGTCGTCCCATCCGTGCTCGGCGCGCTGCCGACGATGATCCAGCCGGACTTCAGCATCGCCATCGCGGTGGAGAGCCCAACCCCGCCGGGGCAGCCGTCGAGCTTGGCGGGGATGCTGGCAAAAAGGCTCGCCTGCTTGGTGGCCGGGTTGTAATCCATGATCGTGGTGCCCGTACCCTGGTCGTTGCTGCGGGCGTTGAAATTATCGACGAGCACATCCCCTGCCTTGATCGCGCCGCTGGAAACCGGCGCGACGAAAATCGCGTAAGGGTTCTGATCGCCATTGGCCGGTATCATCGAGCCAAGCAGCTCGTGTCTGTGCAAGCCGGCAAGGTAGCTGCCCGTCGTCTCGGCGCCGGCGGGCGGGCTCGCGCCGACCGCGAGCGCGATCGGCAGGGCGCACCAGAAGGATTTCAGGGCCGAAGACTTCAAACAACGCCGCATCTTGTGTGTCTCCTGAACGGTCCGCGAATGCGCCTTATGCACACTCACGCGGTACCAACTTTTCCCCGCCCGGATCGCCGCACGGCTCCTGCGAAGGTGCGGCGCCGGATGGCGCGACCGGATAAGCAACGACCGCGCCTTGCACGGCGATGCCCACTGTCTCACCCGGCTCCGGCAAATTGCGGCTGAACAGCCGCGCGGCAATGGCTGTGTCCGCCGTGCCGGCGAGCGCAATCTCCACCACGGCATCATGGCCATAGAAGGTCACGCCCAAGACCTGGCCCTGCGCGCAGCCGGCAGTGTCCGGCGGCAGCAGCCGGATCTGCTCGGGACGCACCATGAGCTCGACCGGCCCCTCACCCGGGCCCGCGCCGATCACCAGCGTGCCGAGCCCGCAGCGCGCGACATGCCCCGCGGCGGTGCCGGGAACAAGAACCGCTTCGCCGATGAAGCGCGCGAGTTCGGCGTCGACGGGGTGGCGATAGAGCTCCATTGGCGTCGCCACCTGAACCAGCCTGCCGCGCCGCAGGACCGCAACCTTGGCGCCCATCGACAGCGCCTCGCTCTGGTCATGCGTGACCAGGATTCCCGTGGCGCCGACCGCGCGCAGAGCCTGTGCGACAGCGCGGCGCGTGTCACCGCGCAGGGCGGCATCGAGCGCCGAGAACGGCTCATCAAGCAGAACCAGCTTCGGCGCGGGTGCTAACGCACGCGCGAGTGCGACGCGCTGCTGCTCGCCGCCGGAAAGCCGATGCGGCTGCCATGGCGCGTAGCGTTGCGGCAGCCCGACGAGATCGAGCAGGTCAGCCACGCGGCCGGAACCGCGCCGTGCATGGGGCGCAAGGCCGAACAAAATGTTGTCCGCGACGGACAAATGCGGAAACAGCGCGCCCTCTTGCATCACGTAGCCGACGCCGCGGCGCTCAGGCGCCACATGCAGACCGGGCGCGGCAACCAGTTGGCCGCCGATCGCGATCCGGCCGCGCTCCACCCGCTCAAATCCCGCGATGAGGCGGAGCAGCGTCGTCTTGCCGCTGCCCGACGCGCCGAGAACGGCGACCAGGCCGCCGCCGACAACATCGAGATCGACCCCGTCAAGCACGGCGACATCGCGAAAGGACTTGCAGAGGCCTTCGATTTGCAACGTGGCCATCTCAGCCCTCCTGCCGCGCGAGCAGCGGCGCGGCGCCGTAGCGTTGCACCAACACCCAGCTGGCCACGATCGAAATCGCGGTCATGATCGCGGCATAGGGGGCCGCCGCCGCGAAGGCGAGCGTCGAGCCGTTGGCCCAGAGCTCGGTTGCGAGCGTCTCGGTGCCGATCGGCGCGAGCAGCAGCGTGCTGGTGAGTTCCGTGGCGATCGCGATGAAGACGAGCGCCGCGGCGGCACCGAGGCCGGGCGCCGCGAGCGGCCAGGTGATTCGCCGCAGAGCCGCGAACCAGGTGAGACCAAGGCTGCGCCCCGCCTCCTCCAGCCGCGACTCCGCCTGCACCAGGGCACTCCTGATCCCGACCAGCGCGAGCGGAACGAACAAGATCGCATAGGCGACCAGCAACAGCGCGTCGCTTTGGTAAAGGACAGGCACAGTCCCGATCACCACCGAGACGAGGGCGAGAGCGAGGACGATGCCCGGCATGCCCTGGGCGAGGAAACCGGTCCGCTCGAGGCCCGCCGTAAGCCAGCCGCGATGGCGCGTGGCCAGCGTCGCGAGCGGCAGCGCGAGCAGCATGGTCAGGGCCGTACCGGCGATGCCCAGCCCGATCGAGTTCAGCGTGGCACCGATGACCCGGGCCGGAGCGACCTCGGCCGGCGTGATCGCCGCAGCGCCTCGCTGCGTCAGCCAAAAGACGATCATGGCGAGCGGCACGCCCAGCGTGACCGCGTTCAAGCCGACCAGAAGGACCACCCAAACAGGCTTGGAAAGGCCGAGCTCGTAGCGAAGCGCGGCGCGTTTCGCACCGCGCCCGATGCGGGCATAATGCCGCCGCCCGCGCAGGATGAAATCCGCGCCAAGGCAGCCAAGGCAAAGCACAAGCAGGACAAGGCCGAGGGCCGCCGTTTCAGGGCCGGAAAAGCCGGTTCGGTAGGCCGCGTAGATCTCCGTGGTGAAGGTGCGGAAACGGAGCAGCGCGAAGGCGCCGAACTCGGTGAGCGTGTTGAGCGCAACCAGGAGCATGCCGCCCATCAGCGCCGGGCGCAGCTGCGGAAGCACCACGCGGCGAAAACAGGTAAAGGGCGACAGGCCGAGCGTCCGCGCGCTTTCCTCAAGCGCCGGGTCCATGCCGCGCAGCGAGGCCGCGACCGGAAGATAAACCAGCGGATAATAGGCCGTGGCGACGACCAGCAGCGCGCCGCCGAAGCCTTCGAAAGACGGGCTCATCGAGAGCCAGGCATAGCTGGTCACGAAAGGCGGCACTGCGAGCGGGCACGCGGCGAGCGCCGCGAAAACCCGGCGCCCGGGCAGGTCCGTTCGTTCGATGAGCCAGGCGACGCCGACGCCGAGGATGGCGCAGCATGCCATGGTCGACTCGATCAGCCCGGCGGTGTTGGCGAGCAACGCGCCGACGAGCGGCCGCGCAAGCTCATGCAATAAGGGGCCGATGCCTCCCGCCATCGCCTGCCCGAGCGTCGCGCCGATCGGCAGCAGGACGAGCAACGGGGCCACGCAAGCCGCCGCGACCTGGAGACCTTGCACCAGGCGCCCCCGCGCCACGAGGCCGCCGCGCGATGGCCTCAGGGCTTCATGAGGGGCGGCGGCTTCCGGCATCAGATCAACCCTGACTCGCGCAGGAGCGCGGCGGCCTCATGATCGTCTCCGAGCGCCGCCGGGCCGACGGAGGGCGGCGAGAGCTGGTCCAGCGGTTTCAGCGCCGGATTCGCCGCAACCCCCGGAACGAGAGGATACTCATAATCGACATCGGATTGCGCGAGCATGCGCTGCGCCTGGCCGGTCGCGAGGAAGGCCAAAAACTTCTGGGCGCCGGAGGGATTTTTGGCGGAGGTCAGCACGGCAGCACCCGAGACATTCACCAGCGCGCCGACATCGTGATCGCCAAAATGATACACCGCGCTGTGCATGCCATCCGGGCCGAGTTCGGTCGCGAGCCGCTGCCAGTAATAGGAATTGATCACGCCCACCGGGACCGATCCGCGATTGACGGCGACAACAATGGCCTCGTCGTCATCATAGATGGCGGCATTCGCCTTCAGACCTTGTAGCCAGGCGAGCGCGGCGGCCGGGCCCTTCAGCTTGATGACCACGCTCAGAAGCGGCAGGAAATCCGCATCCGCCGGCGCGATGGCGATTTTGCCCTTCCAGGAAGGGTCAGCGAGGTCCATCAGCGATGCGGGCAGCGCGTCAGGGCTAATCAGGCGCGTGTTGTAGGCCAGCACGTTCTCGCGGGCGAGCAGACCGATCCAGTGGCCGTCCGGCGCGCTGTCGGCGGCCGGCACGCGGGCGAGCGTGGCCGGGTCAACCGGCGCCAGCAGCCCGTGCTCATCGAGCAGGACGAGTTCTGGCGAGTTCTCGGTGAAAAACAGGTCCGCCGGCGAATGCGTGCCTTCGGCGAGCAACTGGCTCGCAAGTTCCGGCCCTTCGCCCTTATGCACGCGCACCGCAATGCCGGTTTCTTTGGTGAATTGCGCGGTCAGCATGTCGACCACCTGCTCGTGCTGCGCGCTGTAGAGCGTGATCGACGCCGGTGCTGCCACAGCGGACTGCAGCCCAAGGGTACCCCATGAAGCGGCGATGACCACGCTCGCACCCCAAAAACGCCGTCCAGGACGACCACCTGCCATTCCCGTCACTCCTTCCCATGCCTCACCTTAACTGCGAATGAGAATTATTCGCAGATCTTATGCTGCGTGGGATACAGGACCTGGCTAGTCCGGTCAACAAGCAAAACGAAATGCGCGAATCGGGGAGCGACGCACCAACCAGCCAGGCAAATCGGCGCCCAAGTTCGCGTCACGCCGTGCCTTCGCCCAACAGAATGGCGCGCAGCCTTTCGGTCTCCTCGTCGGCGGGGAACATGCATTCGATCCGCAATTCCTAGGCTGCGAGGTCTGCGGCGTCCCAACCGTCGTGACCATGGAGAAATAATTAAGTCTCCTGCCGCCCTTGATGAGGCCGATCGGAATAACCGGTGGGGCGGCCCGCATGCCTGCCGCCACCGGCGGGCTTCAAGATCAGGAAAAGCAAGCAGGCTTGCCAGTTAATTCCTTCGTTTTGTCATCGACAATCCGCCCTACCGGTCCACGTGAGCGACAATTCAAGCTGGCCCTTCCCGCGCAGTTCGCGCCACTGGCGTAGCAATGCGCCGGCTTGCAGCCTGTGTCTGCATCACCATTATCCCCTCGCAAAATCAGAATCATGTGGCCTGGTGCTGCCGGTGGCGCGCGCCCTGTAAAGGGCGTGAAAGGGCGTGCGATGTCTGGCTGAAGACCGAAACAGGCTTATGCGGCCCGCGAATGGAACTGCTGCGCTGGACGCAAGTTTCCTGTCGATTGCAACTGACCTTTACGGATCATGTGCATGATCTCAATACCTGGAATGGTTATCGCCTTGGCACCGCGGTGGCGCCGAGGCCTGGAACAACAAACAGGTCTTCATAACGCCATCTGCGGACAAGTTCGCCTTGCGGCGTCTTACTCATACTTACGCAGTTTCCTTGCAAGTTTCTACAGCGCCGCCTGATTCATCACCCGGACAAATCCGCCCCGGCGGCGCAACGCGCGCGCCGGAAAGATATTTGACGCCGCCGTGAGATCATCGGCCCGTGCGAAATCCTGGTGAAACAGCTTGATCCCGATGCGGCGCGCATCGACTGAGAGCGCACAACTTAACCCGCGAAGCGTAGCGTCCATTTGCTCGGCGAGAATGCCCGGAGACAATCTTGACGAGCGATGATTTTCCCACGCCGTTATCGCCCGCGCCGCTATGCTTTTTTTTACGAAAACCAAACATCGTTTGTCTGCGCTGGAACATTTTCTGACGCACAAAGCATGCCCTGCATCGCCTCGTCGCCCCGCCCGCAAGGTGTTGCCCGAGCACCGTCCAGATCTGTCTTGGTGCACGTTGAACGAACAACTAAACGTGCATTGTATCACCTTAAAAACAGGACCATTAATTCGTTTCCGTTCCATATCGGGTCAAGCGTCTTACCCAGACGAACGGAAACCTTCATCTTGCAACCAATTGGCGCCGACCAAGGAGATTGGCCAATGAGTTCAAATCCTTCGACATTCGCGCGAGCGAAACGCTGCACGTGCAAATGGTCACCGACCATATTTCTCGCCTTGCTGGCCTCCGCTTGTGCCCAGCAGCCCCTCGGCCCGACGCTTACCGCGCTTCCAGGCCCCGGGTGGTCACAACAAGAATTTCAATCCGCTGACCTGACGTGCCGCAGCAATGCACAGGCCCACACGGAGGCGCCAGGTGCAACGCCGGCTTCGTGGTATAACCAGCAACCACCCGTCATTACCCAACAGCAACTATACAACGTCGTGTATGGGCAATGCATGGCGGCACGCGGCAGCATCGTGAACAGTGACCTCATCGCACAAGTTCCGTTCACTCCTTACGCGTATCCCGGCTTTTCGGCGTACCGGGGGATGGCACAAGGGATGGGACGTTAGGCACGCGATCGGGGACAGGTGCAGCTGACCTGAACGGCTGATCGGGCCACACGCCGATTACATCGCCCATTTGCGGTGACGGGGAATTGCGCTTGCTCGCCTGACCGGCCGGGCCGCGCTTGCCCCGATCAGTGTTGCGGAGCAAGACCGCGGTCGGACGAGCGCCCGCGGTCTTGGTGCCGTGGCCTCAGAAATGCACCGAGACGCCGGTGTAGGCGGCGAACTGGTTATGACCAGGCGCTGGGGGCGGCGAGTAAATATCGGCCGAGAAGGCCGCCTGCCCGCCATTGAGGACCTCACCCCCGGTCAGATAGAGCAGCACATTCTTGGAGAGCGAATATTCACCGCCGGCGGTGAGCAGGGTGGCATTCCCGCCATGCTCATTGATGCCGGTATGGTACCAGGCGCCGCGCAGCGTCACCTTGTCGTTAACCGTCCAGGCCGCACCGATCCAGGTCATATAGGCCTGGCTTGCAAAGACCGCCGGATAGGGAGAGCCGGCGGAACCAGGCGGAAAATTCGCGCCCGGATTTTGGATCGGCGTGCCGTTCGGACCACTCGCATTCGGCGCCGAAAGCGTCTCCAAACCGGCATAAAACTCCACCGGTTGGAGATTGTAGGTGGCGCCGAAAATGGCTTCCTTCGAGGACGAATAGAGGTTGGTATAGGTGCCGTGGGTATCCTGCACCTCATCATAAATCGCGTACAGGCTCAGATTGTGGAAGTCGTATTCACCTGACGCGCCATATTCATTAGAGACGCGTGTCGAGACAAAGGGGCCGTTGGCGGTGGTGGTGCCGTTGTTGAAGACGGCCATCAAACCAAGACTCAATCCGCTCCAGTTGGGGCTGCGATACTCGACCATGTTCGACGCACCGCCCCAGTTACGCCCGTAGACCAGGGTCGCGGTCGACATGTTTTCCTGAATCATCGGGTCGAAATTATAGACGTCGTTATCGATGAACAGGTCCTTGCCGACCGTGAGCGTGCCGAACGTTGGATTGCTCAGCCCCACCCAGGCACGACGATTGAAGATCGAGTTGTTGCCGCCGTTGAACTGGCCGGTCGTGGCGTTGAAGCCGGATTCAACCTTATAGACGCCTGTCAGGTCAGGAGTGAGCTTCGAGGAGCCGTAGACCCCGAACATGCTGGTGCCCCAGTCGTTGCCGCCGGCCTGCAGCAGCGTCGTGCTGCCGGGCGTCAGGTTATACTGCTGGGTGTCGGTATTGGCGTTCAAGCGCACGCCAGCATCCACGCGCAGATATATGGTGACGCTTGGCACCGGGCCATTGCCCGGATAGATCGTCACATCGGCGCGCGCGCTCTGGGCCGCGAACACCCCCGCAAAGGCCGTCGTTGCGACAAGTAGCGGCCGCAGCGCCGACACACCGGACTTCGTGTTTTTTTTGCTCTTCAAGCTAACCTCCTGTTTTTATTCCGCGCATTATAACAGACAAGGCCGGCGCGGGCGGCGTCGTCACGAAGAAGATTAAAACGCGACCTCAAGAACCAATTGTTCTGGTTCCGATTCGTCGTGTGCGTTATCGACCACAGATAGGATCCATCGCTTACAACTCACCCCCTCCCCGTTTACTCGCCGCCGCGAACGAAAACGGGGTACTTTTCTCGTTTTTGTTTTTAACTTTTAGTTCTGAATTTTGTGGGTGTCCGACTCATATCGTAGCTTTTTTCTGAAGTAAATAATTCTACAAGCGATCACATCGAGAAAATCTCGAATCAAACGCCGACATTTTCCGCCCGCATTCATAGACGTTAGAGATCTTATAGGGGGCGATGCACCGCGTTCACCCACATGCCGCGTTCGGGCCGAGTCTTCCGCCACAAGCGAGCGAGTGGGCGACATGCTGCGCCGCTGTCTTTTAGAGGCCGTAGAAGCTATGCTCCTGCGGCATCGTTAATAATGCAACCAGTCCGATTCCTTTTTTACCATGGCTAACAGACTTTCGTTTCGAAAGTCAATCTGACCATGTAACATCCGCCATAGCACGAGATACCCGATTCGGTGCCCGATACGTCAAAAAAAAAACGGCGGTTTAGTGTCACTGTTGCACCGCGAAAAATTGTGCGGGCCCGCCCGCCTGCATCGGAAAGCGGCGCGGCAACGACGATGGCCACAAGATCGTGGTGCTGCGCTGTGCGCTGGATCGAGCGGGTCGGGCGCCCGCTCACCGCTCGCGCGCTTCACCGGCGCGCCGGGGTTTAGCAGCGCGAGTCTTACCCGACCGTCACGCTGGCCGCACCGGGAACCGGGGGATCATCGGTTTTGCGCCCGCAGCCGTCCTGACCGGCGGCGCCCCCCAAAAATATGAAGAAAAGTTGTGGCGTGGGCACGATGTGCACGCGATTTGCCGCTCAATGCGGAGGGCTGCACGCCGCGCAGCGTCACCGGCGCTGCGCCACCCCTTCAGCATCGAAACAATAGGTCCGCTCATCGGCCGGTGTGAGGTACAGCAAATCGCCGGCAACATAGCGGTGCTCACCGAACAGCCGGACCGTGATGAACCCTGCCCGCTCGACATCCAGATAAAGCATGGTGTCAGCCCCGAGATGTTCGGCATGCGTGACCCGGCCGCGCCAGTCGCCGCCCCCTGCGTCAATCCGGATATGTTCCGGACGCACGCCGAGGGTCACGGCATCTGAGCGCCCGAGTTTTTCGGCGGCAATGAAATTCATCATCGGCGAACCGATGAACCCGGCGACGAACAGATTGGCCGGCCGGTTGTACAGGTCCATGGGCGAGCCGATCTGCTCGATGCGCCCCTGGTTCAACACCACGATGCGATCCGCCAGTGTCATCGCCTCAACTTGGTCATGCGTGACATAGATCATCGTCGCGTTCAGTTCTCGGTGCAGCCGCGCGATTTCCAGGCGTGTGTTGACGCGCAACGCCGCGTCAAGATTTGAGAGCGGTTCGTCGAACAGGAAAAGCTTTGGATCCCGCACGATGGCCCGGCCGATGGCGATGCGCTGGCGCTGCCCGCCTGAGAGATCCGCCGGCTTGCGCTCAAGGTAATCATCAAGCGAGAGCATGGACGCGGCCACGGCGATCCGTTTTTTTATGTCATCGTTGCCACGACCGGCATGTTTGAGGCCGAGCGCCATATTGTCGCGCGCCGATAGATGCGGATAGAGCGCGTAGCTCTGAAAGACCATGGCGATGCCGCGCTGGGCCGGCAGAACGTCGCTGACCTCCTGACCATCGATCACCACGGCACCGGAGGTGGCCTCCTCAAGCCCAGCGATCACCCGCAGCAACGTGGATTTTCCGCAGCCCGAAGGCCCAACGAACACCACGAACTCGCCATCCGCCACTTCAAGGTTGATCCCGCGCAGGACCTCGACAGGGCCAAAAGACTTTCTGATATCTCTGAGTTGAAGTGAGCCCAATTTAAGCCTCGTTTCCCTGGTTTAGCATGATCGGTTTGCCGCTGCGCACGCTCTCATCCGCCGCCAGCGCCAAACGGAGCGAACTGATGGCGTCCGCCACATGGCGCGTCAGATCCCGGTCATTGACGATCGCATCGTGGAAAAACGCCTGCTCGCGGTTGCAGAGCTCCTGATGTCCGGGCTCATCCTGCATATCCAGCAGAGAATCCGCCTCGGCAAACCCGCCATCCGCCCGCAGGCGCGCGCGGTGCACGCGGATGGTCGCCGTCCGCGTATGGGTATTGATATCGGCGGATTGCGCGTTGTGGTCCATCACGATGGAAACGCTGCCGTTGGGCGAAATCACATCCTTCACGAAAAAGGCCGTCTCCGACATCATCGGCCCCCACCCGGCCTCATACCAGCCAACGGAGCCATCATCGAACAACAGCTGCAGATGCCCGTAATTGTACATGCCGGGCGCGATGTCCCCGCTCAGCCGCAGGCCCATTCCGCGCACCTCGACCGGTCGCGCATCGGTGATCTGGCACATCACGTCGAGATAGTGCAGCCCGCAATCGACCAAAGGCGAGGTCGTCCGCATCAGCTTCTTATGCACCTCCCAGTTCCGGCCCGCGGATTGCTGGTTGAGGTTCATGCGGAACACGAAAGGACCGCCCAGCGCCCGGGCCTCGGCAATCAGCCGGATCCAGGACGGATGCTGCCGCAGAATATAGCCGACGACGAGCTTGCGGCCATTGGCACGCGCCGCCTCGGCCACACGCTCCGCCTCGGCGACGCTCACAGCCAGCGGCTTTTCGACGAACACATGCAAGCCCATTTCCAGCGCCATCACCGCGTACGCCGCATGGCTGTCCGTGTGGGTACAGATCGCCGCGACATCCGGGCGAAATTCCTCCAGTGCCGCGCGAAAATCGCGCCGTACGGGCAAGCCCGCCAGCGCCGGCGGCAAGGGCACGGCAGAGCGGTTGACCAGCCCGGCGAGCTCAAATCCCGGATCGTTGAGATAGGCCAAAGCGTGGCTGACACCCATCGTGCCCAACCCCACGACCACCACACGCAGCGCCGTCATTTCACCGCCCCGGAGGTAATGCCCCGAATCATCTGGCGGGAGAAGATGACGTAGAGCACGAGCACCGGCAGCATGGCCAGCGAGAGCGCCGCCAGCACCGCGTTCCAGTTGGTCACGAACTCGCCGAGAAACATCTGGGTCCCGAGCGTCACCGTCTTCGTCGCATCCGACGGCGCCAGGATCAAGGGAAACCACAGATCGTTCCAGATCGGGATCATCGTGAACACGGCGACCGTCGCCATTGCCGGCCGCACCAGAGGCAGAACCAGCCGGAAGAAGATCACGTATTCGTTCAGCCCGTCGATTCTTCCGGCATTTTTCAGATCATCCGAAACCTGCCGCATGAACTCGGAGAGAATAAAAATCGCCAGAGGCAACCCCTGCGCGACATAGACAAGCACGAGGGCCGCCAGGCTGTTGACCAGCCCGCTCGCCACCATCGTCTGCAAGATGGCGATGGTGCCAAGCCGGATCGGAATCATGATCCCGATCGCCAGATAGAGCCCCGTCAGCGTATTGCCGCGAAAGCGGTATTCCGAGAGCGCGAATGCCGCCATGGCTCCGAACAGCAGCACCAGCACCAGGGAAGACAGCGTGACGATCAGGCTGTTTTCAAAGTACCGTACGAAATGCCCTTGCGATAACACCGTCTGGAACCCGGTGAGCGAGAATGTCCTGCTGTCGGGCAGAGCGAGCGGTGCGAGGAAAATGCCGCGCCGGTTCTTGAATGCATTGACAACGATCACGAACACCGGAAACAGCGCGATAACCGTATAGGCAGCCAGCACCGCATGCATGCTTGCCGTGCGTGCCAGAGAAACCGGGGACGTCCTGCGGCCCAAATGCGCCTCCTAGAGCTGGTAACGGCGCAGTCGCCGCTGGATGCCGAACAGATAGAGGCTAACGCCGCCGAGAATGATGAAGAACATGACGGTGGCGACCGCCGAGCCCATATGCGGGTCGCCCTCCTGGAGCTGGAAGCCAAAGAAGGTCCGGTACAGGAAGGTTCCCAGAATATCGGTGGAATAATTCGGCCCGGCGAGCGCACCCTGGGTGACGTAGATCAGGTCGAAGGCGTTGAAATTGCCGACAAAGGTCAGGATCGAGATGATCCCGATGGTCGGCCAGATCAACGGCAGCTTGATCTTCCAGAATTGCGCCATGCCCGATAGGCCGTCAATTTCTGCCGCCTCCAGCACCTCTTCGGGGATGTTGAGCAGCGCCGCATAGATCAGCATCATCGGGATGCCGATGAACTGCCAGACGGAAACCAGCGCCAGCGTCGTCAGCGCCGTGTGCGCATCGCCGAGCCAGGGCGCAAACCAATGCCTCAGCCCGACCAGCCGGAGCAGATGCGGCGCAATCCCCCACAGCGGACTCAGGATCAATTCCCAGCTGAACCCGACGATGACGAAGGAGAGAATGGTCGGCACAAAAATGGCGGTCCGATAGGCGCCCCTGAACCGCAATTTCTTGGCTGAGAGCAGAGCCGCAAGCCCGATGCCGACCGGGTTTTGCACGCACATGTTCACGACAAAAAACCACAGATTATTGCGCAGCGCATTCCAGAACTGCCCGGACCAGTGCGGGTCCCCGAACAGACGCCGGAAATTCTCCAGTCCGGCAAAGACAACCGCGTTGCCTTTCGCCACGAACAGAGATTGCTGCAGCGTCGCGATCAGCGGCAAGACCAGGAAGGCGGTATAGATCAGCGCCGCCGGCGCCAGGAAGACCACGATGTGCCAG
>DATJHR010000048.1:0-11546 GCA_035493735.1 Acidocella sp.
GTGCCCTTTTTCTGCGCGTTGAACGCCGTGGCGTCATCCTTGAAATATTGCACAAGGGTACCGGGTTCCGGTCCCTCGAACAGAATTTTTGCTTTGCCTTCATAAAGCTGCCGGCGGCGGGCCATTTCGTACCTTCAGAAAATCAATGGTCAGGGTCTATACCAACCAAGTGCCGGTCGCGCTATGCCTGCGGCTGCATGAACGATAAGTCATCTTTTCCCATCTATCGCGCCGCGTTCAGCGGGTTGCTCGCCATGCTTGTGGGGGTTGGCATCGCGCGGTTCGGCTATGGGCCGCTGGTTCCGGCCCTGGTTGGGGCACATTGGTACAGCGCCGCCGCGGCTTTCTGGCTTGGGGCCGTCAATCTCCTGGGCTATTTTTTCGGCGCCGCCCTCATGCGTTTCTGGCGTGGGCGCCTGCCGGCCAAGCGCCTGATCGTCGGGCTGATGGCCGCAACCGCTTTGTCGCTGCTGGCCTCGGCCCTGAACTGGGGCATGGTCTGGTTCGGTTTCTGGCGGTTGCTCTCGGGCCTCACCGGCGGTGTGTTGATGGTGCTGATGGCTGCCGCCGTGGTCGGCCGCGCGCCGGTGCGTGCCAAGGGGCGGGTGGGCGGCATCACCTTCGCCGGCATGGGCACCGGCATCACCTTGAGCTCGCTGCTGATCCCGCTGCTGGTCAAGCAGGGGCTGGTTTTCACCTGGACTGTGCTGGGCCTGGTCGCGGTGGCGGCGACGCTCGCCGTGGCGTGGCTAATGCCGGATTCAACCATTACCGCCAACCCGCCGAAACGCGGCGAGGTGAAGATGAACCGGGCGGTGCTGCTGCTGGTCGTGGCCTATGCCGGCTCGGCGCTCGGCTTCGTGCCCCATATGCTGTTCCTGGCGAGTTTCGTCGCCATCGGGTTGCAGCGCGGCGTTGCCGCCGGCGCCGACGTGTCCGCCTGGCTGGGCATCGCCGCGGCGCTGGGGCCGGTGATTTTGGGCCGTATCGCCGACCGGTTCGGTTTTCTTTCAACCCTGGCGCTCGGCTATGCGGTGATGGCCGGCGCCGTGGCGCTGCTCCTGGTCAATGACAGTAGCGTTGCCCTCGATCTTTCCGCCATCGGCGTCGGCGCGGTGGCGCTGGGGGCGGTGATGCTGGCGGCCGGCGCGATCGCCGGGCTGGTGCCGCCAGAACGGCTGGCCGCCGATTGGGGCTTCGCCACCATGGCCTATGCGGTGATGCAGGCGCTCACCGCTGCTGGGTTTTCGCACCTGTTCCACATCACCGACAGTTTCTTGCTCCTGTTCGGGATCGGCGCGGTGGCGCTGATGGGCAGCGTGGTGCTGGTGATTGGCGCTGCCCGCGTAAGTAAGGAAGAAGCCGCTTTTTGAAAAAAGCGGCGCAAAAACTTTCTTGAAACTGGGCCCGCGCCGCGAAACCGGCACGGCCCAAACTAACAAAGTTTTTTTGCTACTTTTTGTTCACAAAAAGTAGCCTTCCTTCCCTTTCCTTAAGCGGCTTTGAGGCTCGGATAATCAGTGTAGCCCTTTGCGCCAGGGCAGTAGAACGTGTCGCTGTCGGGCGCGTTCAGCGCGGCGCCGGCGCGGAAGCGTTCGACCAGGTCCGGGTTGGCGATGAACAGCTTGCCCCATGCCACCGCGTCCGCCTCGCCCAGCGCCAGCGTCTCCTGCGCGCTTTCCAGCGTGAACTGTTCATTGGCGATGTAGATGCCGCCGAAAGCCTTTTTCAGCTGCGGGCCGATCCAGTCTTCGGCCTTATGCTCGCGGGCGCAGATGAAGGCGATGCCGCGCTCGCCAAGTTCCCGGGCCACGTAGGAGAAGGTGCCGAGACGGTCGGAATCGCCCATGGAATGCGCGTCCATGCGCGGCGCCAGATGCATGCCCACCGAACCCGGCTCCCAGACGGAGAGCACCGCATCGGTCACTTCCAGCATCAGCCGGGCGCGCTTGGCGATGCTGCCGCCATAGTCATCGGTGCGGGTGTTGGTGCTGTCTTGCAGGAACTGGTCGAGCAGATACCCGTTGGCGCCGTGGATCTCCACGCCGTCAAACCCGGCCATTTGCGCGTTCATCGCCGCTTTGCGATAGGCCTCCACCACGCCGCGGATTTCCGAGGTCTCCAGCGCACGCGGGGTGACAAATTCCTGCTGGGGACGCACCAGGCTGACATGGCCTTTCGCGGCGATGGCGCTGGGCGCGACCGGGAGTTCACCGTTCAAAAAGAGCGGCGCGGAAATCCGCCCGACATGCCAGAGCTGGGCAAAAATGCGCCCGCCCGCCTTGTGCACAGCATTGGTGACAAGCTTCCAGCCCTTCACCTGCTCGTCCGACCACAGGCCGGGCGTGTCGGCATAGCCGACGCCCATTGGGGTGACCGAGGTCGCCTCGGCGATGATCAGTCCGGCGGAGGCGCGCTGCACGTAATATTCCGCCATCAGCTCGTTGGGCACGCGCACGGCGCCGGCACGGGCGCGGGTGAGGGGGGCCATGATGATGCGGTTCGGCAGCGTCAGGTCGCCGAGTGTCAGCGGGTCAAACAAACTTGGCATGGGCAAAAAGTCCTCTTGGGTTGCACGAAATGGGAGAGGCGGGTGAAAGGGGCAGTTCCTTCACAATGTCCGCCCTAGTTTTTCGAGAAAGTCGGCAATCGCCGGCTCGTTGCGCTTATAGAAAACCCATTGGCCGACGCGCTTGGCCGTGATCAGCCCGGCCTGCTGCAGCACCGCCAGATGGGCTGAGACGGTGGATTGCGACAAGCCGCAGGCATTGTTGATTTTCCCGGCGCAGACGCCGAACTCATAGGGATGCTCCTGGCCAGGGAAATTTTCCGCCGGCTGTTTCATCTGCGCGAGGATCTTGCGCCGCACCGGGTTCGAGACGGCTTTCAGTTGCTCCTCGAAGAGATCGGTGGTGTCAGTCCGCATCGTCATGCGACGATATGTATATCGCTTGTTTTCGATATACTAGGGCTTCTTTTTGTGGACATATGCGCTGGGGCCATGGGCTGCGTCGGCGACGACGCCCATGGCCCAGCATGACAAAAGTTTTTGCGCCGCTTTTTTCAAAAAGCGGCCGCTTTCCTTTCCCTAACTCACCCGCGGGGTCGTGCGGCCGGCGCGGGTGATCAGCACCACGCCGTCACCGGCTTCCACCTTGGTGGTGGGATCGGGACGGATGATCGTCTCGCCGTCGCGGCGGTTGACGGCGATGACGAACATGCTGCCCGCGGCTTCGTGTTCGATGCGTTCGATGGCGGCGCCGGCCAGCGGGCTGTCGGCGGCCACGGCCATCACCTCCAGCTCCAGCCCCAGGCCGCGCAGGGCGGCGCCGAGCATGCGCATGCGCTGCGAGCCATCGAGGAAGCGGGCCGTACGGGGGAACAGGAGAAGCTGGGCGATGTGCTCGGCGCCGATATGGGTGGGCTCCACCACGGCATTGGCGCCGGCCTGCAGCAGCTTGCTCTTGGTCGAGGGCTGCACGCCGCGGGCGATGATTTCCAGCTCCTTGTTAAGGTTGCGTGCCGAAAGCGCGATGAACACGTTGATCGCATCGTTGGGCACCACGGTGGCCAAGGCGCGGGCACGCGTCACGCCGACCGCCTGCAATACCGTCTCATCTGTGGCATCGCCCTGCCAGGAGCGAAAATCCCGGGCCGCCGCCTCCTGCAAGCGGGCCGGGTCGGGATCGACGATGACGAATTCCGCCCCGCCGGCGTGCAGCTCCTCGGCCAACATCTGGCCGATGCGGCCATAACCGCAAATGATCACGTGGCCGGTCATCTGCTCGATCTGCGTCTTCATGCGCTTGGTCCCCAGCAGGAGCTGAATTTGGGAAAAGGTGATGAACTGCACCAGGGCACCGGTGAGGAAGATGATGCCGGTACAGCCGAGCACGATGGTGGCGATGGTGACGGCGCGCAGATCGGGGGTGTTGATGGGGTGTGCTTCGCCATAGCCGACGGTGAAGACGGTGATGATCACGAAATAAAAGGCATCGCCCCAGGACCAGCCCAGCGCGGCATAAGCCATCGTCGCAGAGGCGATGACCGCCACCATGTAGAACAGGCCGCCAACCAGATTGCGCCAGCGGGGCGGGTTCACCGCGCGATCACCCTCAAATTTCGCTTGCCCCCCATGCCGTGCCTTTGGCTGGTTGTCGGTTCTCTTATTTCATGGGGTCCGGGGCCTTGCGGCCCCGGCGGGGTCAAGGGGCGGAGCCCCTTGCCTGTCTTTTTAGCGGGCGCTGATCGGCACGTAATCGCGCGCCGGGGCGCCGGTATAGATTTGCCGCGGGCGGCCGATGCGCTGCTGCGGGTCTTCGATCATTTCCATCCACTGGCTGATCCAGCCGACCGTGCGCGCCAGGGCGAAAATCGGCGTGAACATCTGGGTCGGGAAGCCCATGGCCTTGAGGATGATGCCGGAATAGAAATCGACATTCGGGTAGAGCTTGCGCTCGACGAAATACGAATCTTCCAGCGCGATCTTCTCCAGCTCCATCGCCAGGTCGAGCATCGGCTCGTTCTTGATGCCGAGTTCGCCCAGCACCTCGTAGCAGGTGCGTTGCATGATTTTCGCGCGCGGATCGTAGTTTTTGTACACGCGATGGCCGAACCCCATCAGCTTCACATGGCTGTTCTTGTCCTTCACCTGCTTGATGAAGTCGGGGATGTTGTCCTTGTGGCCGATCTCGGCGAGCATTTTCAGCACCGCCTCATTGGCGCCGCCATGGGCGGGGCCCCAGAGCGAGGCGATGCCGGCGGCGATACAGGCGAACGGGTTGGCGCCGGTTGAGCCGGCGAGGCGCACCGTGGAGGTGGAGGCGTTCTGCTCGTGGTCCGCATGCAGAATGAAGATGCGGTCCATGGCGCGGGTCAGGATCGGGTTCTGCTTATAGGGTTCCGCCGGCACGGCGTGGAACATGTGCAGGAAGTTTTCCGCATAGGTCAGGTCGTTGCGCGGATAGATCAGCGGCTGGCCGATATTGTACTTATGCGCCCAGGCGGTGATGGTGGGGATCTTGGCGATCACACGGAAGGCGCTGATTTCGCGCTGCATGGGATCATGAATGTCGATGCTGTCGGGATAGAAGGCCGACATCGCGCCGACCACGGAGCACAGCATGGCCATCGGGTGCGCGTCGCGGCGGAAACCGTCCCAGAAGCGGCGGATCTGTTCGTGCAGCATGGTGTGCATGGTCACGCCATGGGTGAAGGCGCTGAGCTCGGCCTGCTGCGGCAGCTTGCCGTACATCAGCAGGTAGGCGACCTCGAGGAACGTGGAATTTTCCGCGAGCTGTTCGATCGGGTAGCCGCGATAGAGCAACACGCCCTCGTCGCCGTCGATATAGGTGATGGAGCTTTCGCAGGCGGCGGTGGCACCGTAGCTCGGATCGAAGGTGAAGATGCCGAGTTCGTTCTGCAGCTTGCGGATATCGACGCAGGCCGGGCCGAGCGAACCGCTTAAGATCGGCAAGCTGGCGTTCTTGCCGTCATGGGTTATGGTCGCTGTGCCGACCTGCTTGCTTGTGGCGGTGTGTGGCATGCCGAGTCACCTTCTCGTGGATCTGTGACGTTCTCTTGGAACAATTAGTTTAGACTATCGCCCGGTAAAGGCATCGTTATAAAATCCCGGCCGGTCCGAAAAGCAAGCCTGCGCGCATGCGGTAAAGGGGGTGGACGGAAGCGTGCTGCGCAGGGCTGGCAGCGGGGACACTTGAAAAAGCGGCGCCTGACCAGGATGGCCTGCCAGGCGCTGGTCATGCGGCGTCAGACGAGGTCTTTGGCCGCCAGAAACCGCTGCAGGCTGGCGGCTTTGGCACCGAGTTGTCGCCACGGCGTGGTGATGAGAAATTCGGTCAGGGTCGCGGTCGGGTAGCCTTCCGCCAGGCGGGCGTATTCGGGCCCCTGACCGGTGCCGGCCAGTTTGCGGGCCAGTTCGTGCAGGCCGGGATTGTGGCCAATGATCATGGCGCTGCGCACGGTTTCCGGCAGGTCGCGGAGGATGTCGCGCATCTGGTGCGGCGAGGCCATGTACAAGGCGGGCAGGGACTCCACATTCGGCCATTCCGCCCAGACCCCGGCGGCTTCGAGCGCGGCAAAGGTCTGTTCCGTGCGCTGCGAGGGGGAGACCAGCACGACGTCCGGGGCGAGCCCCGCCTGGTGCATGGCGCGGCCGATATTGCCGGCGGCCGCGTTTCCGGAGCCCGTGAGCGGGCGGTCGTGGTCGGAGCCGCCGGCGGTGGCCGCTGCCGCCTTGGCGTGGCGAAGCAAAATCAGCTGGTGCATGTTCAACATTGTGCCATGGCAAGCCTGGGTTGTCGCCCCTATCTATTTCCGCGGGCCGGGGGCGCAATCCCCGCGCTGTCTCGGAAGGAAAGGGTACGCATGAACCGAAGGCTGTTTTTGATGAGCTCGGGCGCGGTTGCTCTTGCGAGGCCGGCTTTGGCTGCCCCGCTGCCGGTGCCGCCGAGCGGTAGGATCGGCTTTAAGGTGCTGCGCAACGGAACGCCGATTGGCGAACACCATCTCATTTTCACCCAAAGCGGGGACACGCTCCGCATCGATATTCATGCCGCCTTCCTGGTGCGGCTCGCGGGCATTCCTTTTTTTCGCTACACGGCCAGAGCGACCGAGGTGTGGTCGGGCGGGGTGTTCCAGGGCATCGACAGTCAGGTGAACGACGACGGCAAGCATCTGGAGGTCCATGCGGAGCGTGTCGCCCAGGGCTATGCGATCAGCGGGACACATGTGCCGCTTTATCTCGGGCCGCCGAACACCCTGCCGCTCACCTATTGGAACAAGGCGATGCTGGATGGGATTATTCTCAATGTTCAGACAGCGCACAGCTACCCCGCGACCGTGCGGTCACCTGGCTGGAACCGGTTGCCGACCGCGGATGGCGGCACGGTGGTGGCCCAGCGTTTCAACGTGACGGGCAAACTTCACTTAAGCGTCTGGTATGATCAGTACGAGCAATGGTCGGGTTTGGCCTTCCATGTCCACGGGTACGAAACTTACGAGAAATTGCCGGCTTAAGCGCGGCGCCTCGTAAGGCAAACGCCGTTCGCGCGGCGTATCGTTCCGCGCGCCGGATGATCGGGAAATTCCTCCCAACCCCTAAGCGCCAGCAACAACTCCGTTCGTTCTGGCGCCGGGAGGGAAGAAATTATTGGCTTGGCGATCCTATCGAGTCGTCAATTTCTCGGACATCGCGTTAGGCTTTTCAACCTGAGGTAGCGCTCTGTTAGCTGAAATTTTGTTCCGGATGGCGCAAGTGCCACAGCCGTTCATGTGCCGCCACCAGGCTTTCGATGCTTTTGCGCCGGTTGGCGTCGGGGGGCACGGTGCGGCGGGTCAGCATGTTTTCTAGGATATGCAGCAATTGCTGCGCGATTTCATAATCGCCCTGGTCGCAGGCATGGTGGAAGGCCAGCAGGATTTTGTCGGATAAACGACGACTATAGCGAGGCGCACCGACCAAGGTACGGGGGGCGTTATCGAGATCGTCTTCAGAGCCGGTCGTGCTTACCATTTTATCCGATCCAAATGAAGTTGAGGCAATCTTCTTGCAACTAATCCCGTGTCATGTGTTTGTTCGTTCAGGTCAAGTGGGGGGAAGAATTTCCAATTCAATAAATTTGGGAGGCCGCCAGCAAAGGGCAAATCGGTGGCGCGTGCATGAAATATCTAGCAGAGAGAGGATGGCTCTGGATAGCCTCGAGATTGCGTTGCATGCGGTCTCGTGCGCACGTCCGGCGAGACGAAATCTGCAACACCTCCCAACTTGCGGTTGTTGAGACAAGTCTCTTGTCGTAAGCAGATCTGTCTAGATCTCCGGATTTTCGGGCAGCGGGACCGTTCCGTGAGTGACAGGCAGTGCAGCGTTTCATGGGGTACGATGAGGTCCGGGCTTGTCACCTTACTGTAACGTGTGAAGTCGCGCAGCATCGAAACGTTGTCGGCGCGTTGGAGAGACAAACAAAGTCGTCCTTCGCGCGGGCGGAGAAAAGCGAGACGCTCATCGCGGCCTTTGTTGCGATCGAGGACCAGCTCTCGTCATCGTCGCGTTCCATCTTGTGGGTCGCGTGCGCAATGAAATCGCTCAAGCACGTTATCCATCGCGTCGTCGAAACGCTCGGCCTGGGTGCCATCCTCACCAGTCGCGCATGAACCGGTCTGACCTCCGGAGGCGTCACCCAGGTCAGCGCCGCGCTTGATCAAAAGACCGGCGCCGTCCACAACATGTGGTAGTTGTCTATGGCAACCGACATGACATTTACGAAGGATCCTTCAGGCGCGTGGCGCTGGCGCCGCCCTTCAGGTCTCGCTTTAAACCTTGTTCCCCGCGAGGCTGAGCGCATGGCCGTCCCGCAGGACCGCCTGGGCCGCCATGGTAATGCCGGCTTCATCATGCAGCACCAGGCCGGGGAGCACGCGATCCGGGCTTTTCACGCCGCGCCGGGCGGAGAGGATCAGCATCTTCGCCGGTTGCCCGTTCCTCGACCATAACGGGAACAGGGTCACGCCGGCACAACCTCCGAGTCGGAGCGCGGCGACTCCTTGCGCGAACGTGGCGGCGGGGAGGATCAGCGTGAGGCTGCCACGCGGGCGAAGCATGGCGGCCAGTGCGGCAACCCAGTCTTCGAGCAGATTCGGGCTGGCATGGTGCGCCAAGGCCCGGCGCGCATCAGGGGGCAGCGTGCTGGCATCGTCGAACCAGGGCGGATTGGCGAAAACGTGATCGAATGTGTCGCGCGAAAACGGCGGTTTCACGACATCGCCCTGGACGCAGGAAACTGTCCCCAACCCATTGTTTTTGAAGTTTATGCTGGCCAATTCCGCCAGGGCGGCGTCGCGCTCGAGGCCGATCCCGGTCAGGTCTGGGACGCGTGCGGCAAGGCAGAGCAGGGCGGCGCCGGCGCCGGTGCCGCCTTCCAACACGCGCTCGCCCGGTTTCGCGTCGATGGCGGCCGCCAGCAGGACCGGCTCAAATCCTGTGCGATGGCCGTCGCGGCGTTGCCGGTAGGTGATGCGGCCGCCCAAAAGCGTGCCCGCCGTAAACTCTCCCATGCCGCCCGCCTTGACCCTTTTTTCCGTCCGCCCGATATGATGCGCGAGCTTATTCTCCCTGGCAAATTAGGGCGTGATAAATTGGATGGTGCAACGCCTGTGACGACTGATGCTTTGACACAGCTGACGACTCTGCTCGAAACGGAGCTGCTTGCCACCAACCGTACGATCGTCGCGCGGATGGACAGTCCGGTCGCGCTGATCCCGCAGTTGGCGGCGCATTTGGTCGCCTCCGGCGGCAAGCGGTTGCGTCCGTTGCTCACTTTGGCGACGGCGAAACTCTGCGGCTATGAGGGGGACCGGCATGTCAGCCTCGCCGCTTGCGTGGAGTTTATCCATACCGCGACGCTGCTGCATGACGATGTGGTGGACGAATCGGTGCTGCGCCGCGGCGCCGCCAGCGCCAATGCGGTGTTCGGCAACAAGGCTTCGGTGCTGGTCGGCGATTTCCTGTTCGCCCGGGCCTTCCAGCTAATGGTCGATGACGGCTCGCTGGAGGTGCTGCGCATCCTCTCCGCCGCCGCCGCCACCATCGCCGAGGGCGAGGTGCTGCAACTGACCACGCAGAACGACCTTGAGACCACGGAGCAGAGATATTTTGACGTGATCCGCGGCAAGACGGCGGCTTTGTTCGCCGCCGCCTGCGAGGTTGGCGGCGTGATCGCCGGGCGCGCCGCCGCCGAGTGCGCGGCGCTACAGCGCTTCGGCATGGATCTGGGCATGGCATTCCAGCTGGTCGACGACGCGCTCGACTACAGCGCCGACCAGGCGCAGTTGGGCAAAACCATCGGCGACGATTTCCGCGAAGGCAAGCTGACCTACCCGGTGCTGCTCTCCATTGCCGCGGCCGAGGGCGAAGAGGCCGCATTCTGGGCCCGCACGATCGGCCAGGGCGACCAGGCAGAGACGGACCTGCAGACCGCGCTGGATTATATGCGCCAGCATGACGCGACCGCGCGCAGCGTGGCGCGGGCCGATGAGTTCGTGGCCTCCGCCTGCACGGCGCTGGAGATTTTCCCCGAGTCGTCGATGCGCCAGGCGCTGATGGACGCGGCGCGTTACACCACGGCCCGGCGGTATTAAAGAAAGAGGAAGAGAAGGCTACTTTTTGTGAACAAAAAGTAGCAAAAAAACTTTGTCAGTTTGGGCCGTGCTGGTTTCCCCGCCGCGGGCCCAGTTTCAAAAAAGTTTTTGCGCCGCTTTTTTCAAAAAGCGGCACATCCCTACTTATTTCTTGTCGTTCGCCGCTGCCTGCGTCAGCACCGTGGTGATGGTCGAACGGACCACGCTGACCGTAACGTTCGGGGCGATTTCCACATCGATTTCATTGGCACCGTCGGCCGCCTTCTTCACCAGCCCGACAATGCCGCCGGCGGTGACCACGCGATCGCCGCGCTTGATCGCGGAGAGGCGGGCTTTCAGCTGCTTCTGCTGGTTCTGCTGGGGGCGGATGAGCAGAAAATAAAAGACAACGAAAATCAGAACCAGCGGCGCGAACTGGAGAAGGGAGGAGAGCGAGCCGGACGAGCCGGCAGCGGCCGTCGTTTGCGCAAAGGCTGGCGAAATGAACATTGGGGCTCCTGGTTGCCGTGTGATGCGGCGGACCATAGGTTGCGCCGCGACGCAGTCAACTAGGAGTCTATAGGAATGGATGAAACGACGCTGAGCCGGATCGCCGCGGCCTTGGAACGGCTGGCGCCGCCGGCACCCAAGGCGCCCGATTTGCAGGCCGCCGACGCGTTTGTGTGGCACCCGGAACGCTTCGCGCTCACCACGGTGGCGCGCGTGTCGGGCGTGGGTTTCGGGCTGCTGCAGGGCATCGGCCGGCAGAAGGAGATTCTGCTCGAGAATACGCGGCGCTTCGCGGACGGGCTGCCGGCCAACAACGCCATGCTCTGGGGGGCGCGCGGCATGGGCAAGTCTTCGCTGGTGAAGGCGGTGCATGCCGAGGTGAATCGGAGCACCCCGGGCGCCCTGGCGCTGATCGAGATCCACCGCGAGGACATCCGCACCCTGCCCACGCTGTTGAACGTGCTGCGCGACCAGCCGCGGCGTTGCGTGATCTTGTGCGACGATCTGTCCTTCGAGAAGGAAGACGCGGACTACAAGGCGCTGAAATCGGTGCTGGATGGCGGGATCGAGGGCCGGCCGGACAATGTGCTGTTCTATGCCACCTCGAATCGCCGGCATTTGATGCCGCGCGACATGATGGATAACGAACGCGCCACCGCGATCAATCCCGGCGAGGCGATTGAGGAAAAAGTCTCGCTCTCCGACCGGTTCGGCCTGTGGCTCGGCTTTCATAATGGCGACCAGGAAACGTTTTTCGCCATGATCGACGGCTACGCGGCGGCGTATCGGCTGCCCATTTCCACGGAGGAGCTGCATGCGGCCGCGGTGGAATGGTCGGTCACCAGGGGCGGGCGCTCGGGCCGCGTGGCCTGGCAGTTTATCCAGGACATCGCCGGCCGGCT